>DATKJP010000032.1:0-22880 GCA_035543635.1 Casimicrobiaceae bacterium
AGAGTTCCGAACTGTTCTTATCAATGAACAGGGGCGCCGAGCGGCGCCCCTGTCGCGACGGTTGCCGCCGTCACTTCGGTTGCGCCACCGTGCGCAAGTAAGGCTTGTGCGTCTTGTAACCCTGGGGATATTTTTTTTTCGCGTCATCGTCGGAGACCGAAGTCGGAATGATGACGTCCTGACCCGGCTTCCAGTTCACGGGCGTGGCTACCGTGAACTTCGCGTTGAGCTGCACGGCGTCGAGGAGTCGCAACACCTCGTCGAAGTTGCGACCGGCGCTCATCGGGTACGAGATCATTGCCTTGATCTTCTTGTCGGGCCCGATCCAGAACACCGTGCGTACCGTCGCGTTATCGTTGGCCGTGCGCGGACCGGGGCTCGCGTTCGGATGGATCATGTCGTAGAGCTTGGCGACCTTCAGATCGGAATCGCCGATCATCGGGTAGTTCACTTTCGCCCCTTGTGTCTCCTCGATGTCCTTGACCCACTTCTGATGATCGCTCACCGGATCGATGGAGAGTCCGATGACCTTGGTGTTGCGCTTGTCGAACTCCGGTTTGAGCTTCGCCATGTAGCCGAGCTCGGTGGTGCATACCGGCGTGAAATCCTTCGGATGCGAGAACAGAACCGCCCACCCGTTCCCGATCCACTCGTGAAACTTAATCGGACCTTCGGTCGTTTCGGCCGTGAAGTCCGGTGCTTCGTCACCAATGCGTGGCATGTTCGTACCTCCGTTGCGATTTGGACGACGCCGGCGCTGGTCCGCGTCGGCGCTGGTGTGCTGGGAGAGACCACCCCTGTTCCGGCCTCTTGGAACGCTGATTATATCGCTATCCAGGCACCCGATTCGTACCATCAATCCGGTGATAAGCTCATGATCGTTACTCATTGACGCCGCCGCGGAGGAACCCATGAAGGCAGCAAGGCTACGCCGGCTCGCGCTCGTCGCCCCGCTGGTCGGGCTGATGACGGCCGCCTCGATCGCGCTCGCCGAAGACACGCTCAAGCTCGCAATCGGGCAGCGCGGCAACTGGGAGAATGCGGCGCCCGAGCTGGGTCAGAAGGCGGGGTTCTTCAAGAAGCGCGGCCTCACGCTCGAGATTCTCTACACGCAGGGCGCGGGCGAGACCCTGCAGGCGGTGATCTCGGGGAGCGTCGACATCGGCATCGGCGTCGGGACCGCGGGAGTGCTCGGCGCCTTCGCCAAGGGCGCGCCGGTGCGCGCGATCGCCAACTCGACTACCGGTGCGGACGATCTCTTCTGGTACGTTCCCGCCAACTCGCCGATCAAGAGCATCAAGGACGCGACCGGCAAGACGATCGCCTACTCGACCACCGGCTCGTCGACCAACCTTGCCGTGCTCGCATTCATCCGCGAATTCGGAGTGCAGATGAAGCCCGTCGCCACGGGAAGTCCGGCGTCGACCTTCACACAGACGATGTCCGGCCAAGTCGACATCGGCTGGTCGTCACCGCCCTTCGGGGTGGAGGCATTGCAGCAGGGGCGCATTCGCATCGTCGCGCGCGAAAGCGAAGTTCCCGCATTTCGCAATCAGACGGTGCGGCTGATGATCGCGAACACCGCCGTGGTCGAGCAGCGCCGCGATGTCGTCAACCGCTTCTTCCAGGCGTACAGCGAGACGCTCGACTGGATGTACTCGGATCTTGCCGCGCTGAAGTCGTACGCGGAATGGGTGAATGTCCCGGAGACGCTGGCGAAGGAGGTTCGCGACCAGTTCTATCCACGCGAGAACCTGCGGCTCGATCGGCTCTCAGGCCTCGACGAAGCGATGGCGGATGCGGTTAACATGAAATTCCTCCCCGCCCCGCTGACCAAGGCGCAGCAGGACGACCTGTTCAAGTACTACGCACGCGGAGTACGGTAGGCGATCACGAGGGGTCCGCAATGGAGATGGCTGAGATCATCCAGATCATTGTTGCGATCCTGGGCCTCGCAGGTGCCTTCGAGACCTTCAGCAAGGTCGGGGTAATCTGGAAACTGGCCGCCGTCGCCGTCAGCGGAATTCTCCTCATCAATCTCGCTGCTACAGCTCTCGCTCGGTGGGCGAAACCAAGGCCGGACATTGGCTTCGGTCCGGGATCGCCGCGCCCCGGCTCTCGCATCGTCCTGGGATTGCTCGGCCTCGCGGCGATCGCGTTCGCAACAGCCGCTCTAGGATGGGCAATCGTGTATTTCTATGGAATCGGGGTCGTCGAACTCTCCAGCGCCCAGGAACGCCTGGAGGTCGGGATTCGCGGGGCGGTGCCGGTCACCACACAACTCGATGTGCTATTGCCGCCGCGAAAGGACGCGAAATGTCAGCCGCTACCTCCATCGGAGCGTGACCAAGAGGTCGGCGACGTTCGGACTCAAGACCTGGATACGCAAAACCCGTCGCTCGTCATCAAGCAATTCCGGTACCCTCAGGTCGTCGCGTTTGGCTGCTCTCCGCGCGTCGACTTGAGCGTCATCGCATTTCGGCCCGACCCGGCGGACGTCGAGATATTTCCACCGAGCAAGGCTTCGCTCTATAACCAGGTGATTACGTTGATCGGAGGAGCATTATGGCTGGTTGGAATTTCGTTGCTCTCGCGTCGGTCGCGCTGATCCTGTTGCTCAATGCCGGGGATCGAGCGCTGGCTCGAGAAGTGCAGCACCCTGGACAGGTCGTCGTGGTCGACAAAACCGACTCAAAGCAGCCGATCAAGCTCGATATCAGGGTGTGGAGTCAGTCGAAGGAGACTGGAGGAGCCGACTGCCCTGCCTTCGGCGACAGTCCGCTCTATGCGACGACCTCCGACAACAAGGAAGGGCGATTCGTCCTGAAGGTGGACTCCACTCGCAGGACTTACACGACGACGTACTGCGCGCGCGATATATTTCCGCGCGTCGACACGGCCCTCGTAAACGAGCCGGGGCCGATCGTCCCGATGCCCGTCGAGGTCTACCCGAAGCAATACGACCGCGCGGCTTACAAAGCCGCGCTCACCGAGAAAATCATCCGGCTCATTGGCGCGTTGAACGACTTCGCTTATTACCAGCGCGTCAGCCAGGAAGATTTCAAGAAGGCGATGGACGAGGTGCGCTTCAGGTCGCTCGAAAGCGATCAGAGCCGTGCGAGGCTGCTCGAGGAATTCGGCGATCTCGCGAGGAGATGGAGCTCCCCAAAGTGATATGTTCCGTCAGATCTCCATCTGCAGCAGCGCGTAGCTTAGCGCCTTCCCGTGCGCGTCGAGCGAGAGCGAGGTGGTGACGCCGCCCGCGAGCGCGAGCGCGCAGACGAACTGCAGCGCACCGAGCTGCGGCAGCTCGTAGCGCACGATCTCGCCGCGCACGATGTCGCCCAGGTGGGCCCTCACCGCCTCGACGGTCACGCGCTCAGCGAGGAGCTCGTAGGATTCCTGCCGGTACGCGATCAGCGACAGGATCGAGGTGTCGCCCTTGTCGCCGGCGCGGCAATGCGCGAGCTCATACAGTTTCGGCATGCGGGGTCCATTCGCGCAGCGTCACCTCGGTGCGGACGCGCTCGCGATCGATCAGCGTGGAGACGATGCCGATCTGCTCGTTGACGTATTTGCGCGCGCCTCCACCGCCTGCCGGGCCGTTGGTGTAGAGCGCTTCCACCTCCTCGCCGACGATCGCCGCCAGCTCCGCGGTCGGCGCTCGCGCCGCCACGCGCAACCGCACTTCGTACGGATGCTCGTCCTTGTCGAAGGCTCGGCCGTGCAGCGAGGTGCTCCCGATGAGATCGATGCGCATGTCGGCGAACTGTCCTTCGAGCCGCTCGCGCACGATCTCGCCGGCGAGCTGGGCCCGGCTCATCGCATTCGGACCTGCGTACCCGATCTCGCCCTCGCCGACGAAGCCCGCGTGATAGCCGACGCTGACCTTGAGTTGCGCGGGTCTGCCCTTCCCTGTCGCGCCGACGACCACGATGCGTTGCGGCACGACTTCGTTCAGGGTCACGCGCGAGAAATCGGCGATCACGTCCGGGGTGACGTAGCCGTGTGGATCGGTGACCTCGTAGAGCAGCTGCTCCTTGGTGTTGGCAAGGCTGATCGCGCCGCCCGTGCCTTCCACCTTGCCGATCGTCGCGCTGCCGTCGTCGGCGACGTCGGCGAACGGGAATCCGAGCCACGCCATGTCGGGCACGTCCTTCGGTCCCGGATCGGCGAAGTAGCCGCCGGTAAGCTGCCCCGCGCATTCGAGCAGATGCCCGACGCAGGTTCCTCGCGCCAGGCGATCGAAATCGTCCAGCGACCAGCCGTAACGATGAACGATCGGCGCGAGGAACAGCGACGGATCGGCGACGCGTCCGGTGATGATCACGTCCGCGCCGCTTTCGAGCGCGGGCAGCAGCGCTGACACGCCGAGGTACGCGTTGGCGGAAATCGGCGCTCCGTAGTCGCCGAGCTTGCCCCGCGCTTCGATCACCGGCGCATCGCTGCGCAACTGCGCGAGCACGTCGTCGCCGGTGACGACCGCAACCTTGACCGGAATCCTCTGCTCGCGCGCGATGGCGACGATCGCGTCGGCGGCGGCGAGGGGATTCGCCGCGCCCATGTTGGTGATGAGCTTCGTTCCCGCTTTGCGCGCCAGCGGCAGCAGCCGCGCCATGCGCCGCTCGAGCATCGGATCGTAGCCTCCCGACGGATCCTTGCGGCGGCGAAGCTGCGCCAGCGCGACGGTGCGCTCGCCAAGGCATTCCATCCCGAGCCAGTCCAGCTCGCCGCGCGCGACGAGCGTGAGCGCGGCGTCGAGCCGGTCACCCTGAAAGCCGGCGCCGCTGCCAATGCGGAGCGCGCGCGTCATCGCGCCTCGCTTTCAGTCACCCTGCAGCGCATGTACTTCGGGAAAGAACAGATCCTTCCACGACGCGGGCTTGCGTTTGACCGTGCCGATGCGGTTCATGAACTCCGCCGTCTTGAACACCTTCTGCGGAGCGAGCGTGTAGGCATAATCGTGCGCCGAGATCATGGCGTAGATTTCGTCCGCGCTGTTCTTGGTGTCCTTGGCCAGTTCGAGGTAGGCCTTCGCCGCAGCGCGCTTGTCCTTGTTGATCGCTTCGATGGCCTCGCCGAGCGCATCGTAGAACGCCTTGTACGATTTCGGATTGGCGTCTCGGTATTTGCTCGATGCGGCAATCACGACCGCGGTGGCAGGCCCCCCGAGAATCTCGTAATTCGTGGTGATGAGATGCGCCCCGGGCAGCTTGATCTCCTGCTCGTAGAACGGTGAGGAGCTGAAATGCGCGTCCACGCCGCCCGAGCTGTTGGTAAGCGCGAGCACCGCGTCGGGGTGCGATAGCGAAACCGTAAAAGGATCGAAGTGCGCCCAATCGGCGTCGCCGTACTCCTTCGCTGCGAGCATCTGCAGCATGATCGCCTGGGTCGAGACCTTGATCGAGGGCACCGCGATCTTGTCCTTGTCGGTGAAATCCCGGACCGATTTGACGTTGGGGTTGCGCGTGATGAGATAGAGCGGATAGGTGGTCATCGCCGAGACGCCCTTCACCTGGCCGTTGGTCTTGTCCCACAGCGTGATGAGCGATGGCGCGCCCACCGCGATGAACTGGAGCGCGCCGCTGATCACCCCGTCGTTCATCACGCTCGGCCCCGCGACCTTCACCCAGCTCACCTGCACGTCGCCAAGCCCCGCGGCCTTGCCATGCTTCTCGACGAGCTTGTCGCGCTCCATGATCATCAGCGGCAGGAAGGAGACGCCGTACTGCTGGGCGACGGCGATCCGGTTCGATTCCGCGGCTGCCGGCAACGCGAGCAGCGCCGCGAGCGCTCCAACTGAAATGCTCTTCCACGACGACATGACGTCCTCCTAGTCGATCGACCCGATTTCCTGGCGCCAGAGCTCCCATACGCGCGCGAGCTGCGTGTCGTTCGCCGCGGCCGCCTTCGCCGCCTCCTGCGCGCTGAGATATTTCACTTCGCCAAGCATCCTCGCCTGCATCTGCAGGCGCGCGTTGACCTCCGCGTAGTACGCGCGATAGACCGCCTGCTCCACCGAGGCGCCGACCACCGTCGAGCCGTGCCCGCGCATCAGCACGGTCGAGCGCGCTCCGAGACAGGCGGCGAGCGCGGCGCCCAATTTCGCGTCGCTCACGAGCATGTTGGTATCGCCGGCGACATCGCGAATGTCGAAGAGCGCGCTGCCTTCGCCGAGGAAGCCGCTCATGTGGAACACCGGCTGCAACTGCTGCGCCGCGACTCCGAAAGGAATCACGTTCGGCGAATGGCTATGCACTACTGCCTTCACGTCGGGCCGTGCGCGATAGATCTCGCCGTGGATGAAGCGCTCAAGATACACGCGCTTACTTCCCGCATCGAGCGCGTTGCCGTCGAGGTCGAAGCAGAGAATGTCCTCGCGCTTGACGAGCGCAGGCGCTATGTTGCGGGCCAGAAGAAAGTGCTCCGACGACTTGTCGTGCCGCGCGCTCACGTGGCCGAAGCCGTCGACCACGCCGATCCGGTAGAGAATCCGGTTGGCGACGGCGATCTTCTCGATCAGCGCGGAGTCGGCGGACGGCGTCATTCGTCTCCGCGGATCGTGTGCGGATCCTCTCCACGCCTGATATGCGGTGCCGCGAGGCGCAGATAATGAACCATCGACCACAGCGTGAGGATTGCCGCAACCCAGAGCGCGACCGTGCCGAGCGCTTTCGTGTCGATATAGGGAATCAGCGGCTGATCGAGGAGCAGCGCGATGATGGCCGTGATCTGCGCGGCGGTTTTCACCTTGCCGACAAAAGCGACCGCCACGCTCTTGGCTTGTCCGAGCAGCGCCATCCACTCCCGCAAGGCCGAGATCGCGATCTCGCGCCCGATGATGATGATGGCGAGCCAGGCGTCTGCGCGTTTCAACCACACCAGCATGATCAGCGCGGCGGCAACGATCAGCTTGTCCGCCACCGGATCGAGGAAGGCGCCGAAAGCCGAGGTCTGTCCCCAGCGCCGCGCGAGATAGCCGTCGGCCCAGTCGGTGATCGCGGCAACCGCGAAGATCGTCATCGCGATCCAGTTCTTTGCCGTCATCGAAAGCAATGAATCCGGCAGGTAGTAGACGCCGACAAAGACTGGGATCAGCACGATCCGGAGCCAGGTCAGCGCGGTAGGCAGGTTGAACGTCATGGGTTCAATGGAGCTGCGCGAAGATGCGCTCGGCGAGCGCACGGCTGATTCCCGGCACGCGCGCGAGGTCGTCGATGCTCGCGGCCTGCACACCTTTCAATCCACCGAAATGCGCGAGCAGCGCCTGCCGCCGCTTGCCGCCGATGCCGCCGATCTGTTGCAGCGTGGAGGTCGTGCGCGCCTTGCCGCGCCGCGCGCGATGGCCCTGGATCGCGAAGCGGTGCGCCTCGTCGCGAATCTGCTGCAGCAAATGCAATCCCGGATGATCAGGCGGAAGGATAAGCGGCGCCGCGCGATCGGGAAAGACGATCTCCTCTAGCCCCGGCTTGCGCTCGGGTCCCTTGGCGATGCCGATCAACTGGGTCGCGTGCAGACCTTGCTCGGCAAGCACCTCCGCGGCGACGCCGACCTGTCCCTTCCCACCGTCGATCACCAGCAGGTCCGGCGTCGGAAACTCTCCGGTGACGATGCGCGCCACGCGGCGTGACAGCGCCTCGCGCAGCGCCGCGTAATCGTCGCCGCCGGTCGCTGGCTTCACGTTGAACCGGCGATACTCGTTGGTCTGCATCGTGAGCTTGTCGAAGATGACGCAGCTCGCCACCGCCGCCTCGCCCATCGTGTGCGACACGTCGAAGCATTCGATGCGCTGTGCGGTCGCCGGCAAGCCAAGCACTTCCTGCAGCGCCGCGAGGCGATCGTCCTGGGTTGCCTTCTGCGCGAGCTTCTGCCGGATCGCGAGCTGTGCATTCTGCGCGGCCATTTCGAGCCACACTCGGCGCTCGCCGCCGGGATTGGAAGTGAGCTGCACCTTGCGCCCCGATTGCGCTGAAAGAACCTCGGCCAGCACCTCGTCTTCCGCTGCTTCGGCGATGATTGTCGGCGGCGCCTGCCGCTCGAGATAATGCTGCACCAGAAATGCGGGCATGATCTCCGCGAGCGGCGAGCCTTCCGCGTGCTGCGGGAAAAACGTGCGATCGCCCACGTGGCGCCCGCCGCGGATCATGACCAGGTTGACCGCGGTGAGACCCCGCTCGCTCGCCGCGGCGATGACGTCGATATCGCCTGCCGTCGCGCTCTCGACGAACTGGCGCGACTGCAGGGTGTTGAGCCGCGTGATCTTGTCGCGAATCTTAGCCGCCTTCTCGAAGGCAAGCACGGCGGATGCCGTATCCATCTGCTTCTGCAGGACGTCGAGCACTTCGGTGGTCTTGCCTTGCAGGAACAAGACCGCGTTCTGCACGTCCTCCTGATAGTCGGCCTCGCTGATCAACCCCACGCACGGGCCAGTGCACCGCTGGATCTGATAAAGCATGCACGGGCGCGAGCGGTTGGCGAACACGCTGTTCTCGCAGCTGCGGAGCTGGAACACCTTCTGCAGCACCGCGATGCCTTCGCGGACCGCGCCCGCGCTGGGAAACGGCCCGAAGTAGCGGTGCGGTTTCTCCAATTTTCCGCGATGGAAGCGAAGCTGCGGAAACTTGTCGCCGGAGAGGCATAGATACGGATAGCTCTTGTCATCGCGGAAGAGAACGTTGTACCGCGGCTGATGCGCCTTGATGAGATTGTTCTCGAGCAGCAGCGCCTCGCCCTCGGAGCGCGTCACGGTCGTCTCGACGCGTGCGACCTGCGCCACCATCGCCTCGATGCGCGGCTCGTGATCGCTCTTCTGGAAGTAGCTCGCGACGCGCTTCTTCAAGTCGCGCGCTTTGCCCACGTAGAGCGTCTCTCCGGCGGCGTTCAGCATGCGGTATACACCGGGCCGATTCGGCAGCGACGCGATCAGCTCGCGCGCGTCGAAGGTGGGGTCAGCGGTGGTCTTCGTCTCGGCCATGGCTCGTTCTTTAGCCGTCCCTCGCGGCGGCACGGATAGCTGAACGGCGCCGCGTCGCGCCGCGGCGCGTTCCGCGGTGCCGAGCAATCGCGGCGAACACGCGTTCGAACATCGCTGGCGTGAGGCGCTTCGTGTTCGTATTCTGGCGGCTGCAATGATAGCTGTCGAAGAGCCGCACGCCGCGATCGAGTACGTGCACCGCGCCGTGCGCGAACTTGCGGCCCCTAGCAGCAACCCCCAGCGCGCTCAGGGCGGCGTCATGCGCGATGCGCCCAAGAGCGAGGACTGCCGCTCCGTCGGGAAGCGTCGCCAGCTCCGCGGTCAGATAACTGTTGCAGTTGCGGATCTCGGCGGGCAAAGGCTTGTTTCCCGGCGGCAGACATTTTACGGCGTTGCTGACCCGCGCATCCTTGAGTCGCAGTCCGTCGCCCACGGCAACGGAACGCGGCCGGTTCGCGAAACCGAACTTGTGCAAGGTCGAATAAAGCAGATTGCCCGCGTAGTCGCCGGTGAATGGACGCCCGGTCGCGTTCGCGCCGCGCATGCCGGGCGCGAGGCCGACGATTACCAGCGAGGCAACACGGTCGCCGAAGGGTGGCACCGGGCGGCAGTGATAGGCTGGATACTTCGCGTGTACTTCGTCCAGGAAGCGCGCAAGCCGCGCGCAGCGACGGCATTCGGGATCGTAGACGGAAATCGGGAAAGCCGCCTCGTCGCGGCGAGTGGTTCGAGTCATGTAGAATCGCGCGCTCGTGCGCGCTCGACTGCGTAGCGATGGCGAGGTCCCAGCGTCCCATTGCCCGCCCGCAGCGGCCGCCATCTTAGCACGCGATGCTGCCTCCAGAACCCGATCTCGAAGTGCGCTCGCATCGCCCGCCTCGGGCGAACAGCCGGCCCCCGCTGCTTTTCGTTCACGGCGGCTATTGCGATGCTTGGTGCTGGGACCGGTATTTTCTACCGTGGTTCGCGGCGCACGGATACCCTGCGCACGCGCTTTCACTGCGCGGACACGGGGCGAGCGGCGGGCGCGAGACGCTGTTCGTCGCCGGCGTCGACGACTACGCAGTCGACGTCGAGCGCGTCGCATCGACCTTCGACGCGCCGCCGGTGCTGATCGGGCATTCGATGGGTGCATCGGTGGTCGAGCATCTGCTGGTCAAGGGTCCGGTGCGCGCGGCGGCGCTGCTCGCGCCGGTGCCGCCTGGCGGCCTGGGGCCGATCGCGGGGAGGCTTCTCGCGCTGCAGCCGGAATATCTCGTCAATCTGCAACGGTTGGATGCGCCGCATCTCGCCGGCGACGTTCTCGCCGCGCTACGCCCGCTCTACTTCAGCGACGATGTCGCTGCGGAAGTGCTGGCCGGGGCGCTGTTCCATCTTGGACCGGAGTCGCCGCGCGCCATTCTCGATCTCACGCTGCGCTGGCACAGCGACCGTTCGGGTGTGACCGTCACGCCCTTGGTGCTCGCTGCGGAAGGCGACCGCATCTCCACGCCGGGCGACGCCCGCGCCACTGCGGCGCTGCACGAGACCGAAGCCGTCATCGTGCCGGGGCTCGCGCACATGATGATGCTCGAGCGGAAATGGGAGACGGCGGCGGAGCCGCTGCTCGAGTGGCTCGAGCGCGAGGTGCGCAGCGCTTAGTGCGTCGCCTTGCTGAACGCGAGAAGCTTGTCGGCCGGCAGCGGCTCGCTCAAGAGAAAACCCTGGAAGCAGTGGCAACCGCGGGAGGAGAGAAACTCGAGCTGCTCGCGGGCGTCGACGCCCTCGGCGACGACGCGCAGGCCCAGCCCGCGCGCGAGCGCGATGATCGCCTCGGTGATCGCCGCATCGCCCGGATCGGTCTCGATGTCGGAGATGAATGAGATGTCGATTTTCAGGGTGTCGATCGGGAAATGCTTCAGGTGCGAAAGGCTCGAGTAGCCGGTGCCGAAGTCGTCGATCGCCACACCGAATCCTTCCTCGCGCAACTGCGTCAGCACGCGGCGGATCGCGTCGAGGTCGTGCAGCAGGCTCGACTCCGTGACCTCCAGCTCGATCCATGAGGGATCGCACTGTGCCTCTCGCACGATCTGCGATATGCGTTGTGCGAGATCCTCGCGGTAGAACTGCCGTCCCGAAAGATTGACCGAGACGTTGAGCGCGAGCCCTGCTTTGCGCCACGCAACGCACTGCTCGGCCGCCGTGCGCAGCACCCACTCGCCGAGCGAGTGGATGAGCCCGGATTCCTCGGCCAGCGGAATGAACACCTGCGGCGGCACGTCGCCGTGCTCCTCGTCGTGCCAGCGCAGCAGCGCCTCTGCACCGACGATCGCCTTGTCGGCGATGCGCACGACGGGCTGATAGTGCAGCCTGAGCGCGTGATCCTTTACGGCGTTGCGCAGCGCCGCCTCCAGCGTGTGCTGCTTCAAGCGGCGCTCGGCGAGGTCTGCGTCGAAGAACTGGTAGGTGTTGCGTCCCAGCTCCTTCGAGCGGTACATCGCCACGTCGGCGTGCTTCAGCAACTCCTCAGGAGCGTCGCCGTCGTCCGGGTAAACCGAAATCCCGATCGACGAGGTCACGTAGATGTCGTGCTCCTCGATCTCGAAGGGCTGAGAGACCGCGTCCTGCAGCTTCTGGGCGATGCGATTGAGCACCGCGGGGTCGTCGAAGTCCTCAACGATGACCATGAACTCGTCGCCGCCGAGACGCGCCAGCAGATCCGCCTCGCGCAAGGCGTGCGAGAGCGCCGCGGTGACGCGCTTCAATAGCTCGTCGCCGATGCGGTGGCCAAGCGTGTCGTTGACGTTCTTGAAGCGGTCGAGGTCGATGAACACGACGCCGACGCGCCGTCCGCTGCGCCGCGCCTGGGCGATGGCCTGCGTGAGCCGCTCCTGCAGCAGCACGCGATTGGGCAGCCCAGTCAGCGCATCGCGCGTAGCGAGATACTGCAGCCGCTCCTCGGCCTGGATGCGCGAGGAGACGTCCTGCACGAAGGAGAGGATCGAGACGATGCGCCCCTGCTCGTCGAGCAGACAGGAGTGGTACCACTCGCACCAGATCGTCTCGCCGTCCTTGCGGTAATTGCGATTGAGACCGGTGGCGCGCGGCTGCTGGCCGCCCATCAACTGGTTGATCAGCTCGACCACGCGGTCGCGGTCGGCCTCGTGCGTGAGCTGGCTCCCCGTGAGCGGCATGCCAAGGACTTCTTCGGCGCGCCAGCCGAAAATGTTCTCCGCCTGCGGCGACCAGCGCACGAGGCGGAAATCGCGATCCCACTCCAGCACCGCGAGCGGCGTGTTGTTGATGTGCGAGGAGAGCATCCAGTTGGCGCGGCGCAGCGCCTCCTCGTTGCGCTTCTGGTCGTGGATGTCGGTGTGCACCGCGTAGATGCCGATCACGTTGCCCTCGGCGTCGCGGTTCGGGGCGAAGTGGACCGACTCCCAGCGTTGCTCGCCGTTGGGCTGCGCCAGGAGCTGCTCGGTCGAGATCGTCTCGCCGGCAAGCACGCGCGTCATGAGCGGCTGCAGCTGCCGTCCTCGCGCCTCGCCCACGACTTCGCCGATGCGCCGTCCGGTGAGCTCCTTGCGGCTCTCGGAGAGCCATTCCTCGTTGTGGCGGTTGAGGAAGCGGAAGCGATAGTCGCGGTCGATGTAAGCCACGCGCGCAGGTACGTTGTCCATGATGAGCCTGAGCTCCGCCTCGCTCGCGCGCAACGCCTCCTGAGCCTGCTTCAGGCCGTGGATGTCGTTCATCAGCACGAACGCGCCGGCGATCTCGCGCTCCGTGCTCATGTCGGGAACCACGCGGATCGTCATCCACCGGCGCGCGCCGTTCGCGCCCGGCACGAGGCGATCGAAGGAGGTCGACTCGCCTCGCAGCGCGCGGGCGAGCATCACCTGGGCGCTCTGGTAGATCCCGTGTCCGACGACGTCGCGCAAGCGAAGCTCGGTCACCTGCTCCTGCGTCAGGCCGAAGTAGTGCAAGAACGTGCGGTTGACGTACTGGCAGCGCTCGTCGCGATCGATGTAGGCCACCGGCGCCGGCACGCCGTCCATGATCGCGCGCAACTGCGATTCGCGCGCGGCCAGAGCATCCTGGGCTTCCTTGAGGTCGGTGATGTCGTGACCGACGATGTAGTAACCCTTGATCGTGCCGTCGAAACGGAAGTCCGGAACGATGCGGTTGCGCAGCCATCGCTCGCGTCCGTTGGCATCCTTGCTCTCGCGCTCGTAGGTGACGGACTCGCCTCTCGCCGCGCGCTCGAGATACGGACGCTCGACCTCGACCACGTCGGGGCCGAGCACGTCCTCGGCCGGCTTGCCGATCACCTCTTCACGATCGAGCCCCACGAGACGCAGGAAGGCGTCGTTGACGAAGCTGTAGCTGCGGTTCTGGTCGACGTAGACGACGGGCTCCGGAATGTTGTCGGTGAAGAGGCGAAGCTGTTCTTCGCGCGAGGCCAGCGCCTGCTCGGTGAGCTTCAGATCGTGGATGTCATATTCGGTGCAATACAGCCCGCGCACCTTGCCCATGCCGTCGAGGTCGGGCGCGATGCGACCGTGCATCCAGCGCCGCTGGTTGTCGACCGAGACGCCGATGCGCTCGTACTCGACGTTCTCGCCGGCCTGTGCGCGCTTGATGATCGGGCGCAGGAAGGCAGTCACGTCGGAGGGCATCACTTCGTAAGGCGTCCGACCGTAGATCTGGTCCTGCGGCTTGCACACCCAGTTCGCGAAGGCCTGGTTGACGAAGGTGTAGCGCAGCGACTTGTCGAGGTAGGCGATCGGGCCCGGAATATTGTCCGCGAAGAGCCGCAGCTGCGCTTCCTGCGACTTGAGCGCCTCACGAATGCGGATGTCGTCCTCGATATCGTTGACGACGACAAACGCGCCGCCGGTACGGCCACCCGGCTCGCGGTCCGGGAAGAGTGTCATGCGCACCCAGCGCAGGTCGCCTGATGCAGGCCGCTCGCGACGGTCGTAGCTCACGGTGGCGCCGGCGAAGGCGCGCTCCATGTAGCCCTGCATTTCGGCAAGCGCATCGGGCGCGAGGAAATTCTTGAGGGGCTGCCCGATTAGGTCCTCGACCGCATGTCCGATGTAGGCTCCGTAGGGCTTGTTGGCGAAACGCAGGCGCAGCGTGCGATCGAAGTAGAAGATCGGCAGCCCGACGCTGTCGATGACCAGTCGCAGGCGATGCTCGCGCTCGCCCCACTCCAGCTCGATGCGCTTGGTGCTGTCGACGTCGGTGTAGGTCGCGAGCACGCCGCGGATTTCGCCGCGCGTCCCTTTGTCGGGGTAGTAGTCGACCCGGATCCAGAAGGCGTTGCGCTTGGCGCTGGAGAGCTGGCGCTCGAAGCTCACCCGCTCGCCGGACAAAGCGGCCTCGATGTAGGCGTGATAGAGCTGGTAGAGCTCGCGCCCCTCGACTTCGACGATCTCGCGGCCCAGGACCTCCTGCTGCGTCTTACCGGTCCAGTCGAGAAAGGCTCGGTTGACGAAGCGATAATGCTGTTCCGAGTCGATGTAGCAGACCGGCAGGGCGAGCGCGTTCAGCTTGCGCTGGGACAGCGCTTGCAGGGCCTCTCGCTCTCCGTCGCCGTGCGTCTGTAGCGTCGGCAGGTCGAGGCGGGTCAATTGTTTGGTAAGCGCCATCGCCACGGGGTTGGCTACTGCCGGTCCCCCTCCCTGGTTGCCGGGCGCGAAACAGGCAGTCTAAGGTCCGAACCGGGTACTGACAAGCAAGGACCTTGCCATGGGGAAAAGCGCGTTTTGCCCGTTTTTACCCCGGCGCCAAAGGCTTAGCGCAGTCTTCCTTGGTTCGCGGACGGGGTGCAGGCTACAATCGGCGGCACAAAAATACGCCGGGCGGCAGCCTCCTCGCCTGCTCATCCTCGGGGAAAAACCATGCCGCAGCCTCGTTCGCGCCTCCCCGCCCATGCCCTGCCCTGGCTCGCCTTGCTAGCGGCGGTGCCAGCCTCGGCCGCAGCGACCGAGCTACCGTCCGTCATGGGCATCCCGGTCGAGTTCATCCGGGTCGGGCTCACGCTGGTCGGGGTAGCGCTCTTCCATCGCCATACGCTCGCCATCGCGGTGTCGGGCCTGGCGGTGATCACCATCTACAAGCTCGCCTTCACCGGCTTCAAAGAGGGTTCCGGAATCGGGGGGCTGGTCGCGCACCTGGGCCACGAGTGGGTGGTGCTCGCCAACCTCTTCTGCCTGCTGATGGGTTTTGCGCTGCTTTCGCGCCATTTCGAGAAGAGCCGCGTGCCGCTCGCTCTGCCGCGCTTCCTTCCCGACGACTGGAAGGGCGGCTTCGTGCTGCTGGTGATGATCTTCGTGCTCTCTTCCTTTCTCGACAACATCGCTGCAGCGCTGATCGGCGGGGCGATGGCGCATCAACTGTTTCGCGCCAAAGTGCATATCGGCTACCTCGCGGCGATCGTTGCTGCATCGAATGCCGGCGGCTCGGGCAGTGTGGTCGGCGACACCACGACGACGATGATGTGGATCGACGGCGTGCATCCGCTGCAGGTGCTCGAAGCCTACGTAGCTGCGGGCGTTGCGATGTTTATCTTCGGCATTCCGGCGGCAATCCAGCAGCAGAAGTACTCACCGATCCTCAAGGACGCGGACGAAAGCATTCATGTCGACTGGACCCGCGTCGGCATCGTCGCGCTCATCCTCGTCTGCGCCGTGATCGCCAATGTGGTGATGAACATCGAATTCCCCGAACTGACGGATCGTTTCCCATTCATCGGCGCGGCCGTGTGGTTCGCGATCCTCGTTTCCTGGCCGCTGCGCCGCCCCGACTGGGAAGTGCTGCCGGAGACCTTCAAGGGCACGATCTTCCTGCTCTCGCTGGTGACTGCCGCTTCGATGATGCCCGTCGAGCGCTTGCCTGACGCGTCGTGGCGTGTCGCGCTGGGCCTCGGCTTCGTCTCCGCCGTCTTCGACAACATCCCTCTGACCGCGCTGGCGCTGAAGCAAGGCGGCTACGATTGGGGCTACATCGCCTATGCGGTCGGCTTCGGCGGATCGATGATCTGGTTCGGCTCATCGGCCGGAGTCGCGCTGTCCAACATGTACCCCGAAGGCAAGAATGCGATCGCGTGGCTCCGCGGCGGCTGGCATGTCACGGTTGCGTACATCGTCGGATTCTTCGTGATGCTGGCGCTGCTCTCCTGGGTTCCGCAGCCCAAACATGAAGCGCCGATTCGCCTCGCGGCGCCGCTGACAATCGGATCGCCGTTGATTCGCGCGTAGGACTGCGACGCGCGTGCGTAGGCGTCCTTCCGAGGTGCGAGTTCAGTCGCACGCGGCCAGCCGAATGAATTCGGCCCTACTAGACGAGAAGAATATGAACCCGGAACGGACCGTGCGCGCCAAGCACGATCGTTTGCTCGATGTCGCCGGTGCGCGACGGCCCGGAGATAAGATTGACTGCGCGCGGCAGGCGCCCGCGCTCGCGTGCGATCAGTGCGAACGCCTCTTCCATGCCGGCGACGATGCGATCCGCGTGCAGCACGGCGATATGCGTATCGGGCAGCAGCGCTGTCGCGGTCGGCGTATCGGCGCCGGAGAGGATGACGAGCGTACCGGTCTCGGCGATGCCGCAGAAGACGCCGGTGATGCCGAGGCGATCACTCCCGATGGTCGGACGCGCCTCGATGGCCAGTCCCGCGCCGGCCCAGTCGAGCGCGGCGAATTCGGGCCAGCATACTCCCGCGTGCGACTTCTGCGCCGCGAGCTCCGGCGGCAGCGTCAGGGCGTCGAGATAGCGCGCGACGTGCGTCGGGATGAGCTCGACGCTTGCGATGCGCTCGATGGTGCTCTGCATGTCGGTCGCGCGCTGCATGAAGCGCGTCAGGAGATCGGCTGGCAAGCTCGGGCGAGGGCCCTGCGCGTGCGCTAGGAGATACGCTTCGGCGCGTGCACGCGACGCGGTCGCGCCGTCGCGCTGACCGAGCGCGCTGCGAACGCGAGCCAGCACACGGTCGCGCGCTTCGTTCATCGTCCTGCTGTACGGCCTCGCCGCACGAAGGCGTCCAGGCGTGCGATGCCACTTCGGATCGCATCTGGAGAAGCCGCATAGGAGAAGCGGATGTGCTGTCCGTCGCCAGGAACGCGGCGGCCGAAGTGGATATCGGCGAGCACGGCGACGCCGGCCTCGACGAGGAGGCGCTTGCGGAACTCCTCCGAATCCGCGCAGCCGGTCATCTTGCAAGCCTCGGTGACGTTGGGCCAGGCGTAGAACGCGCCGCCCGGCGTGCGGCATTCGATGCCCGGTACGCCGTTAAGCAGCCCGACGATCAGATCGCGGCGCTCGAGGAAAGAGCGGCGCATGGCTTCCGCTGCCCCTTGAGGGCCGTTGATCGCTTCGACCGCCGCCCACTGGCTGATCTGCGAAGCACAGGATTCCGTGTTGGTGATCCAGCGCGTGAACACCGGGGCCAGCGTCTTGTTGGCGATGAAGCCAATGCGCCATCCGGTCATCGCCCAGGTCTTGGACGCGCCGTCGGAGATGATCGTGCGGTCGCGCATACCCTCGAGCGACGCGAGCGAGACGAACTCGCCGTCGTAGAGCAGCCGCGAATAGATCTCGTCGGCGAAGACCCAGATCTGTGGATGCATGCGAAGGATCTCCGCGATCGCCTCGAGGTCGGCGCGCTTGAGGCTCCCGCCCGTGGGATTGTGCGGCGAGTTGAGGATCAAGAGCCGCGTCTTCGGCGTAATCTGCGACTCCAGCTCGTGCGGATCGAACGCGAAATCGCGCGCTTCGCGCAGATGCAGGTGCACCGGCACCGCACCGTTGGCGAGGATCTGCGATTCGTAGATCGGGAAGCCGGGCACCGGATAGATCACTTCGTCGCCAGCACCGTAATCGGTGACCGAGGCGATGGTGTACGCGATGAACGGCTTCGCGCCTGCGGCGATCACGACCTCCTCGGGCACGATGTCGAGCCCGCGCCTCTTTCCCATGTCGCGCGCCGCCGCTTCGCGCAACTCGTCGATGCCGGCGGAGGGCGTATAGCCATGCTTGCCGGCGCGGATCGCCGCGATCGCGGCGTCCTGCACGTTTTCCGGAGTTGGGAAATCCGGCTGACCGATGCAGAAGGACACGATGTCGCGTCCCTGGCGAACGAGATCGTTCACTTCGGCCAGGACGACGAAAGCGTTCTCGGTGCCGAGGCTTTCGCCGCGGCGGCTCACCCGCGGCACGATGTGCGGTGCGTTCATGTTTTCTTCTCTGCGTACAGATCGCGAAATGTCTGGCCGGCCGGCGCGGGCATGTCACGCCCGTCGGTCCAGCCGCCCGCGAAGGGCAGCTTGTGCAGCAATCGATCGGGGCCCGCCATCCAGCTCAGGCAGCGCGCGCCGATGCGCGTGGCGATTGCATACAAGCGCGGATGCGTCGCAAGCCACGACCAGGCTCGAAGCGCCATGCGCTCGCTCCACGGCCGCAGATTGTGCTCGAATTCCTGCTCGCGGAGCTTCCGCTGCAGGTCGGGCAGCGGAATCTTCACTGGGCATACGACCCCGCATTGGTTGCAGAAGGTCGACGCTTCCGGCAGGTCCAGCGCATTCTCCAGCCCGATGTACGACGGCGTGAGGATCGAGCCGATCGGTCCTGGGTAGACCCAGCCGTAGGAGTGTCCTCCGACCGCCTGGTACACGGGACAATGATTCATGCATGCGCCGCAGCGGATGCAGCGCAGCGCCGCCTTGAGCTCGCTGCCGAGCACCTTGCTGCGGCCCGCATCAACGAGAATGAAGTACATGTGCTCCGCGCCGTGGAATTCGCCGGGCCCCTTGGTGCCGGTGAGAATGTCGACGTAGTTGGAGATGGATTGCCCCGTCGCCGAGCGCGGCAGCAGGCGCATCAGCGTCGCGACATCCTCCAGCGTAGGTACGATCTTCTCGATGCCGGAGATCGCGACGTGGACCTTCGGCAGCGTGGTAGTGAGCGTCGCGTTGCCTTCGTTGGTGACGAGGACCACCGAGCCGGTCTCGGCGACGAAAAAATTGCCGCCTGAGATCCCCATATCGGCGGTGAGATAGTGCTGGCGCAGCACACCGCGTGCTTCGAGGCACAGCTCGTTGATCTCGAGCTTGCGCGTGGTGGCGTGGGCCTTCGCGAAGAGATCGGCGACCTCCTCCTTGCTCTTGTGCAGCGCCGGGCCGATCAGGTGCGACGGCGGCTCGTAGTCGTTGATCTGCAGGATGTACTCGCCGAGGTCGGTCTCGACGACCTTGAGTCCCGCCGCCTCGATCGCGCGATCTAGCTCGGACTCCTCGCTCACCATCGACTTCGACTTGATGATCTTCTTCACGCCGTGCCGGCGCGCGATATCGAGGACGTGCGCGTTTATCTCGCCCGGCGTCTCGGCCCAGAGCACGGTCGCGCCGCGTGCGGTCGCGTTCTTCTCGAACATCTCCAGCCATACGTCCAGGTCGTCGAGTGCGCGCTGCCTGATCCCGCGGCCAGCCTCGCGCGTCGCCTCGAAGTCGTCCAGCTCGGAGAGCGAGGCGCGGCGATGGGCGACGAACTTGCCTTTGATTTTCTGCAGGTTGGCCTGGAGCTGCGCGTTCGCCATGTTGGCCTGCGCGCGCTCCCTGAAGTGCATCGACGCGACTTGCACTAGCGTGCCTCCCCGGCAAGGACTTCGGCGACGTGCAGCACGCGGGTCTTCTTGTCGCCGCGACGACGCAGCCGGCCTTCGATGTTGAGCATGCAACCGAGGTCACCGAGGACGACCGCATCGGCGCCGGTCGTGACGATGTCGCGACACTTGTCGTCGGCGAGCCGCGTCGAGATTTCGCCGAACTTGATCGAGAACGTGCCGCCGAAGCCGCAGCAGTTCTCACACTCCGCCATCTCGGCGAGCTTGAGCCCCGGCAGCTTGGCCAGCAGCGCGCGCGGCTGACGCTTGACGCCCATCTCCCGCAACCCCGCACAGGAGTCGTGGTAGGTGATCGTTCCCGCGAACTCGCCGGGAACGCGCTCGAGCTTGAGCACGTTGACGAGGAAGTCGGTCAGCTCGAAGGTCTTCGCGCAAAGAGCGCCCAACCGCTTGCGTGTCGTATCGTCGTCGTCGCGGAAAAGATCCGCGTAATGCGTACGGATCATGCCGCTGCATGATCCCGACGGCGCAACGACGTAGTCGCAGTCTTCGAACTCGGCGAGGAGCTTCGCCGCGAGCGCCCTGGCGCCCGCGCGATCGCCCGAGTTGTAGCCGGGCTGCCCGCAGCAAGTCTGCGCCGGCGGAACGATCACGGTTGCGCCGCCTTCTTCGAGCAGCCTGATTGCGGCGAAACCGATCGAAGGCCGCATCGAGTCGACCAGGCAGGTGACGAAGAACCCGACGCGCATGGCGTCAGTAGGAGTGCGTCAGCGCGACGACGCACAGCCCCATCAGTTGCTGCGGGAACACGCCGAGGAGCAGCAGCGCCAGCCCGTTCGCCGAGATCAGCACCTGCGTGTCGGCGCGCACTGTGATCGGCGTCTTGTCGACCGGGTCGTCGAAGTACATCAGCTTGACGATGCGCAGATAATAGAACGCTCCCACCAATGAAGCCATCACCGCTACCACCGCGAGCCAGACGAACCCGACGTTGACGGCGGCTTCGATGACCGAGAACTTGGCGTAGAAGCCCACCGTCGGCGGCACGCCCGCGAGCGAGAACATGGCAAGCAACATCAGGAATGCGTACCAGGGGTTCTTCTGGTTGAGGCCCCTGAAATCGTCGAGCAGCTCCGCCTCGAATCCTTCACGTGAGAGCAGCAGAACGGTGCCGAAGGCCACCAGCGTCGCGAGCACATAGGTCACCGTGTAGAACATCGCGGCGCTGTAGCCATCGGTGTTGGCGGTGAGGAAGCCCATCAGCATGAAGCCCATGTTGGCGATGGTCGAATAGGCCAGCATGCGCTTGATGTTCGATTGCGCGATCGCGATAACGTTGCCCAAGATCATCGACAGCAGCGAGAGGATCAGCAGCATCCCCTGCCAGTCGAAGGCAAGCGAGGACAGCGATCCCACGAGCAGCCGGATCGCCACTGCGTACGCCGCGAGCTTCGGCGCAGTGCCGATGAAGAGCGTCACCGCGGTCGGCGCGCCGTCGTACACATCGGGCACCCACATGTGATACGGCACTGCGCCGAGCTTGAAGGCGATCGCCGAGACCAAGAAGACGAGCCCGAACACGAGGATGATGCGGTTGGTGCCTCCGGCGACGATCGCGCTCGCAACGCCATTGATGTCGAGCGTTCCGGTCGCGCCGTAGATCATCGACATGCCGTAGAGGAGCAACCCGGACGCCAGCGCGCCAAGCACGAAGTACTTCATCGCCGCCTCAACCGCGCGGCCCGATTCGCGCTGCAGCGCGACCATGGCGTAGAGCGACAGCGACATCAGCTCCAGTCCGAGATAGAGCGGGACGAAACTTGCGGCCGAGATCATCACTGTGATTCCCAGCAGTGCTGTCAGTGTCAGCACGAAGGTCTCGCCGCGGAAGAGCCCGCGCGCTACGAGGTAACTGCGCGAATAGAAGAGCATCAGCGACACCGAGACATAGCTGAAGAACCGGAGCACGTCGGCGAGCGCGTCGGCGACAAACATCTTGCCGAGGGCCTGCGTCGGCTCCTCGTGGAACACGATCAGCGCGAACCAGGCCGCGACCAGCAGCCCGATCTGCGTCAGCCAGTAGGACCAGGCGCGGCGCGAATCGGGAAGAAACAAATCGGCCAGCAGCACGATGCATGCCGCAGCGAGCAGCGTCATCTCCGGCAGCGCGGGGCCGAAGTCGAAGGAAAGTCCGAGCGGCGTCACTGCTTGCTCTTGGCGACGTGGGTGAGGAGATCGGCCACCGAAGCATGCATCACGTCGGTGAAAGGCTTCGGATAGACGCCCATCGCGAGCACGGCGAGCGCTACCGCGCCGAGAAGCCAGAATTCGCGCTTCGAAAGATCGACGAGCTTCGCCACGCGATCGTTCGCCACCGCGCCGAACCAGACTCGCTTGTACATCCAGAGCGTGTACGCCGCGCCGAGGATCATGATCGTTGCAGCCAGGAAGCCGAGCCAGAAGTTTGCGGTGATCGCCGCGAGTATGACCATGAACTCGCCGACGAAGCCGCTCGTCCCCGGGAGCGCCGCGTTGGCCATGGCGAAAAGCATGGCGAAGGCGGCGAACTTCGGCATCGTGTTCACCACGCCGCCGTAGTCGCCGATGAGGCGGCTGTGCATCCGGTCGTAGAGCACGCCCACGCAGAGGAAGAGCGCGGCCGAGACGAAGCCGTGCGAGATCATCTGCACGAGGCCGCCCTCGACACCGAGCTGGCTGAAGAGGAAGAAGCCGAGCGTCACGAATCCCATGTGCGCGATTGACGAGTACGCGATCAGCTTCTTCATGTCCGCCTGCACCAGCGCGACGAAGCTGATGTAGACGACCGCAATGAGCGAGAGAGTGATCACGAAGCCGGCGAGGTAATGGCTTGCGTCGGGCAAGATCGGGAGCACGAAGCGGATGAATCCGTAGGCTCCGACCTTCAGCGTGACCGCCGCGAGCACGACCGAGCCGCCGGTGGGGGCTTCGACGTGAGCATCCGGGAGCCAGGTGTGCACCGGCCACATCGGCACCTTGACCGCGAAGGCGATGAAGAATGCGACGAACAGCAACACCTGCGTCTTGAGCGAAAGCGGAAGCTGATACCACTCGAGGATGGAGAAGCTGCCGCCGCTCACCGTGTAAAGATAGATGAGCGCCACCAGCATCAGCACCGAGCCAAGGAAGGTGTAGAGGAAGAACTTGAGGGCTGCGTAGATGCGGTTCGGCCCGCCCCAGATGCCGATGATGAGATACATCGGGATCAGCTGCGCCTCGAAGAAGACATAGAAGAGCACCGCGTCGAGCGCCGCGAACACGCCG
>DATKJP010000033.1:0-2050 GCA_035543635.1 Casimicrobiaceae bacterium
AGGACGCTCTGAGTGGCTACACTCTGATCGAGGCCAGGAACCTCGACCGATGGAGCTCGACGAGCACCTGTTCCGGCGCGAGGCCGGGCGCATGGTCGCCATCCTCGCGCGCATCTTCGGCATCCACAACCTGGCGCTCGCAGAAGACGTCGTCCAGGACGCCTTCTGCCGGGCACTGGAGGTATGGACGCTGCGGGGCGTGCCGGATAACCCCTCCGCGTGGTTGATGGCGACGGCGAAGAACCGAGCGCTCGACGTGCTCCGCCGCGAGCGCACGGCGCGGACCTTCGCCCCCGAGCTCGGACGAATGCTCGAGAGCGAGTCGACCATGATTCCAGCTGTCGAGGAGTTGTGGGGAGCCAACGTGATCAAGGACGACCAGCTTCGCATGATGTTTTCCTGCTGCCACCCGCGGCTGTCAGAGGACGCGCAGGTGGGGTTGATGCTCAACATCATGTGCGGGTTCAGCATCGACGAGATCGCGAGCGCGTTTCTCAGCTCGCGCGCAGCCATAGAGAAGCGCATCTCGCGGGGGAAAAAGGTGCTCGCCGGTTCCAAGACGCTCTTCGAGATTGCCGGCGCCCGTGACTTTTCGACGCGCCTGACGGCTGTTCACCGCGCGCTCTATCTGCTCTTCAACGAGGGCTATCACAGCGCGTCCGCCGAGTCGGCGATCCGCGAGGAGCTCTGCCGGGAAGCCATGCGTCTCACGGCCTTGCTTCACGATCACGCGCTCGCCTCGACGCCCACGACCTACGCGCTGTCGGCGCTCCTGTGTCTCCATGCGGCGCGCCTGCCGGCCCGCACCGACGGATCGGGCAACTTGAGCTCGCTGTTCAACCAGGATCGATCGCTTTGGGATCGAGACCTCGTGGCCGACGGGCTGCGGTTCCTCGACCTTTCCGCCGCGGGGTCGGAGCTGTCGGAGTATCACGTCGAAGCAGCCATCGCCTCGATGCACGCGTGCGCGCCGCGCGCGGAAGACACGGACTGGGCCGCCATCGTCGCGCTGTACGACAGGCTCATGACGATTCGGCCTTCTCCGGTCGTCGCGCTCAATCGCGCGATCGCTGTTGGACAACAGGAGGGTCCGGAGCGAGGGCTGGAAGAGATCCGCGCCATTGCCGGCCAGAGCCGACTGGTCGCTTATCCGTTCTACGCGGCGGCGCTCGCCGAGTTCGAGCTCCGCTCCGGACGACCGGAGATCGCACGCACGCACTTCCGAACGGCCCTCGCGCTCGCGCGCAACGATATGGAACGGCGATTTCTCGAGCAGCGCGCAAAGGCGTGCGAAAACCCTCTCATATGAGCAGCTTCGGATGGCATCGAATCCGCTCCGCCGTCGAAGTCGTGAGGCGCGAGAACTGCGGGTGCCGCTGATTGATGAGGACGTTTCGCTCGAGACCTGGGGCTGCCAGCGACGGCACAAGCAATATCAGCGATCGACCTTCGTCGTACCACCGATCGCCGAACTGCCGGCTCGCGGTTTTCTCGTCCGCATCCCACCCGGGGAGGTCCTCCGCTTTGAGCTCCTCAACACTGGTCTCTGCCGGGACACCGATCCGAATGTAAGCGAGCGTTCGAGGCAGCTTGATGCTGTTGAGCTGTCCGGCTTTCTCAAGAAGCGCCGTCGCGTAGTGTTCAGCCGCGTAGATGACGTATCTCCCCTTGCTGTTCCATCGCGCGTTCTCTGCCGCCGCCGCACCGGCGCCATCGAGAAGTGGATGCGCAGGCGAGCCTATTCGATACGCCTCCATGTTGCTCAAGCCGGAAGACCGTGCTCGACATCGCGAAGCAGGTTCTCTACTCGCCGCGCCCCGATCTCGGTGCGCGCCACGCTCAACGGCGTTTCGTCGTCAAGGAGCGGGTGCCGCCGGTTGAGAAACGCCCGCGTCTGATATTCGTCCCTCCAAATGGCCTCAGCTAGGGCAACGACTCGCGCAAGGCGTTCAGTCCGTTCGCTCTCCTGAGCCGACAGCCTGGACCGCCGCTTGAACGTCGCTGGAGGCACGACGCTGTAGACGAACGCGCTCACTGAAGCGCCCGGTTC
>DATKJP010000034.1:0-15258 GCA_035543635.1 Casimicrobiaceae bacterium
GCGCAGCTCGGGGACGTCCTTGCGCGCAGGGCTGCTGCGTTGGCGAGACCTCGTCCGAGGCATGTTCTGCTCGTCGGCTTCATCGAGTTGTCGCCGCAACACTCGCGCCTGATGGCGGCTCTCAGTGCCGCAGGCGTGGCGCATTTCGAGCACCTCGATCCACTTCCTTTGGCGGAAGGCCTCGCGAGGCGCACGTACGCGGCGACGCCGCGAGACGAGCTGGCCCGCGCGCTGTGCTGGGCGCGCAGCCGGATCGCCGAGCAGCCGGGCGCGGTCGTTGGGATTGCCGTGCCCGATCTCGCGCGGCGACGTGCCGAGGCGCGCACGCTTGCGGAGGAGATTCTTTGCCCCGCATTGCAGTGGCCAGGCTGTGAATCGGCGCCGCGGCCGTTCAATACATCTCTCGGCGAGCCTCTTGCCGCGGTTCCGCTCGTGAGCGCGGCGCTCGAGCTGATCGAGTTCGCGCAGCGAACGCTGCCCACGCAGCGCGCGGCCGCCGTGATCCGCTCACCCTATCTCGTCGGAGCGCAGAGCCTGTGGACGCGGCGCGCCGTGGTCGAAGCGCCATGGCTCGAACAGGGTCGTCGCGACATCTCGCTGGGCGAGGCAATCGCGGCGCTACGGGAAGTGGATCCGATGCTCGCGGAACGCTGGCGCCGCGCTAGAGGCGCAAAGCGGTTTCCTGCCAGTTCGTCGCCTCGCACGTGGGTAGAAACTTGGCGCGACTGGCTGGCTGCGGTTGGCTGGCCTGGCGACGCCACGCTTACCAGCGCGGAATATCAGGCACGGCGCGCCTGGGACGAGCTGCTGGGCGAATTCGGGGGGCTCGCGACCTTGGAGGCGAGGCTCGCGCAGGGCGAGGCGCTGGGCACGCTGCGCTCGCTCGCGAATGAGCGAGTGTTCCAACCCGAGGCCCCTGAGGCGCCGGTGCAGATTCTGGGGCTGCTCGAAGCGCAAGGTCTCGCCTTCGATGCCTTATGGTTAGCGGGACTCTCCGCTGAGAACTGGCCGCTGGAACCGCAGCCGAGCGCACTGTTGCCGCTCACGTGGCAGCGCGAGCGCGGGTTGCCGCGAGCGACGGCGGCGCGCGAAATCGCCTACGCGCGCACGCTCACGTCGCGATTCCGACGCGCCGCCCCGCGCCTCGTCTTCAGCCACGCGGCAGGCGGCGAGGAGACCACCAGCGTGCCGTCGGCGCTGATCATCGATCTTCCCTTGCTCGGCCCCGACGAGTGTTGCGTTGCGCCGACCGCCGCCGAAATCATTCACGGCGCCGCCCCGGAATTGGAAACTGTCGATGATGAACTTGCGCCTCCGCTGGTGCGCGGTCAGCGCCTGTCCGGCGGCGCAGGGCTGTTCGAGAAGCAGAGCGATTGCCCGTTTCGCGCTGTCGCCATCCATCGCCTGGATGTGGACCTCTGGCCGGAACCCCCGGAGGGTCTCTCGCCCATGGAGCGAGGCGACCTGCTGCATCGCGTCTTCGCCACGCTCTGGGGCGATCTCGGAGATAGCGCGACCCTGGCCGCCGAATCGCGGGCGGCGCTCGAGGCGCGCGTCGCTGCCGCAGTGACGCACGCGATGAGCTCCAGTGCGATGCTCGCGCGCCGGCGCGCGTTGCCGCCGCTCGTCGACGCGCTGGAAGCGCGGCGCTTATCGAAGCTCGTCCTGGAGTGGTTCGAGAAGCACGAGCGATCGCGGGCGCCGTTTCGCGTCGTGGACACCGAGGTCAAGCTCTCGCTCGCCTTCGAACTCTTTCGCGTTGACTTGAGGCTGGATCGCGTCGATGCCCTCGACGGAGGCGGCGTTGCGATCATCGATTACAAAAGCGGCTACGTCGTCCCGGCGGCACGCTGGTTTGATCCGCGGCCGCAGGCGCCGCAGCTCGCTTTGTATGCCGTGGCATGGCGCCGCGCGCGTCCCTACGATCGCGTTCGCGCAGTAGCCTACGCGCAGGTCAAGCGCGGCGAGCTGAAGCTCGAAGGTCTCGCGGCCGACGACTCGGCATGGCCGGAGCTGGCGCGGCCGGCGAAGCTGCGTGATCCCGATCTCGCCGACTGGCGCGCAGTCGAAATGCGCTGGCACGACTCGCTTGCAGCGCTGGCCGAAGAAATCGGGCGCGGGCATGCCGCCGTCGCTCCACGCGACAAGCTCGCGACATGCAAGCGCTGCGGGCTCTACGCGCTATGCCGCATCGGAACCCCGGCAGGCGATGAAGAAGGAAGCACCGATGACGATGGCTGACGCGCAGTCGGTCTCCGGTGAAGGTTCGCGATGGGAAGCCGGTGACAGCGACGCGCGCGAGCGTGCGCTCGACGTGACGCGGTCGTTTCTCGTGCAGGCGCCCGCAGGCTCAGGCAAGACGGCGCTCCTGATCCAGCGTTTTCTCGCGCTCCTCGCGCACGTCGATCGCCCAGAACGCATCATCGCGATGACCTTTACCCGCAAGGCCGCAGCCGAGATGCGCGAGCGCATCATAGGAGCGTTGCGACAGGCCGCGGCCGAGACCGAAACTCGCGACGAGCACGAGCGGCGTAAGCTCGAGCTGGCAGCGAGAGCACTCGAGCAGGACAGACGCCAAGCCTGGCAGCTTGTCGCGCATCCCGCGCGGCTGCAGATTCTCACTATCGACGCGTTGTGCGCGGGCCTCGTGAGGCAGGCGCCGCTAACTTCACGAATCGGCGCCGGATCGCGCTTCGAAGAACGCGCCGCAGGACTGCATCGCCGCGCGGCACGCGAAGCCTTGCGCGCCGCTGGACCGCGCGATCCCGATTGGCAGAACCTCGTGTCCCATCTCGACAACGACGCGCATCAGACGATCGTGCAGCTCGCCGGCATGCTGGCGCGGCGCGAGCAGTGGCTGGACGCGTTGCCCGCGGACGATGCGAGCGCATTGCGCCAGAGCGCGGAGGCAGCGCTGGCCGGCGAAATTCGCGGCGAGCTCTGCACGCTGCGCGATGCATTTCCGGCCAAGCTTGCCACGGCGCTCGCCGCCTGCGAGCGTTACGCAGCGGACAACCTCGACAGGAAGGCCGCGACCGCCGAGCGAGCCGCCGCGCTGCGCAGCTGCGCCGCGGCTGGAGGACTCCCGCCGGCGACCGTCGAAGCGCTGCCGCTGTGGCGCGCGCTCGCAGGGTGGCTGCTGGTCGCCAATAGCAAGGAGTTTCGCAAGAGCGTCGATGCGAGGGTCGGTTTTCCTCCGAAGGGCATCGGCTCGGACACGCGGGCGAGCACGATGAAGGCCGCGATATGCGGTGTGCTCGAACAGCTCGCCGAGGTGCCCGGGCTCGCGCACACGCTCGGCGTCGCCGCCAAGCTCCCGCCGGCGCGCTACAGCGACGAGGCCTGGGCCGTCGTTGCCTCGCTCGCAAAGATCCTTCGCGTTTGCGCAGCGGAGCTGCTGCTCGCCTTTGAAGCCACGGGTACCGTCGACTTCCCTCAGCTCACGCTTTCCGCGCTCGAAGCTCTTGGCGAAGCCGAGGCGCCGAGCGAGCTGTTGCTCCTCTTCGATCGCCGGATCGACCATCTGCTGATCGATGAGTTCCAGGACACCTCTTTTTCGCAGCTCGACTTGATCAAGCGTCTCACCGCGGGCTGGCAAAGAGGCGACGGGCGCACGCTGTTCGCGGTCGGCGATCCGATGCAGTCGATCTATCGCTTTCGCCAGGCGGAAGTGCGCTTTTTTGTCGAGGCGCAGCAGTCCGGGCGCGTCGACGACGTCGACGTCGAATGTCTAAAGCTGCGCAGGAACTTCCGCTCTCGCCCTAGTCTCGTCGAGTGGGTCAACAAGACGTTTCCGCAGGTTCTTGGTGCGGTGAGCGATCCTTGGCGCAGCGTCGTGGCATTCGAAGCCGCAGTTGCGACGCGCGGTTGCGTAAACGCGCCGGCGTGGACGCTCGATCTCGTCGCCGACGCGGGCACGGAAGCAACGATGGTGGTCGATCGCGTCCGCGCGGCGCTCGCCGATGGAGCGCAGGACGTGGCCGTGCTCGTTCGCGCACGTGCGCAGCTCGAGCAGGTGCTGCCTGAGCTGCGGCGAGCAGGGATTCCCTATGCGGCGATCGAGGTCGATGCATTGTCCGATCGCCAGGTCGTGCGCGACCTCGTCTCACTGACGCATGCGCTGATGCAGCCCTCGGACCGCCTCGCATGGCTCTCAGTGCTGCGCGCTCCATGGTGCGGCCTCAGGCTGCCGGATCTCTTCGCGCTCGGTAGCGCGGCAGAAGCCGAAGGCGCGCCGACCCTGGCCGATTTACTGTCGTCGGCGCGGGTGACCACGGCCCTGTCATCGGAAGGGCGCAGGCGTTTTGCGCGCGTGGCCGCGGTGCTCCCGCCGGCACTCGCTGCGCGCGGTCGCGCCACGCTGACCGCACGCACGAGGGGCGCATGGCTCGCGCTCGGCGGACCGGCGTGCATCGAGGAAGTTTTCGACCTCGCCGCGGCCGACCAATTCTTCGCCCTGCTCGCCGTGCACGAGGAAGCAGGCGACGTCGCCGAATGGGGTGAATTTCTGAACGCTCTCGCCGAGCTTCGCGCAGGGCCAGCAGCCGAAGGCGAGCCAACGCCGAAGGTCAAGGTGATGACGCTGCACAAGGCCAAAGGTCTCGAGTTCGATACGGTGATAATGCCCGGGCTCGCATCGAACGCGGGGCGCTCCGAACCGCCGCTGCTGCGGTGGCGGCAGCGCCCCGATGGCGTGTTGCTCGCGCCGATGCGGGCACGGGGCGGCGACAAGGATCCGGTGTACGAATACCTCTCGTCGCTCGAGCGCGAAGAGGAAGACGCGGAGCTGCGCAGGCTGCTCTATGTGGGATGCACGCGAGCGAAGGAAAGGCTGCATCTCATCGCGGCCCTCGAAGCAAGGATTGACGCGTCGGGCGAGTCGAGATGGACGCCGCCGGAGCGCGATTCTGCTCTCGCGAAGCTGTGGCACGCGGTGGAGATTCCGCCGCCGCAAGAGATGGCGGGTGGCGCATCGGTGCCGAGGTCAGCGCCTGAACTGTCGCGCCTGCCGGAGTCGTGGCGCATTCCGGCGATGCCTCCCGGAATCCCGCCGTTGCACGAAGCTGAACACCGCGCTGCCGAGGCGGTGCCGCTCTTCGATTGGGCGCATGAGACCGCGCGTCACGTCGGAACGGTCGCGCACCGGCTGTGCAAGCAGATTGGCGACGAAGGCTTCGATGCATGGAACGACGCGCGCCTCTCGCAGCTGAGGGCGCGGCTCGCGGCCGAACTGGCGCACGAAGGCGTGCCTGCGACCGATATCGATGCGGCTGCCGGCGTCGTGCAGACCGCGCTCAAGAGAATGCTCGGAGACACGCGTGGCCGTTGGCTCTTCGACGCATCGCATCGCGAGGCCGTAAGCGAGCTCGCACTGACTTCCAGGCGTGAGGCTGCGCTGATCGATGTGGTGCTCGATCGCAGCTTCATCGATGCCGAGGGCACGCGATGGATCGTCGACTTCAAGTTCTCGCGTCACGAAGGCGCCGACGTCGATGCATTTCTCGACAACGAGCGCGAGCGTTACCGCGCTCAGCTCGAGGCCTACGCCGAAGCCATGCGCGGACTCGACGCGCGTCCAATCCGGCTCGGCCTATATTTCCCGCTGCTCGGCGGATGGCGCGAATGGCCCGCTCCATAACGCGGCGCGCAAAGCGCTGGACCGCAGCGCGCTCGCAACGGTAAAATTCAAGCTTTTCAGTGCCTTCCGGCTTTGCGGCGACTCGCCGGCGGCCGACTGAGCGAAGCGTGCAGGTCTATCGCGGATTCCCCGTTCGCGCCAACCGTCATCTGGCGTTGACCATCGGCAACTTCGACGGCGTGCATCGCGGCCATCAGGCCATGCTCCAGCGCCTTACCGAAGCCGCCGAGGACCTCGAGCTGCCGCCCGCCGTCCTTACCTTCGACCCGCATCCCCGCGAATTCTTCGCCAAGGAGGCCGCGCCTCCGCGCCTCTCGAGCGTTCGCGGCAAGCTCGAGCAATTCGCGGCACGCGGAATCGCCGAGGCTTATATCGCACGCTTCGACGCCCGCCTTGCCGGACTCAGCGCTGAGGAGTTCGTCGAGCGGGTTCTGGTCGAGTGCCTGGGGACGCGCTGGGTGCTGGTAGGCGACGACTTCCGTTTCGGGCGGGGGCGCTCGGGCGACCTCGCGCTTCTTCGCGCCAAGGCGTCGAGCTTCAGCGTCGAAGCCATGCCCACTGTGAGCGTGGAGGGCGAACGGGTGTCGAGCAGCGCGGTACGGGCGGCGCTGGCGAAGGGCGAGCTCGAGCATGCGGCAAGACTGCTCGGCCGGCCATATGCCATTACCGGGCGCGTCGCCCACGGCGACAAGCGCGGCCGAAATCTGGGCTTCCCGACTGCAAACGTGCCGCTGCGCCACAAGCCGGCGCTCTCGGGCGTGTTCGCCGTCCGTGTGCACGGTCTGGGCGATACGCCGCGCACGGGCGTGGCGAGCCTCGGAGTGCGACCCACGGTGAAGGCAGGAGGCAAGCCGCTGCTCGAAGTGTTCGTGTTCGATTTCGACGAGGCGGTCTACGGACGCCGCGTCAGCGTTGAGTTCCTGCACAAGCTTCGCGACGAGGAGCGTTATCCCGACTTTCCGGCGCTGGTGCGGCAGATGCAGGTCGACGTAGATCAAGCGCGCGAATACTTCGCGACTCAGAATGCCTAACGATACCAAGACCGACTACAAGTCGACGCTGAATCTGCCTGACACGCCGTTTCCGATGCGTGGCGATCTTGCTCGCCGCGAAGCCGACTGGGTCAAGGACTGGCAGCAGCGCAAGGTCTACGAAGCGATTCGCTCCGCCAGCCGTGGACGCCCGAAGTTCATCCTGCACGACGGTCCGCCGTACGCGAACAACGACATCCACATCGGCCAGGCGCTGAACAAGATTCTCAAGGACATCGTGGTGAAGAGCCGCCAACTCGCGGGCTTCGACGCTCCATACGTGCCGGGCTGGGATTGTCACGGCATGCCGATCGAAGTTCAGATCGAAAAACTCTATGGCAAGAATCTGTCGATCGCGGACACGCAACGTCTATGCCGCGCCTACGCGACCGAGCAGATCGCGCGGCAGAAGGGCGACTTTCAGCGGCTCGGCGTGCTCGGCGACTGGGAGCATCCCTACACGACCATGGCCTACACCAACGAGGCGGAGGAAATCCGCACGCTGGGAAAGCTGTTGGAGAAAGGGTATCTCTACCGTGGCCTGAAACCCGTGAACTGGTGCTTCGATTGCCACAGTGCCCTCGCCGAAGCCGAGGTCGAGTACGAGGATCGCCAGGACATCGCGATCGACGTCGGATTTCCGCTGGACGACGAAGACCGCGCCAAACTTGCCCGCGCATTCGGTCTCGATGCCTTGCCCGCGGGGCCGGTGCAGGCTGTTATCTGGACCACGACACCATGGACGATCCCGGCCAATCAGGCGCTCAATGTGCATCCGGAATTCGTCTATGCGCTGGTCGCGACCGCGCAGGGGACGCTGCTGCTCGCGGAGGAACTGGTTTCGAGCACGCTCGCACGAATTCGACGAGAAGGTCGCATCATCGCCACGGCGAAGGGCGCAGCGCTCGATCTTATTCGCTTCCGGCATCCTTTCTACGATCGGGCGGCGCCGATCTATCTCGGCGACTACGTGATGAGCGGGCAGGGCACCGGCATTGTGCACAGCGCGCCCGCCTACGGCGTCGACGACTTCAACTCCTGCCGTCGCTATGGCCTGAGCGACGAGGAGATGCTCAATCCGGTGCAGGGCGACGGGCGCTTCGCCGCGGATTTGCCTTACTTCGGCGGCTTGAAGATCTGGGACGCGAATCCGAAGATCGTCGACAAGCTGCGCGAGATGGGCGCGCTGCTGCACGCGGAGAAGATCACGCACAGTTACATGCATTGCTGGCGGCATCGCACCCCGATCATCTACCGCGCCACGACGCAATGGTTTGCAGGCATGGACGACGTTCCCGGATTTGCCGGTCACAAGCCAGCGCGTCCGCTGCGCGAGACCGCGCTCGCCGGCGTCGAGGCCACGCGATTCTTTCCCAGCTGGGGCAAGTCGCGCCTCTACGGCATGATCGCCAACCGTCCCGACTGGACGCTCACGCGCCAACGGCAGTGGGGCGTGCCGCTGCCTTTCTTCGTCGACAAGGAAAGCGACGAGCTGCATCCCGACACGCTGGCGTTGCTCTCGCTTGCAGCGGCCAAGGTGGAGCGCGGCGGGATCGAGGCATGGTACGAATCGACGCACGAGGACTTCGGCGTCGATCCGCAGAAGTACCGCAAGCTTACCGATACGCTCGACGTGTGGTTCGATTCGGGCTCGACGCATCAGACGGTGCTGCGGCGCGTGCCTGGCCTCGGCTTTCCGGCGGATCTTTATCTCGAAGGCTCTGACCAGCATCGAGGCTGGTTCCATTCTTCGTTGCTGACTTCGTGCATGCTCAACGGATCGCCGCCTTACAAGGCTCTGCTCACGCACGGCTTTGTCGTCGACGGCGAAGGCAAGAAGATGTCGAAGTCGAAGGGCAACGTGGTCGCGCCGCAGAAGGTCTGGGCTTCGCTCGGCGCGGAGATCTTGCGCTTGTGGGTCGGCGCGACCGACTATTCGGGCGATCTCTCGATCTCCGACGAGATTCTCAAACGTGTGGTTGAGAGCTACCGGCGCATCCGCAACACGCTGCGCTTTCTGCTCGCCAATACTTCGGATTTCGAGCCGGCGAAGGATGCGATCCCTATCGATGAACTTTTCGAGCTGGACAAGTTCGCGCTGGTGCACGCGCGATCGATTCTCGCCGCGACGCAGGCCGACTACGAGCGCTACGAATTTCATCTTGTCGTGCAGCGCTTGCAGACCTATTGCTCCGAGGATCTCGGCGGCTTCTACCTCGACGTGCTCAAGGATCGGCTCTATACGACCCCGCGCGCGAGTCGCGCTCGCCGCTCGGCACAGACCGCGCTGGCGCTGATCCGCGACGCGCTACTGAAGGCGATGGCGCCGATTTTGTGCTTTACCGCCGAGGAGGCCTGGCGCATCGTTCATCCTGGCGATCCATCGATCTTCGTCCAGGTTTTTGCCGGCTCGCTGCCGGAAGTCGCCGGCGCCGACGCGCTCAGCTCGAAATGGCAGCGAATCCTCGCCGTGCGTTCCGCTGTGCTCAAGGAGCTGGAAAGCCTGCGTGCGGAAGGCAAGATCGGGTCTTCGTTGCAGGCGGAGGTCACGGTCGCCGCGCCGGACGAGGATTACGAAGCGCTCGCCTCACTCGGCGATGATCTGCGCTTCGTCTTTATCACCTCGGCGGCGAGCGTGGAGCGCTCCGACGCCCTCGTGGTCGCGGTCAATCCCAGCCCCTCGCCGAAGTGCGAGCGCTGCTGGCACTGGCGCGCCGACGTCGGCGACGACCCGAAGCATCCTCTGCTCTGCGGGCGCTGCGTGTCTAACCTCTTCGGCTCGGGCGAGCCGCGTGCCTACGCCTAGCCTTTGCCGATGAGCCCTTCGCGCACGTGGTGGATCTGGGTGTTGGTGAGCCTTGCGGTGGTTGCTCTTGATCAGCTGACCAAGCTGGCAATCCAAGCGCGCTTTCTGCCCGCGACACAACTTGTGATCACCGATTTTTTCAGTCTGACGCTCGCGTTCAACACCGGCATGGCCTTCAGCTTGGGCCGCGACGTCGCAGCCTCGCGCTACCTGCTGTCCGCGGTCGCCGTCGCCGCGGCGGTGATCATCGTCTGGCTGCTGCGGCGCGGTGGCGACCGCTGGTACTGCGCCGGGCTCGCGCTCATTCTCGGCGGCGCAATCGGTAACCTGATGGATCGAATCGCGCTCGGTCACGTAGTCGACTTCCTGCTTTTTCATTGGCGCGACTGGTACTATCCGGCGTTCAACGTCGCCGACAGCGCGATCACGGTCGGCGCGGCCCTGTTGATCATCGATGCCTTCCGGCAACGTGGGCGGAATCCCGAACGCCATGGACATCCTTCTCGCTAATCCACGCGGCTTCTGCGCCGGCGTGGATCGCGCCATCGCAATCGTCGAGCAGGCGCTCGGCCAGTTCGGCGCCCCGATCTACGTACGGCACGAGATCGTGCACAACAAATTTGTGGTCGACGAGCTGCGCGGGAAGGGGGCGGTGTTCGTCGAGACGCTGGCCGAGATTCCGCGCGGCAGCACGGTGGTGTTCAGCGCGCACGGCGTATCGCGAGCCGTACGCGCTGAAGCCGAGGAGCGCGGACTCAAGGTGTTCGATGCGACCTGTCCGCTGGTGACCAAAGTGCACGTGGAGCTGGCCAAGATGCGCGAGCAGGGGCGCGAAGTCGTGATGATCGGACACGCCGGGCATCCGGAGGTCGAAGGCACCATGGGTCAGTCCGAGGGCGGCATGTATCTCGTGCAGTCGGTGGGCGACGTGGAGAGGCTTTCGGTTGCCGATCCGAAGAAGCTCGCTTACGTCACGCAGACCACGCTCTCGATCGACGATGCCGCCGAGATCGTCAACGCGCTCAAGCGCCGCTTTCCGCATATCGTGGGCCCCAAGCGCGACGACATCTGCTATGCCACGCAGAACCGGCAGGATGCCGTGAAGCTCATGACGCCGCAGTGCGACGTGGTGATCGTCGTCGGTAGTCCCAACAGCTCCAACTCGACCCGCTTGCGCGAGGTCGCGAGCCGACGTGGAACCTCGACGTTCATGATCGACAGCGCTGCCGATATGCAGCGCGAATGGGTAAGTGGCAAGCGCGTGATCGGCATCACGGCGGGCGCCTCGGCGCCGGAGGTCCTCGTGCGGGAGGTGATCGCGCGTCTCAAGGAGCTAGGCGCGGAAGAAGTGCGCGAGCTCGGCGGTGCGGTCGAGACGACTGTGTTTCCGCTGCCGAAAGGCCTGGGCAGCCGCTAGCTCACGGCGACGAATTCGTACAGCTCAAAGCCGGGTCCCTGTTCGACGAGCTTGGTGAGCACGGCGGTCTCGGTGCGGTCGCCGCGCGTGAGCGCCACGGCATGCTCGAGCTGGAACGATCCCGCCGGCACCAGCACCATCGCCGGCGATCCGTCCTCACCGTCTTCCGGCAGTATCACCGCCGGCACCAGCGCGCCACCGCCCGCTTCCTCGGAGCGTGCCGCCGCGGCCTGTGGGCTATCGGTCAGAAGCTCGCAGCCGAACTCCAGCCCGCTCCCGCGCAGCGTATTGCGGAACCAGCGCACCATCGCGACTTGCAGCGCATTGCGCCCCTCGACGCGCAAGGCGATCAAATCGCCTATGCGCAACGGCGCACGCGCTGTATCGATCTGCCGAAGCGCGTAGCCGGCGGGCGTGTGGTTCACGACCTGGCAGGCGTTCATCGTCGGCAAGCCCTGCGGCATCGACGCGGCCTCCGCGTGCGCGCCGCGACTGTACTGCCAGACGCCCGGCAAGCCCGTGCACATCACCACGCGTGCGCGCGAAGGCAGACGGTTGAACTGCCGCGCGGGAGGAATCGCCCACTGGCGCAGCAGCCGGCGCAGCAGCCCCACGTACTCCGCCTTCGACGCCTGATCGCGTCCGACGTCCGGCGGCGGCAGGCCGCCCGCATCGAGCCCTCGCAGCTGTTCCTGGATCTGAAACGCGAGATCGAAAGTGAGCAGAAAGAGCTTCGTGCCCTCGACGTTGCCGCCCTTGTTGGCCGAGAAGGGAGGGAAGTCGTGGCCAACCGGAACGATGGCGACCGCCTTGGCGAGGCGGTGCACCGGAGCAACGTCCGTGATGCGCGCCCAGTGCGAATGCTCCTGCAGGTAGCTCAAGACCTGGCCCAGCTGCCCTGGGAGAAAACCGTATGGATTGGCGAGCGCAACCAGGAGTGCCTGCACGTAGAGGCGCTCCGGAGTCACCTCGGCGCTATCGCTGCCGATCGGTGTGGCCTGCAGGTTGCGCTGGAGGGCGAACACGAAGATCGCGTGTGCGTCGTGCCAGGTTCTCGCCGGCACCGGCGCATAGGACATGTAGCTGTTGACGAGGATGCGCGCAGTGCATTGCAGGCAGCGGTGGATGAGTGCCACCAGCAGCCGGTTCCCGGCGAGCAGGATGCGTCTCTCCGCTTCGTGCGACAGCAGATGTTTGTACGCGGTAGCGAGCTCCGTTGAAAGCGTCAGCGCGGCTTTCGCAGCGGCGAGCGCGTTACCTGACAGCGGATGCGTCGCCCGCGCGTAATGGCGCTCGAGGTTCGGCCCCAGCGCGACGGCCGCCGAGTAATACTTTTCCGCCAGCTCGAGGCGGCGCGACTCGGGAATGGCGACACGATTGGTGGCCGCGAGCGCGTCGCCAATGACGCCCGCGGCATCGACCGGGTCGCGTTTCAGCGTTTCGTCGAGCCAGGGTTGTACGCGCGCCGGCCGCGTCTCCGGCGGATGCGTAGGACGGGACTCGAGCTCCGGCAGGGTCAATCCAAGCGCCATGACATTGGCATCAGTCGGGCAAAACGGTCCGATTGTAGACGATGCGCCGGGATTTGGGACCCTCTACACATCACGCGGCGCCCAGGAACGCCACAACGGGCGCGATCTGCTCCGGATTGAAGAGCATCGGAGCGTGGCCCACGCCGGCGAACTCGATCAGACGCGGCTTCGGCCCGCGCGTGCGCATGGCGGCGGCCGTTTGCACCGAGAGCAGATCCGATTCCGACCCGCGCAGCAGGAGCGTGGGACAGCGGATCGCATCCCAGATCGCCCACAGGTTACCGCTACCCGCGCTAGAGCGAAATGGCACGGCGATGCCCGGATCGTATTTGAGCTTCCAGCGCCCGTCGGTCGTTTGTCGCGCCGTCGACTCGGCCAATGCCGTCCACTGCGCATCGCTGAGCGCTCCGAACGGAGCAGAGACCTCGCGCACGTGCGCTTCGAGCGCCTTGAAGTTGTCGAAGACAGGGTCGAGGCCCACGTAGCCCGCGATGCGCAAGAGAGCCGCCGGCTCGATGGCGGGCCCGATGTCGTTCACGACCAATCGCTTGATCGGCGTTGCGGGCTGCGCCGCGAGGACCATGCCGAGCAAGCCGCCCATCGAGGTGCCGAGCCACGACACCTCGTCGACGTCGGCGTGCGCCAGCACCGCCGTCAATGCCGTGAGATAGGTTGGAAAGACGTAATCGTTTGGGTCTTTCAGCCATTCGCTGTCGCCGCGCCCCGGCATGTCGGGACAAAGGACTCGAAACCGGTCGGCTAGTGCTGCAGCGAGCACGTCGAAATCGCGTCCGTTGCGGGTAAGGCCGTGCACGCAGACGAGCGTGCGAGAGCTCGCCGGATGGCCCCATTCGCGATACGCCACGCGATGAAAGCCATGCGGGCTCAAGCTGCGGACGAAGTGCTGGCGGGGCTGAAGCATCGGGCGACCTCAGGCAAGCTCGGGTGGGAAGAGTGGCGCGAAGCGCAATGCATCGGCGTCGAGAAAGGCGTCGATCTCGTCGCGGCGCTTCATCGCATCCTGGAATCCGAGATCGATGAGCGCCTTGGTGTAGCGACGGTCGAAAAGAAGGTAGGAGAGAAGGCTCGCGCCCGTTCCCTCGGTGCTGCCCAGCCCTCGCAGGAGGTAGCGCACGCCGCGCGGCAGCCTCTTAGCATAGGGTGGTGCCATGGCGCCGAGGTCGCGGCTCGGGCTCAGCACCATGGCGTCGATGTGCGAGACCTCGGGATGATGCGCCTGCCGCTCGCCGGGCACGAGGTTGAGCACATGGTTGAGCCGCTGCAACCGCTCGACATCCGCGCCGAGGTTGTCGAGAAAGATCGACGACAGTGCGTGGCCGGCCATCTGCGCGAAGGACGGATAGCGCGGCTCGGCAAGCTGCGCTCCGGTGGGCCGCTGGCCGCTGAATTGGCCGACGGCGATCACCAGAATGCGGCGCGCACCCAGATGGAGGGCGGGGGAGAGCGGCGTGATCTGGCGCACCGAGCCGTCGGCGAAATAGTCGTCGCCGAGCCGGGCGGCCGGAAACACGAACGGAATCGCGGTTGAGGCGAGCAGGTGATCGATCGTGATCATCGCTGCCTCGCCGCGGCGCCGCGTGCGGCGCCACGGCAGGAGCGACGGCGAGCCCTGGAAGAAGGTCACGGCGTGCCCTGTTGTATAGCTCGTCGCGTTGATGGCAAGAGCGAGCAGGTTGCCGGTTGCTATCTGCGCCGCCACCCGATCCAAGTCGAGGTGTTTTTGGAGCAGCGCGCGCAAAGGTGCATTGTTGAGCATCGAAGCGGCCTGCTTCGGACCGCTGGCTCCGACCAACACCGACGCAAGCCAGCGCATGCCATGGGCCGCCACGCTGGCGAGATCGGCGCGATAGACCATCTCGACCTCGAGAGCTCGCCACCACCGAAGAAGCCGCGCGACGCCGCGGCGGAAGCTGTCGGCGTGCAACGCGAGCGTCGCCGCGTTGATCGCGCCGGCGGAGGTGCCGCAGACGATGCGAAACGGCGAGTGGCGATCGCGCGCGAGGATCCGTGCGATGGCGCACAACGCGCCCACCTGATACGCGGCGCGTGCGCCGCCTCCTGGAAGCAGGATGGCGATATCGTCGGGGCGCGCCGCCTCGTGCAAGGTCTCAGTCATCGCGCAGCGTGCGATCGAGCATCATCAGCATGGCAGCAGTGGCACCCCAGATGTAGCGCGCGCCATACGGAATAGCAAAATAGTCGCGCCGCAGCTCGCCGATCATGCGGAAGTGCCGCTTCTGATTCTCGCGATCGAGCAAGAAAGCGAGCGGCACTTCGAACACGTCGGCCACTTCGATCGGATCCGGCTTCAGCTCGAAGGGAGGTTCCACCCAGCCGACGACCGGTGTGACGCGATAACCGGTGACCGTCTCGTACTCGGCGAGCCGGCCGAGGAGCGTCACGCGCTCGCGCGCAAGACCCACTTCTTCCTCCGCTTCGCGCAATGCCGCGACCGGAGCGTCGGCGTCGCCGGGCTCGATGCGCCCGCCGGGAAAGCTGATCTGTCCCGGATGATCGGGCAAATCAAGGCTGCGCTCGGTGAAAAGCACGGTGAGCCCGTCATCGCGATGCACGAGCGGAACGAGCACCGCCGCCGGTTTCGGATCGCCTTCGCGTCCTGGAAGACGAAATCCGTCCGAGAGATTGCGTGCCGATTCAGGCGCAGGTCGCGCCAGCCGCTCGGCGAGCCACGCTTGTTGCTTGCGTGGCGGCAGGTCGAACAGCTCGATGGTCATAAAAAAAAGCAGGACCGCGCCGCGCGAGTTCGCGCGCAGGCCGATGATACAGCAGGGAACGGAGCGAGCCGCCCACTC
>DATKJP010000035.1:0-2165 GCA_035543635.1 Casimicrobiaceae bacterium
CCGCTCATCATCGACTACGACTACAAGTTGTAGGTAGACGAGCTTCCTGGGTCTCGAGCTGATAGCCGCGGGCCCAGCGGACAAAATCACAGCGCGCCCCGAGACTCGAGAAGCTGATCGGACGAAAAAATGCCGCCCCAAGCCCGGCATTTTTCTTCACAACGGATAAGATCATCAAGCGCGTATCCAACCACCGACGCTCGATCGACCTTCCAGCCCCGTGTCACACTATTTGCGTGCTCGTTCTTTTCTTCCTCCAGAAAATCGACGGGCTCATCCCGGCGACTTTCATCTGACCAGGCTTCTCGAACGCCCGTCTGCGTTGTGATTTTGTCCGCTGCGCTCGCGAGCAACTCCCACGCAAGCGCACGAAGCTCGTTTACTCTAAGACATGCTGCGCGTTGCTCACCTTGCTTTGTCTCGCGGTACGAAGCTGCTTCTCCAGGACGCGGACCTCGCGGTGCACGCCGGCCACAAGGTCGGCCTGATCGGGGCGAACGGTTCGGGTAAGTCGAGCCTGTTTGCCGCGTTTCGCGGCGAGCTCGCGCCGGACGCGGGCACGATCGAGATCCCGCCGAAATGGGTGGTAGCGCATGTCGCGCAGGAAGCACCGGTGGGCGCGCGGCCGGCGCTCGAGCATGTACTCGACGGCGATGCCGAGCTGCGTGAAGTCGAGCACGGGCTCGCGCTGGGCGCTGCGGCGCCGCACGACACCGAGGCCGCGCGCGGCGAAGCGCTCGCGCTCCTGCACCACCGCTTCGAAGCGATCGACGGCTACAGCGCGCGCGCACGTGCCGCGACATTGCTTGCGGGACTTGGCGTGCCGCAGGCGCGGCACGAAGATCCGGTGGCGAGCTTCTCGGGCGGGATGCGCATGCGGCTCAATCTCGCGCAGGCGCTCATGTGCCGCTCGGACCTACTGCTGCTCGACGAGCCGACGAATCACCTGGACCTCGACGCGGTGCTTTGGCTCGAGGACTGGCTCGTACGCTATCCAGGCACGCTCGTCCTGATCACCCACGATCGCGATTTCCTGGATCACGTCGCGGACACGATCGTCCACATCGCTCAGCAGAAGCTTGTCTCGTATCCCGGGAACTACACCGACTTCGAGGGCCTCCGAGCGCAAGCACTCGCGGCTCAGCAGGCGGCCTTCGAAAAGCAGCAGCGCAAGATCGCCCATCTCCAGTCGTACATCGATCGCTTTCGCGCGAAGGCCACGAAAGCCCGGCAGGCGCAAAGCCGTCTCCGCACACTGGAAAAGCTCGAGCGCGTGGCTGCCGCGCATGTGGACACGCCGTTCGAGTTCGAGCTACCTGCCACGGGAATCGCGGCGCGCCAGCTGCTCCGGCTCGATCACGTCGCGCTCGGGTATGCAAGCGAAGCGCCGATCCTGCCGGACGTCGAGCTCAGCATTCTCGCCGGCGCCAAGATCGGCCTGTTGGGACCGAACGGCGCGGGCAAGTCCACGCTACTCACGGCGCTCGCGGGGACGCTTGACCCGCTTTCCGGCGAGCGCTACTCCGCGCAGCAAATGCGCATCGGCTACTTCGCGCAACATCAGGTCGAGCAGCTGCGGCTCGACGAGTCGCCGCTCGCGCATCTCAGACGGCTGGAGCCCGCGACGCGTGAGCAGCAGCTTCGCGATTTTCTCGGCGGCTTCGACTTTCGCGGTGACCGCGCGAGCGCGCCGGTCGACGACTTCTCGGGCGGCGAGAAGGCGCGGCTCACGCTGGCGCTGATCGTGCGGCAACGTCCGAACCTGCTGCTGCTCGACGAGCCCACGAACCATCTCGATCTCGAGATGCGCGAAGCGCTGACCGAAGCGCTGCAGGGTTACGAAGGCGCGCTGATCGTCGTCGCGCACGACCGGCATCTGATGCGCGCGACGGTCGACGAGTTGTGGCTGGTGGACGACGGGCGCGTCATTCCCTTCGACGGCGATCTCGACGACTATCGCGATCGAGTCCTCGGGAAGCGCAATGCTGACCGGAGCGCCGCGCCGCCCGACACCGGCGATGCGCCCGCGCCGTCCGATCGGAAGGCGCGCAAGCGTGCGGAGGCGGAAGCGCGGCAGAAGCGCTCGGACCTCAAAAAACCGCTGCTCGCGCGCCAGGCCGAGCTCGAGCAGGCGATGGCGCTCGAGACCGCCGAGAAAGCCGAGC
>DATKJP010000036.1:0-13391 GCA_035543635.1 Casimicrobiaceae bacterium
ATGCTCAGCCACGCAGCCGCTCTCCTTCCGGATCGATGAAGCACGGCGGGCCAACGCGAACGCGAACTTTCTCGTCGGCGAGCGGCGAAACCGCCCACATAATCTCGCCGTAGCGCGCACGGCCGTTGGCGAGAAGTCCGAGCGCGATCCACGCGTCGACATTCGGACTGCGACACCACGAAGTGACGTTCCCCAACATCGGATTCGGCAGCGCGCGATCGGGATCGGCGACGAGCTTCGCACCGCGCGGCATCTTCGCGTCGTCGAGCGCGGTAAGCCCCACGAGCTGCCATCGATCGGTTGCTCTCAGGGCAGGGCGATCGAGAAGTGGCTTGCCGATGCACCACTTCGCTGGACTCACGAGCTTGCCCATGCCGAGGTCGTCCGCGGTAGTCCTGCCGTCGGCCTCGACGCCCACGACGACGTGGCCTTTCTCGATGCGCAGCGTGCTCATCGCTTCGGTACCGTACGGCATGAGGCCGAATGGCTCGCCGGCGGCAATCACCGCTTCCCACATCGCGCGACCGCGATCGGCGGGCACGTGGATCTCGAACGCGAGCTCTCCCGAGTAGCTCATCCGGAACAAGCGCGCCTGAATCGTTTCGTTGGCAGCGCGCACACCACATTCGCCGACGGCGAGGAACGGAAACGCAGCGTTCGAGACATCGATGTCCACGATCCGCTGGAGAACTTCGCGGGATTTCGGCCCGGCGAGCGCGGCCGCGGCCCATTGCTCGGTGACCGACGTGACGTATACCTCCAGGTCCGGCCAGTCGAACTGCAGCAGTCGTTCGAGATGCTGCATCACCTTGACCGCGTTCGCGGTCGTCGTCGTCATCAGGTAATGAATGGCGGAGAGTCGTGAAGTCGTGCCGTCGTCGAGCACGATTCCATCCTCCCGAAGCATCACGCCGTATCGGCAGCGCCCGACCGCGAGCGTGTCCCAGCGGTTGACGTAGATGCGGTTGAGGAACTCGGCGACGTCCCTGCCCTGCAGCTCGATCTTGCCGAGCGTCGAGACGTCGACCACGCCGGCGTTGGTTCGCACGTTCTTCGCTTCGCGCGCTGCCGCGTCGTCCGGCGTCTCGCCGGCACGGGGATACGAATGCGGCCGCTTCCACAGGCCCGCATTGATGAAGCCGGCGCCGTGCTCGACGTGCCAGTCTTGCATCGCCGAGTGCCGCGTCGGCTCGACATGCATTCCGCGTGCTTGCCCGGGAAACGCTCCGAGTGTCACCGGCGTGTATGGCGGGCGGAAGGTCGTCGTGCCAAGCTCTCCGATCGGCCGCCCAGTTGCTTCGGAGAGAAGCGCGAGGCCCATGACGTTGCTCGTCTTCCCCTGGTCGGGACCCATGCCCAGCGTGGTGTAGCGCTTGAGGTGCTCGACCGAGGTGTAGCCTTCGCGTACCGCGAGCGCGATATCCTCCGCGGTGACGTCGTCCTGCAGATCGACGAAACACTTCTCGCCGCGACGTCGCGGCGGAACGTTCCACAATGCGCGAGCTATTCCGCTGCGCTTGGACTCGGCATGCGGCGGAACCGGCGCAGTCCGCTCTTCTCCACCTGCCGCGCTGGTTCCCACCATCTGCCCGTCGACGAGAGCAGCGGCAATTCCGAAGCGTCCGTTTGCAGCGCCGGCAGCAAAGATCGCCGCCGAGCAGGAATGCGGCACGAACGCTGCCAACGCCTCGTTGTAGCGCAGCTTGCCGCGGGCCTGCGAATAGAGATGCACGGCTGGGCTCCAGCCGCCCGAGACGCAGACGAAATCGCAGTCGAGGCGGCGCGCCGCACCGCCGTTGCCGAGCTGCGCGACGTCGACCGCCCTCACGCGCTTGCGTCCATGGGCGCGAGCGATCGCGGAGCGCGCAACGATCGGCAGGCCCATGTCTCGCGCGCGTTGCGCCAGGGCGCCGGCGATTTCTCCTTCCGTTCGCGCATCGACGATCGCGGCGACGTCAACATCTGCAGCGTGCAGCGCGAGCGCCGTCGCATAAGCGCTGTCGTTCGTCGTGAACAGGACCGCCCGCGTGCCCGGGCGCACTGCATAGCGCTGCACGTAGGTGCGTGCCGCGCCTGCGAGCATCGTGCCTGGCAGGTCGTTGTTGGCATAGGCGATTGAACGCTCGTGCGCACCCGTCGAGAGAACGATTGCGCGCGCACGAACCTTCCAAAGCCGCTGGCGCGGTGTGTGCTTGGGCGTTATAGCCAGATGATCCGTGACGCGTTCGAGCAGAGCCACCATGTTTCCGTCGTAGCTTCCGAAGGCAGTCGTGCGCGGCAACAGCGTCACTTCGGGATTTGCTTCGAATCCGCGCAGCGTTGCGTCGATCCATTGCGCCGCCTTGATTCCATCGATCGTTGCATCGGCGCCGATCAGACTTCCGCCGAAGCGCGCGCTCTCGTCGCAGAGGATTACGCGTACGCCGCTCGCGGCCGCAGCGCGCGCAGCCGCGAGCCCTGCAGGGCCTCCTCCGATAACAAGCACGTCGCAATGCGCATACTGATGCTCATAGCGGTCAGGATCGGGCTCCGCGGGTACGCGGCCCATGCCCGCCGCGGCGCGAATGACGCGCTCGTATCGGAGCCACGCATTCGGCGTCGGCGGCCACATGAAGGTCTTGTAGTAGAAGCCCGCGGGCAGGAAGCGCGACAGGGCTCCGCTGATCGCACCGAGATCGAAAGCAAGCGTCGGCCATCGGTTCTGGCTCGCTGCGACAAGCCCGTCGTACAGCTCGGTCGTTGTCGCGCGCACGTTCGGCTCGGTGCGCGCGCCACGGACGAGCCACATCAGTGCGTTCGGTTCTTCGCTGCCGGCAGCGAAGATGCCTCGCGCACGGTGGTATTTGAAGCTGCGCGCGACGAGATGCAAGCCGTTCGCGAGCAAGGACGAGGCGATCGTGTCGCCCGCGTAGCCCTCGTAGTGAGTACCGTCGAACTCGAACGCAAGCGGTCGCGAGCGATCGATGTCGCCGCCGCTGGCAAGACGAAACGCCTGCGTCACGGCGCACCTTCCGTGGACGGATCGCCAGGGAGCGCACTGCTCAAGATCTCGTGCGTGCGAGTATCGCGCCGCACGCGGAACCATTGCCGGCAGCCTGCGCTGTGCTGCCACAGCTCTTCGTGCGTACCCGCAGGATTGTCACGGAGATAGACGTACGCGACCCAGGCATCTTCGCGCGCATCGGTCGCAGGACGCCGCACGGTCGCGTCGCCGCCGTAGGTAAACTCGACCTGCGCGCGCGGACCGCACCAGGGGCAGTGAATCAGCAACATGAGCCGCCGACGATCAGTGTGCCCATGGCGTCGGACCCGCGCCTTTCTCGTCGATCGTCGCGCCGCGCGCGAAGCGCTCGAGCGTAAACGCGGCGTTGAGCGCATGCGGCTCGCCGCGCGCCATCGTGTACGCGTGCAGCCATCCGGACGCCGGCGTCGCCTTGAATCCGCCGTAGCACCAGCCGCCGGTCATTGTGAGGCCTTTGACGGGAAGCACGCCGATGATCGGGCTTCCATCCATCGTCATGTCGCAGATGCCGCCCCAGCTGCGCATGACCCTCAGCCGGCCGAAGCTGGGAAACAGCGCGAGGCATGCGCTGACGACACTCTCGATGGCGGGCAGATTCCCGCGCTGCGAGTACGCGTTGCAGAAGTCGAGATCGCCGCCCATCACCAGCTCGCCCTTGTCCGACTGGTTGATATAGAAGTGGATCGCGCCCGAAGTCACCACCGTGTCGAGCACCGGCTTTATGGGCTCCGACACGAGCGCCTGCAGCGTGTGCGACTCGATCGGCAACCGGATGCCCGCCATCGCGGCGAGCCGGCTCGAGTGTCCGGCGACCGCGAGTCCGAGCTTCGTCGTCGCGACGAAGCCCTGTGTCGTCTCGACGCCGGCGATCGCGCCGTTGTCGATCCGGATGCCGGTGACCTCGCATTGCTGGATGATGTCGACGCCAAGCGCGTCCGCGCCTCGCGCGTAGCCCCACGCAACCGCGTCGTGTCGCGCGATGCCCCCGCGCGGCTGCAGCAATCCACCGAGGATGGGAAACCGCGCCTGCGTCGAGCAGTCGAGGATCGGAATCCGGCGCGCAATCTCATCGCGCGTGAGGAATTGAGCATCGATGCCGTTCAAGCGCATAGCATTGCCTCGGCGCATCGCGGCGTCGATCTCGGCCGGCGAGTGCACGAGATTAATCACGCCGCGCGCGCTGTACATCACGTTGAAATTGAGCTCGCGCGAGAGCCTCTCCCACAGCTTGAGCGACATCTCGTAGAAGTGCGCGTTCGGATCGAGCAGATAGTTCGAGCGCACGATCGTGGTGTTGCGCCCGGTGTTGCCGCCGCCGAGGTATCCTTTCTCGAGGACGGCGATATTGCTGAGACCGTGCTCCTTCGCGAGGTAGTAGGCCGTGGCCAGGCCGTGCCCGCCGCCGCCGACGATCACCGCGTCGTAACGCGGCTTCGGGCGCGGGCTGCGCCACGCGAGCGGCCAGCGCTCGTGGTGCGACAGCGCGTTTCGCGCCAGCGAGAAGATCGAGTATTTCAAGATAGAGGTCGGCGCCGCGCAACGCTCCCTGTCGCTCGCGCGCCGGATCGCTTATTCTAGCCGGATGAAATCGCACGCGCGCGTCGCGGTGATCGGCGGCGGAGTCGTTGGCGCTTCGGTGCTCTATCACCTCGCGAAGGCGGGCTGGACCGACGTCGTTCTCATCGAGCGCGACGAGCTGACCTCCGGTTCGACCTGGCACGCGGCCGGCGGGATGCACACGCTCAACGGCGACCCCAACGTCGCCAAGCTGCAGAAATACACGATCGAGCTTTATCGTGAGATCGAGGAAGCCTCGGGCCAGTCGTGCAGCATCCACATCACCGCGGGCGTCGATCTCGCGGGCACGCCCGAGCGCATGGATTTCCTGAAGCTCGCCTGCGCGCGAGCGCGCTATCTCGGCCTCGCCATGGAGATGATCTCGATCGACGAGGCGGCGCGGATCTTCCCGCTGCTCGACAAGCGCTACTTCCTCGGCGCGCTGTACAACCCGCTCGAGGGGCACGTCGATCCTTCAGGCGTCACGCACGCCTACGCGAAAGCCGCTCGCAAGCTTGGTGCCGAAGTCTACCGTTTCACGCGCGTGACCGATCTGAAGCCGCGCCCTGATCGATCCTGGGAGGTGATCACTGACAAGGGCAATCTCGTCGCCGAGCACGTCGTCAACGCGGCTGGGCTCTGGGCGCGCGAGGTCGGACGTCTCGTCGGACTCGAGCTGCCGCTGCTGGCGATGGAGCACCAATACATCGTGACCGGCGATGTTCCGGAAGTGGTTGCATCGCCGAAGGAGGTTCTGCACGCGATCGATTTCGAAGGCGAGATCTACATGCGCCAGGAAGGGCGCGGCATGTTGATCGGCACCTACGAGAAGGCGGGAGTGCCGTGGTCGCCCAAGGAAACGCCGTGGAATTTCGCGCACGAGCTGCTGCCGCCGGATCTCGATCGGATCGACGGCAGTCTCGAGGTCGGGTTCAAGCATTTTCCGGCGCTCGAGCGCGCCGGCATCAAGCGCGTCGTCAACGGCCCGTTCACCTTCGCGCCGGACGGCAATCCACTCGTCGGCCCGATTCGGGGCTTGCCAAATTATTGGGTCGCGTGCGCGGTGATGGCGGGATTCAGTCAGGGCGGCGGCGTCGGGCTCGCGCTCTCGAACTGGATGGTGCACGGCGACCCGGGCTTTGACGTCTGGGCGATGGACGTCGCACGTTTCGGCGAGTGGACGACCATGGCGTACACCAACGCGAAAGTGCGCGAGAATTATTCCCGCCGCTTCCAGATCCGTTTCCCGAACGAAGAGCTGCCGGCTGGACGTCCGGTTCGAATCACGCCTTCATACGAGCGCCTCGAGGCGCGCGGCGCGGTCTTCGGTGCGAGCTACGACCTCGAGAACGCGTTGTGGTTTGCGCCCAATGGCGGCGAGCCGCGCGAAGACATAACTTACCGCCGCTCGAACGCGCACGGACCCGTCGGCGAGGAATGCCGTGCGGTGCGCAGTAAAGTCGGGCTTCTCGAGATCGCGACCTTCGCGCGCTACGAGGTCTCGGGTTCGGGAGCACCGGCGTGGCTCGAGCACGTGCTCGCGAATCGGCTACCGCGCGAGGGCCGCATGACGCTGTCGCCGATGCTCAACAACGAGGGCAAGCTCATCGGCGATTTCACCGTGGCCAAGCTCGGACCCGAGCGCTTCATCGTTTTCGGATCGGGCATCGCCGAGCAATATCATCTGCGCTGGTTCGAGGCGCATCTGCCCTCCTCCGGCGTTGCGATCCGCTCGCTGCGCAACGAATGGCTCGGCTTCGCCATCGCCGGGCCGCGCGCGAGGGAGCTGTTCGCACGCGTTTGCTCGAGTGACGTGAGCCGCGAAGCGTTTCCGTTTCTCGCGTTTCGCGAGGTGCAAGTCGGGTCCCTGCCTGCGCACGTCGGGCGCATCTCCTTTACCGGAGAGCTCGGTTACGAGATCTGGGTGCCCGCCGAGAGACAGCTCGCGCTCTACGATGCCTTGGTCGAGGCGGGTAGCGATCTCGGGCTCATTCATTTCGGCGCGCGCGCATTGAACTCGTTGCGGCTGGAGAAAAGCTTCGGCACCTGGGCGCGCGAGTTCCGCCCGATCTACACGCCGCTGGAATCGGGCGTGGATCGCTTCGTCGATTTCGAAAAGACGGCGTTCATCGGCCGCGCGGCCGTGCTGTGTGATCGCGAGCAGCCACCGAAGCGCTGCCTGGTGACGCTGGTGGTCGATGCGCGCGATGCGGATGCTCTCGGCGACGAGCCGGTGTGGCACGACGGCAAGGTCGTCGGCTGGGTGACCTCCGGCGGCTACGGACACTGCGTTGGCCAGTCGCTCGCGCTCGCCTACGTGCCCACCGCGGTGGCCCGAGGCGGCGTTGCGTGCGAGGTCGAGATTCTCGGCGAGCGGCGCCCGGCCGTCGTGCAGGCCCGCGCGCTTTACGATCCCTCCGGTGAGCGGATGCGTACGAGCTGAGATATCTTCAGCAGGGTTACTGTCCTGGGAGAGATCGGAAATGCGTAAGAGAGACTTGCTTCGCCTCGGGGCAGCGCTTCCCGTGCTGTCCTTTTTTCCACAGCGCTTGCTCGCCAAGTCTGTCGCAAGTCAGCGCGCGATGCGCCGCGTGCGTCCGAGCGATCAGGGATGGCCGAACGTCACGAGCTGGGAAATGCTCAGAGACGCGGTCGGCGGCAATCTTTATGAGGTGAAGCCGCTCTTTGGCGCGTGCGCGCAGGAGCCGCAGGGCGCAGCCTGCGCGGAAGCGATGAAGTACCTCGGCAATCCGTTCTGGATCGGCGATCAGGCAGGAGGCACCGAGGTGTCGGGCTGGCTCAATGCCTGGACCCCTGCCCCCAGTGCGTTCGCACTCGCCGCGCGCAGCGCGAGCGATGTCGCGGCAGGCGTCAATTTCGCGCGTGAGAACAAGCTGCGGCTGGTCGTCAAGGGTGGTGGCCACAGCTATCTCGGCACGTCCAACGCGCCCGATTCGCTGCTGATCTGGACGCGGTACATGAACAAGGTGACGCTGCGAGATCGCTTCGTCGCGCAGGGATGCGAGGGCAAGTCGGCGCCGGTTCCAGCGGTCACGGCCGAAGCTGGCGCGATGTGGATCGATCTCTACAACGCAGTGACGACGCAGGCCGGGCGCTACGTGCAGGGAGGCGGCTGCACGACGGTCGGCGTCGCCGGCCTCATTCAGAGCTGCGGATTCGGCAGCTTCTCGAAAGCCTTCGGCACTGTGGCGTCGGGATTGCTCGAAGCGGAGATCGTCACGGCAGACGGTGTCGTACGCACCATCAATCAGTGCACGAATCCTGACCTCTTCTGGGCGATCAAAGGGGGCGGCGGCGGTAGCTGGGGCGTGGTCACCAAGGTCACGCTGCGCACGCATGATCTGCCGGAGTTTTTCGGCGGAGGCTTCGGGTTGATCAAGGCGCAATCGGACGAAGCGTTTCGAAAGCTGATCGCGCGCTTCGTCGACTTCTACGCCGAAACCCTCCTGAACCCGTACTGGGGTGAGCAGATTACGATCGGCACGGACAACAGTCTGAAGATCTCGATGGTGTGCCAGGGCCTCGACGCGCAGCAGGCGAAGCAGGTCTGGCAACCGTTCTTCGATTGGATCGGAGCTTTGCCGAACGACTTTTCGGTCTCGGAGCGTCTGCGCGCAGGCGCCATTCCTGCACGCAAATGGTGGGAGGTCGATGGCAATTCGATGGTTCGCGATCCACGCGAAGGGGTTCCGGCCTTCCACGGCTGGTGGAAAGGCGATCAGGACCAGGTGGGCGCGTTCCTTCACGGCTACGACTCGCTCTGGCTGCCGGCATCGCTGCTCCAAAAAAATCAGCGATCGCGCCTGTCGGAAGCATTGTTCGCGGCCAGCAGGAAAAAGGACGTCGGCCTGCATTTCAACAAAGGACTCGCAGGCGCCTCGGCCGACGTGCGGGCGGCGGCGCGACAAACGGCGACAAACCCGTCGGCAGCTGATGCGTTCGCGCTCATGATCATTGCCGGCGGCGAACGTCCGTCGTATCCGGGGCTGTCACGACCGCCGATGGACAGGGAGGCCGCGCTCAAGGACGCGCGCGCGATCGAGCAGGCGGCGGCGGAGCTGCGCAGGATCGCCCCGAACGGCGGTTCCTATGTTTCCGAGAGCAATTACTTCAACCGCGCGTGGCAGAAAGAGTACTGGGGCCAGAGCAATTACCGAAGGCTGCAGGCGGTGAAGAAGAATTACGATCCCGACGGGCTCTTCTTCGTGCACAACGGCGTCGGCAGCGAAGAGTGGAGCGAGGACGGGTTTGTCCGGGTCGCGCGTCGATAAGGCCGCATCAGCGCTTCTTCGCCATGCGCCAAGCGGCGAAATCCTTCAGCACCTGCTCGTCGGTCGCGGGATACAGACCCAGGATCGAGCGGCCCTTCATCACTTCCTCGGTGACGAAGTCCTCGAAGGCGGTCATCTCCACCGCTTCGTCGGCAATCTCGTCGGCGAGGTGCGCGGGGATCACCACAACGCCTTCGCCGTCGCCGACGATGACGTCGCCGGGGAACACGGGCGCGTCGCCGCAGCCGATCGGCACGTTGATGTCGATCGCCTGATGCTGCGTGAGATTGGTCGGCGACGCCGGTCGATGATGGTAGGCGGGGATCGAGAGCTTCGCGATCTCGGGCGAATCGCGAAACCCGCCGTCGGTGACAATGCCCGCCACACCCCGCTTCATCAACCGCGCGACGAGGATCGAACCCGCAGAAGCAGCGCGCGCGTTCTTCCGGCTGTCGATCACCATCACCGCGCCCGGCGGGCAGTCCTCCACCGCCTTGCGCTGCGGATGCGCGCGATCCTTGAACACGGTGATCGGGTTGAGATCCTCGCGCGCAGGAATGTAGCGCAGCGTGAATGCTTCGCCGACCATGGCCCCGGCGTTCGGGTTGAGCGGATGGACATCCTGGATGAACTGGTTGCGAAAGCCCCGCTTGAACAACACCGTCGTGAGCGTCGCCACGCTTACTGTACTGAGCTTCGCGCGTGTGCTGTCCGACAAGCGCGTCATAGACCCATCCTCACCGTTGCTTCCCCCTGCTTTGAGCGAGTCAGTTGCCGGGCAGATCGTGCGCAACCGGGAGATAGTAGTCGGTCCACGCCTTCGGCATCGTCTTCAGAGTGCCCGTCTTATACAAATGCGCGGCGAACTTCATCGTGCCCTGCGGCGCCGCGATCCAGTCCATCATCCCCGGCTGCTTGAGCATGTCGAGCAGCTCATCGGTGCTCGTCTTGTCGTGCATCACTTCGCGGTAGATCTCGACGGCGCCACGCGGATCTCTCTTGATGTAGTCGATCGCCTCGAGCGAGGCCGCCTTGATCGCGGCGACAACCCTGGGATTCGCGTCGGCGAACTTGGTCGTGGTGAAGAACTGTGACTGCGTCAGCGGCCCGCCGATGATCTCGGGCGACGTGAGGACGACGCGCGCGCCCTTCACCGTCTTCAGCTCGATGTACGGGAACGGCGGCGCGCCGAAGTGGCTGGTGATCTCGTGCTGAGGGTTGGCCATCGCGATCGCTGCATCGGGATGCCCGAGCTGCACCATGTTCGCGTCCAGCTTTCCCATCCCGCCAGGGCCGAAGGTCTTCTCGCAGGCCATCTGCAGCAGGATCGCCTGCGTGGACACCTTGAGCGTCGGCACCGCGATCCTGTCGTTGGGGCCGTAATCCTTCAGCGTCTTGATGCTTGGATTGCGTGTGACCAGCGTCAATGGCAGCGCGGAGTTGGCGACGATCCCTTTGACCCCGCCCTTGGTGCGATCCCACAAGAGCAGCATGTTGCCCACGCCGGTGTTGACGACGTCTACGTTGCCGGCGAGGAGCTGATCGGTCTGATTGCCTCCGCCGGAGAGCAGTAGCCAGTTGATCTTGACGTTCGCGACGCCGAGCTTCGCCGCCTGCTTCTCGATTAGCTGCTGCTTCTCCATCACGTGCGAGGGCAGATAGATGATGCCCGGCTGGCGCGTGATGTTGATCTCGGTTTTCTCCTGCGCGTCGATGGCTTGGCTGAGAAAGGCAGCAACGACGGCGAGCGCGCCGACGAGGGCGCGTGAAGGCATGCGCATCCGGGAGATCCCCCTCAAGTGGCGTAAATTGTCGATTGAACCGGCACATGTCGTCAACGCACGCCCGTGAACTGAGCGTTGCATGGGTCCTGCTCATTCGTTAGCTGCGCATCGGAGATCACGATGAAGCTCTATCCTCTGCTGCTCGGACGCACGAAAGTCCCCTACGGCCAGTTCTACGGCGGCCTGTCGGGTTGGCAAGGGCTCGGCGCTCTCCTCCGTTTCGTCACCGACAAGAGCCACTTCATCTGGGTGCCAATCCACGCCTATCTGCTCGAGCACTCCAACGAAGGCTTGGTGCTGATGGATGCAGGCATCTGCTCCGACCAGGTGCACCGGCACAGCCAGTACTATCGGGGCATCCCGCGCCTGATCCTCGATGAGGACGAATGTGCGCAGGATCCGAACGATTCCGCCTGAACGAGAGTACGGGCGACGCACAAGTCGACTCGATCAAGCGCATTGCGGGACTTCGCCAGCTATTGCCCGGGCTGCATCTTCTCGTCGGCCATGATCATACTGACTACCAGTGGAAGCATCTGAGCCCCTACCTCTCGAAGGGTTGGCTCAGCGAAGAAGAACGGCGCGAGCTGTCTGAATACGAATCGCGCTTGTTCGAGCGCGATGGAAGATTGCTACCCGAAGCGATGCCACGGTTTGAGCGCCGGGCGAACGAGATTGTCGGGACGGTCAGCGAGCCGTCCTTCGTCACCGGCTAGCCTTTCTTCGGAGCACGCTCTTCATTTTCCATCTTGCAGGAAACGGAGGCCCCTGAGTCGTGCATGGCCAGAACGTCGCTGGACGGCTCCGTCTTGGCCGGCACGAGCACGAACGCGCTCAAGGTGAGCGCCGACATGGCAACCGCCACGAGACCCAGAGCCGCTCGCGGAGTCGAGGGTTGATAGCAACGCATAACCTGTTTCTCCTTCTCCTGTTGCTGTCGCATCGCCAACGTTTGGTCAGGCCGAATTGTAGGTGCGCGCTGTCTGCGCTGTCGTCGAAATTCGGGCGACAAGTTGCGCGGCAGATGAATGCTTGACCCGCCGGATCGGGCGGTCAACCGGTTTCTCCGAATGTCGTGCATTCCCGTTCGGAATGCTTCGAGCCCGCGTTCGGAAGGCCAACAAGATTGCATATGCGCCTATTCCATCCGGCGACCGGCGCGTGTCTCCCGCCGACGCAAGGACACGACCGGTGCCTGCGCGCATTTGGCGGGCATCATCCTTTCCCCTATGATCCCGCCTGAACCGTCCGGCTCGACGCCCGGCGCCGACGCGAAGCAGCTCGATGAGCCCTCTCATCTTCAAGAACGCCCGCATCTTCGACGGCACCAGCACCGACTGTGCCGAGGGCATGTACCTGCGGATCGCCGACGGCCTGATCCAGGAAGTCTCGTCGAAACCGATCGCCGCAAGGGAGACACGAGTGATCGACGTCGGCGGGCGCACCCTGATGCCGGGACTCATCGACGCGCATATGCATGCCTACTGCAGCGACGTGTCGATGCAGAAGGTCGAGTCGATGGGTGAACCGTATCGCACGGCGCACGCAGTCCGCATGCTCGGACATGCGCTCGATTGCGGCTTCACCACCGTGCGTGACATCGGCGGCGGTGACTACTCGCTTGCCAAGGCGATCGCCGACGGGCTCATCCGCGCGCCGCGCTTCTTCTACGCGGGCAAGATCCTCTCGATGCCCGGCGGCCACGGCGATTTTCGCCCTTTGGAGCACAAGTCGCACGATCACGAGCTCTGCTCCTGCGGTGTCGTCAACTGGGGCTGCCGCATGGCTGACGGTGTCGACGACTGCATCCACGCGACGCGCGACGAGCTGCGTCAGGGCGCCCACTGCATCAAGATCATGGGCTCGGGCGGCGTCGCCTCGCCCACCGATCCGATCTGGATGAACCAGTACCGCGAGGACGAGATCCGCGCCATCGTCAACGAGTGCGCTGAGCGGCGCACCTATGTCGCGGCACACTGTCATCCCACCAGCGCGGTCCGGCGCTGCGTGGAATTCGGCGTCCGCTCGATCGAGCACGGCACGCTGATCGACGATGATACCGCGCGCTTCGTCGCCGAGCGCGGCGCGTTCATCGTGCCGACGATGGTCGTGCTCTTCGTTCTGGTCGAGTTGGGACGCGAGCTGGGCTTCCCTGCGGTGAGCCAGGAAAAAGCCGAGTACGCGCAGAAGCATGCGCTGGACAGCCTGGACAAGATGCGCAAGGCCGGCGTCAAGGTCGGCTATGGCACCGATCTACTGGGCTCGACCTACGTGCAGGAATGCCGCGAGTTCACGATCCGCCGCGAAGTGTTCACGTCGCTCGAGTTGCTACGGCAGGCGACCTCCATCAACGCGGAGCTGATGCTGCAGCAGGGCAAGCTCGGCTGCATCGCGCCCGGCGCGCACGCCGACCTGCTGGTGGTCGACGGCGACCCGCTCAAGAACATTTCCTTGCTCGCAGACAACGGGAAGCAGCTGCGCATGATCGTAAGAGCCGGCGAGATCGTGAAGGACGAGCTTCGGTAGGAAATTCCGCCATCGCCAGAGCGCCGCTGCTAAGATTCGCGCTGGACCGAATATGCCCGCCGGCAGACGAACCGGCGGCTCTCATCAGGAGGAGGTCACCGATGTCCATTCGATTCGCGCCCGCAATAGCCGCTGCCGCCGCGATGATGGTCGCGTTCGCGGAAGCACAACAACCGCAGCCCGCTCCACCGGCCCCCGCCGCTTCTCAGC
>DATKJP010000037.1:0-4976 GCA_035543635.1 Casimicrobiaceae bacterium
ATCCTACGGTACAAGAAGCACAAATTCAACCCTCTAGGCCATTAGGCGGACAAAAAGTCACGTCAATGCGAAACTTATTGAATCCAAATAACCAAATTGTCATCCCACCGAGGAGCGTGTACTGTTGAGGTCTGGCGAGCCGATTGCAAATTCTCCTGGCCGGCTGAACACGTGCCCCCGAATCTTATCCTTCACGGACCGGATTACAGCCCGCGCCCCCACCTTGCGCGACTTCGCGCGATTGTCCGAAGCCGCATGTGGAAGTGGCTCTTCGATGCCCATCGTCTGCTGGGCGTTGCGGCCGAAGTGCTCGACGAGGAGTTCGTCGTCCTCGTCCCGTCGCGCGACGGCCGTGTTCTTCGCGAACGTTTTGAGGCGAGCCGCTCGGAGCCGATTCAACCGCTGCTCGCGGCATCGCTGACCAGTGACGGCGCGTTTGTCGCCAGCGCGGGCGGCGTCCGACTGGCCTGCGCGCCGATCGTGTGCGGGGGGGCACTCGCGGGAGCGATGCTCGTCGGCACCGACGAGCGCTCGCAGCTCGAAGAGGGTGACCTTGCCCGCCTGGCCTCCCTCCTGGCCGATGCGATTGGCGATCAGCTTGCCCGTCCGGCACAGGAGCCCCACGGGCACCTTCACCAAATCTCAGCGCTCTACCAACTGCTCCACGCCGCGATCGCGACCGGCTCTGAGGCCGAGGTCATCCGGACGTTCGCGGAAGCTCTGAGCATCTGGGAAGAGATCGAAGTGCTTGCCTATCGCGCCGACCTGGATGGGCGCTACGCTCTGACCGTCGCGCTGCCCGGTTCCGATCCATCGGTCGCGCCGCGCCTCCTCGAGCACGAGCCGGTGGCTGCCGGACCCAGTCTGCGACGTTTGTCGGCGACCGAGCGGGAGCATCTGGGCTTTGGCGGTGAGGGCGAAACGGTGTTGGCATTTTTGGGGAGCGACGGGGGACGCTGGCTCATCGCGTTGAATTCCGGTCAGCGCACGGAAGCCGATCTGGGATGGACGCGCGAAGCGCCTGACAGGGAGCGGTCGGAAATGTACGTAGCCGCGCTCGGTCACGCGCTGAACGGATGCGTCGCCGTCGAAACGTCCCGACTGACGTGGGCGATCATGCAACAGTTCATCGATCGAGATCCGCCGGTCGAAGCGGCAGGCCGGGCGCTCGAGGAATTGAGCCGGGCGCTCGCCGCGACTGGCTCGTTTTTCGTTCGCGGACCGGGCGGCTACCCCGTGCTCATCGCAGGTGAGAACCGCTCGGGGCTGCAGGGGGGGCTTCCCGTCACCGACGCCCGTATCCTCCGATCGCAGGTGATCATCCCGTTGCCTTTCAGCGCAACGCTCGAGGTGCGCGCGCGAGCAGGAAAGGGGTTCACGCCGCGTGACCTCAAGCTGTTCCAGGCAGCCGTCGCCACCTTTGCCGCGTGGCTGCCCTCGGCGCTCCGACGCGTGAGCGGCGCGGAGCGTCGGGGAGTTGTCCGTTCGTTCGACCAGATCGTCGATCGCTACGCGCGCGAGTCCCACGAGGCGCGCGACGAGACGTCGCTCATCCTGATTTCGGCAGGGGAGGAGATGTTGTCGCTCGACACGACGCACACGTGGATCAAGCAACTGCGCCCGCAGCTCAGACCGACCGATCTCGCTGGCCGCCTGTCATCGGGCGAGCTCGGTATTCTTCTCCTTCAGACGCCTCACGCCGGAGCCCAGATCGTCGCGAGGCGTTTGTCGCGCGTGCTCGCGGCGGGTGCGGGAGAAGAGCGTGCGGTGCGGATCGGCGTCGCGAGCCAGCTCGATGAACGTGTGTCCGCGGAAGCGCTCATCGCTCGCGCGCGCATGCACCCTGTCGATCCATCCGTGAACGCCAGCGCTCCGCCGGCGTGAACCGGGGACTCCAGGCGTCCGCTGGTTTGAACGGGCACGCTTGTTGCCAACTCAAGAAAGTGACGCAACGATGAGAGAGGAGACAGCTGTGCGCCGGCGTGCGAGAAGGTGCGGCACGACGCCGATGACGGATTTGTTCATTCGAGTGAACTGGTGATGATACGGGCGTTACGTCGCCTCGCGACACACGCTCCGGGAGCGGCACCGGATGGGAATCCGTCGGGTCCGCGGCCCCTCAGTGCGTCGCGGCGACTTGTCACTGGGTGTCTGCCTGGAAAGGTCTGCGATCGGCTGACCATTATCCTCCCCGCCGATCACCGCGATGGTGACCTTGCCCCGCGCGGTGTCAGCTTCAGGCCATAGATCTGTCTCCAACGTGAGCGACGAGTTCGCGTCGTCCCCCGGCCGGTCAGCGGAGACGAGCAGGGCCGCTCGCCTGCACTATGAGATGATGCGGCGGCTCCCTCGCGTACGAGGCGTCGAGCCGGTCAGCGAAGTGATCCTCGCTCACGCGGCGCGCGCCGTGGACGCGAGGCTCGGCGCGCTCGCCGTCGCGCGGCCGGACGCGCACGCCACAATCGCTGCCACCTATGGCTACCCGCGGGCGCTCGTCGAGCATTTCCGAATCGAAGCCGGCGTGGGCGTCATTGGTCGCGTGATGCAATCTCGCCGCCCTCTGCTTGTCGCGGGGCCGGATCGGTTCGGTCCTCGGCGGTTGCGCTATCGGACGAATTCGTTCGTCGCCGTTCCGATCCTTGCAGGTCGAGATACGCTCGGCGTGATCTGTGTCACCGATCGCAAGGACGACCAGCCGTTCACGATGGACGACGTGTCGACCCTCCGGAGATTTGCCGCCGGCGCCGCGCTCGCCCTCGAGCGCGAGCGGGCGCTGGACTCCGCAGACGCGCACGCGCACGCCGCGGCGATCGATCCAGTCAGCGGCGTGTTCAATCGGCGCTACCTTCAGGTCCGTCTCGGCGAGGAGCTCCAGCGATCGCGCCGCCACGAAATCCCGCTGGCGCTCCTGCTTATCGACATCGATGACTTCAAGATCGTCAACGACTCGTACGGCCACCTTGCCGGCGACCTCGTTCTGCGCGACGTCGCGGAGATCCTGCGCCGATCCGTTCGGGTATTCGATGTGTGCGCCCGATTCGGCGGCGAGGAGTTCGTGATCATCATGCCCGGGAGCACGGCCGATAGCGCCATGCGAATCGCCGAGCGCATTCGTGAGCGAATCGAGGCTTACCGACCATCCGATCGGCTCCTCTCGAACATGCGGATTACGGTGAGCGTGGGGCTCGCGGTATCGGACCTCGGCTCGACCGTCGGTCAACTGCTCACGCGGGCCGACGGAGCGTTGTACGCCGCGAAGCGTGCGGGGAAGAACCAGGTCAAGAGTGCGGCGCAGAGTTGAGGGTGCAACTGGTTCCGAATTCTGATTTGTGCACCGTCTTACATCGTCAGAGTCGGCGACTGTCCTATATCGGAGTAGTCCATCCACTGAGATTCGTCCGAGCGGACCTGACTGACGATGCACGGCTCGAGGTCGCTCGGAAGGGAACCGTCCAACCAGTCGCGGAGGAGGTCGAGCACGCCGTCGGCGTCACGAAATCCGGTGCGCAACGTCATGCCGCATGCGAGCGGCCCGGAGAGGCTCAATTGAATCCAGCGATCGACCGCTGTCGAATACACGCCACAGACCTGGATGCGCCAATTGTTGCCCCGGCTTCGAACAGTTTGCCCTTCGAGAAGGAAGAACAGCTCGTCCGATGAGCTGATCGAGTTCGCAGGCAGGTTGGTTGAAATCTGGACGCTTCGTTGTCGTGAAGAATCAGTCACGAACGACAAAAAATGCAATTCTCGAGCCCGTTGCAGAGCCAGCGAAGAGATACGCTCGATCGCCGGTTTTCTGTGATGTTTTGAATTCGATCTGGGGAAATAACGGCGATAAGCGTGTAGAACTTACCCCACGAAACACTACAAGTCGCGGCAGCTCACGCGTTGTGCTGGGGGGCCACCCAGGTTGTGAGGATAATTTGAATGAGCCCCAGCCTTCCGCAGGCACGCTGGAAGAATTCCTCTCCGGCGCAGACTTTCTGGCGTGGCAACAGTTGTAACGGCTGAGATCGCAGCGTGTGGCGATGCGATTGCGGGTCAATCGGTGATGCGAGTGCTCGTGGTCGAACCAGATCCAGCGCTCGGCTGGTTGATTCAGCGGGCGTGCGGGGATCAGGTTCAGGTGATGGAGTGACGGGATTTTCACAGCGCGCGCGAGCATCTGGTTACGGGGCGGTTCGACCGGCTCATCACCAACCTGCGTTTGCGCGATTACAACGGATTGCACCTCGTCCTGCTCGCCAACGCGGAGCGCTGCGGGATTCGCGCGGTCGTGCATACTGACAGGAGCGACCCGTACTTGGCTCGAGAAGCGCGAGCGATTGGCGCATTCTTCGAAGCGAGCGATCGCCTGCCCCACGCGCTTGCGGCCTACCTGAGCCCCTCACTGCCGGAGAGTGATCGGCGGAACCCGGATCGCTCCGATCGACGAACGCCCCTGCGGGGTGGCCGCCGCGCGGCCGATCGCCCAGTGCAGGTCTAACTGATCCCCTTACGCGTTCTGGCGCGGTGCGGTTATGCTAGTAGCGTCGTGCAGAAATCAAGACCCACACAAAACAAACGGGCGCGCGAGCGGGCGCGACAGGAACGACGCCAGGAAAAGGAGGCGCGCCGCGCCGATAGGGCGCGGCAGCCTGCAAGGCCGGCGGCCGAGAACGGGGAGGACCCCGATATCGCAGGGATCGTGCCAGGCCCGCAGCGCTCGCCTTGGGACGACGACGAGAGCGCCTGAAATGCCGTGGCTCGCGGCAATGTCTCTTTCAGGCGTCGGCGTGGACGGGAACGCGCGGGTGATGGTCGACCGGTCGATGACGTGCGATCGCAATAGACACATCACAACAGGGCGGAGCCGCCGCGCCGAGCTGAGCGAGCGTGATCGGAGCGCCTGAGCCGAACGCATTCCAGCACGATTGGGGCGCCGCAGGAAGAGCCGAGAGAGGGTCGCGCTCATCACACGTATCGAAGGCGCCATG
>DATKJP010000038.1:0-2528 GCA_035543635.1 Casimicrobiaceae bacterium
CGCCAGCGCTGCTGCATGCACCATCGCGACGACGCGATCGACTTCGGTCGCGGCGTCGCGCCCGTGCAGCGGAAACCCCCAGCGCTCGCCATGAACCGCGCTGGCGACGAAATCCCAGCCGCGCAAACGCAGGTCGGCGACGGACGCGCGCTGCTGCGGCAGGTAGCCTGCGTCGCGATTGCCTCTCGCAGGCGCCGTTCCGAAGACGCGAAGCTCACCCGAGAGCGGCCGGATCAGGCCGAGGATTGCGTGCAGCAGGGTCGTTTTCCCCGCGCCGTTCGGCCCGAACACACCGACGAATTCTCCGGCGCGGATCGCGATGCTGACCTCCGCGAGCACCTTGTGCTCGCCTCGCGCCAGCGTTACGCGGTCGAGCTCGACGGCGTTGACGCTCATCGCCTGTCCAGCGCGCGATCGAGCGCTTCGAGCAGGGCGAGCATCCACGCCTGATAGCTTCGATCCTGCGGCGCGGTCTCGGTAATCGCAATGACGGGCACGCCAGCTTCCATCGCGATCGCGCGCATTCGCTGAGCCAGAGCTTGTGTCGTTTGCGTGTTGTAGAGCAATAGCTTGACGCCACGCGTGCGCAGGTCCTTCTCGAATGCCGCTATCGCGACTGCACTCGGCTCTGTGCCGTTCATCACCGCGAGCTGGAAGCGGCTGTTGCGCATCTTCAGACCGAGCGCCTCCGCCATGTAGTCGAAGACCGGTTCGGTCGCGGTGACCGGAGTGCCGGCATGCTTGCTCCTGAGCGCGGCTATCCTCTCGCGGAGCCGGGCGATCGACGCTTCGAAGGCCTCGCCGCGCTCCGCGTATGCGCTTTTGTGCGCGGTGTCGAGTTCGCTCATCTTGCCGGCAAGCGTCGATGCGAACGCGGACATCGCCGTCGCGTCGTACCAGAAATGCGGGTTGTCTCCCGGCTTCCTGTTGAGTAGGCGCGCGACCTCGATCACTTCGCGCGGCTTTCCTTTGGAAGCGGCAAGCAGTCTTGGCGCCCATGGGTCGTAGCCCGCGCCGTTATAAATGACGAGCCTCGCGTCGGCGATCGCACGCGCCGTCGATGCGCTCGCTTCGAACTCGTGCGGGTCCTGATTGGGATTGGCGAGGATGCTCGTCACCGCGACCTCCGCGCCGCCGATCTGCCGCGCAATGTCGCCGTAGACGCTCTCGGCGGCGACGATTCTGAGCGGGTCGCTGTGCGCCGGAGAGGCAGCGGCGAAGACGGCGATCAGGCCGCGGGCGAGGAGCCCGCGCGCAGCAGCAATCCGGATCGCGGTGCGAAGATCGGCCATCGTGGTCTGCTAGTCCGGGTGCTTCATTCCGCAGTACTTGCCATAGGCGATGCCCTTGCAGGCCTTGGCGAGCTCCGCGTTGCAAAAGTCTTCATCCTTGCCCGATTCCTGGCATTTGGCCGCAGCTTCGTGCGCCGCTGCCATGATGCGGTGACGCTTGACGTCTTCCTTGGTGTGCTCCGCCTCGAGCGCCGGGTCGACGGCAGAGCGAGCGGGCTTCGCCGTGTTTGTGGCGGGCGCGTCGGCAGCGATGACGACGGCGGGCACGGTGAAGAGAAACCCCAACGCAAACACCATGGTCTTCATGCGAACTCCTTCATTCAAGCGCGGCGAGCGAGCGTCGCGGAAATGTTGGCCTGCGCCGCGCGCCAGCTTGGCAGCAAGGCCGCAAGTCCGGCTGCAAGCAGCGACGGTACGAGCAGCCACAGTTCCTTCGCAGAGAAAGTCCAAGGGTCGATGGGAACGCTCTCCTGCTTGGCCATCCACCACGAGAGAATGGCGGCGAGTCCATGCGCCAGGACGAGCCCCGCGACGCCGCCGAGCACGGCGAGGATCAACGCTTCGAGCATGAGCATCATCGAGATCGCCGCCGGACGTGCGCCGAGCGTGCGCAACACCGCAATGTCGTAGGCGCGCTCGTTCAACGCGTGGTAGAGCGCGATGAACAGCGACAAGGCCGCGGTGGCGAGCACGACGCCGCCGAAGGCCCGTATCACGTCGGCACCCACGCCGATCATGCGAAAGAGCCTTGCGGTCTCGTACGCTGGCGATGCCGCCTGCATGTTGGTCTCGCTGTTGATCTTGCGCGGAAGCGAAACCGCCGCGAGCGGCGTCGCGTATTGCACCAGCAGCGCCGTGACCTGGCGCTCCTCACCAATCACTTTCAGCTCCTCGGGATCGGTGATGTTGCCCTCGTGCACGAACCAGATGCTTTCCGTGTTCACGAGCACGAGCCGGTCAAGCACCGTGCCGGTCGGTTTCAGCACGCCGACGATGCTATAGACGGAATCGCCGTGCACCGGCCCGCCTTCGGCGAGGCCGTGCGAGCCAACGAAGCGGTCGCCCAACCCGAGCTTGGTGCGCTCCGCTACAGCCGAGCCGAGCACGGCTTGCATCCGATCGTTCCACGCTCTGCCGGAAGCGAATTCGCCGTGATAGAGGTCGATGTAATCAGGCGTCGTGCCGACGATCCAGTAACCGCGGAAACTGTCGGCGATCGAGAGCGGGATCACACGG
>DATKJP010000039.1:0-15270 GCA_035543635.1 Casimicrobiaceae bacterium
GCATGATCACCGCCGACGATGTCGTGCTGCTGCTGTCGAACTCGGGCGAAACCGACGAGCTGGTTTCGCTGCTGCCGCATCTCAAACGCGAGGGCGCAAAGCTCATCGCGCTCACCGGCAACGAGCAGTCGTCGCTCGCGAAAAACGCGGACGTTCATCTCGATGCAAGCGTCGACGCCGAAGCCTGTCCGCTCGGGCTCGCGCCTACCGCGAGCACGACCGCGGCGCTCGCCTTCGGGGATGCGCTGGCGCTGACGCTGCTCGACGCGCGCGGCTTCTCGGTTGAGGACTTCGCACGCGCGCATCCGGGCGGTTCGCTCGGGCGCCGCCTCCTCACGCACGTGAGCGACGTCATGCGCACCGGCGCGGCAATTCCCGCCGTGCCGCTCGAAGCGACGTTGGCCACAGCAGTGGTCGAGATGAGCGGCAAGGGCATGGGCATGACCGTGGTCGTGGACGCGCAGAATCGCGTCGCAGGTATCTTCACCGACGGCGATCTGCGCCGCTGTCTTTCGCACGTGCGCGACCTCGCTGCGGCGCGAGTGGCCGAGCTCATGACCAGGACTCCGCGCACCATCGCGCCGGAGCGGCTCGCCATCGATTGCGTCGAGCTGATGGAAACGCCGCCGAAAGTCACTCAGCTCCTCGTTGTCGACGCCGAGCGTCGGCTCGTCGGCGCGCTGCATCTGCACGACCTGTTTCGCGCCAGGGTCGTGTGATGCAGGAAGGCGATCTGACGGAGCGGGCGAAGCGCTTGCGCTTGCTCACTTGCGACGTCGACGGCGTGCTGACCGACGGAAAGATATACGTCGACGAGGATGGCCGCGAGTTGAAGGCCTATTCGTCGCTCGATGGCCTCGGCATCAAGATGCTCGAGCGCGCTGGGGTCAGCGTGGCGTGGATCACGGGCAGCCGCTCGCTGGCGGTGACGCAGCGCGCCGCAAATCTCGGCGTCGAGCACGTGGTGCTTGGTGTCGAAGACAAGCTCGGTGCATGGGAGCACCTGCGCGCGTCGTTTTCGCTCTCTGCCGAGCAGTGCGCGCACATCGGTGACGATCTGCCCGACCTGCCGATCATCGTGCGCTGCGGGCTCGGCGCGACGGTGCCGCTTTCGCCGGAGCCATTGCGCCGGCAGGCGCACTACGTGACGCGCGCCGACGGCGGACGTGGGGCGGTACGCGAGGTCGCCGAGCTGATCCTCGCGGCCCGCGGTGCGCTCGACGCGATGCTGCAAACCTACGGCGTCGAGAAAGCATCATGACCACGCGCCGACAACGCTGGAAGGAACGGCTGCTCGCCTGGTCACCGGTCCTGCTCCTCGGCGCGCTCGCGGCCATGACGTACTGGCTCAACACGCAGGTGCGTCCTCCGGGCGCGGCCTCCGACGGCTCGAGCCGCCACGATCCCGATCTCGTCGCCAACAACTTCAAGGCGGTTAACCTCGATCCCGACGGACACGTCCGGCAATCGCTGACGGCGAAGCGTGCGCAACATTATCCTGACGACGACGTGACCGCGTTCGACGAGCCCGCGATCGTATTCACCGATCCCGGCAAGCCCCGGCTAGAAGTCACCGCCGATCGCGCGCGGCTGACCGGCGACCGGGAGCACGTCTATCTCGAAGGGCACGCGACGGTCGTGCGCGACGCCACTGCCGAGGGCAAGAACGACGGGCCGGTCGTGGTCAAGAGCGAGTATCTCGACGTCATGCCCAAGCAGGATCGCGTCGTGACCGACAAATTCGTGACCATCGCCGACCCGCGCGGAACGGTCAGCGCCACCGGGCTGGAGCTGGACAACAAGGTGAAGACGGTGAAGTTCAAGTCGCGTGTCTCCGGGCAACTCGAGCCGCAGCACCAGTCGCCATGATGGGCCGCGATCCGCGCAACCTGTTTCTCATCACGGCGATTGCGTGTGCGACGGTCTTCGCGCCGGCGGCGCGCGCCGAGAAGGCGGACCGCGAGAAACCGATCAACTACCAGGCCGATGCGGGTGACGTGAACTACCAGACGAAGGTCGGCACGCTGATCGGCAACGTGATCATCACCCAGGGCACGCTCACCATTCATGCCGACAAGGTGATCATGAGGCAGAATCCCGACAACTCGATGTCTGCAACCGCGTTCGGGAACCCGATCACGTTCCGCGAGAAGCGCGACGGAAGCGACGAATATTACGAAGGCGTCGCGCAGCGCGCGGAGTACGACGGCCAGAAGCGCTTCCTCGAGCTCTTCGACCGCGCGCTCCTGCGCAAGGGCACGGACGAGATCCGCAGCAACTACATCTCGTACAACGCGGACACCGAATTCTTCAAAGCCGAAGGCAGGCCGGACACGCGTCCGCCCGCCGCGGGCGAGCCGCCGCTGGGGTCGCGCGTGCGCGGCATCTTCCAGCCCCAGGCCAAGGACGACAAGGCAAAGGGCGCAAAGGACGAGAAGGCGAAGGACGACAAGTCCAAGGACGAAAAGGCAAACGACGACAAGGGCAAGAGCGACGCGGCAAAGGACGAGAAAGCTGCCAAGGACGACAAGGCTCAGGCCGCCGCGCCGAAAGCCGGTCCGCCGCTTCCTCTCAAACAGGACAGCGCGATCGGCGCCGAGTCTGGCAAGTGAATGACAGCTCGCGCACCGAAGTCATGAGCACGCTCTCGGTCGCGTCGCTGGAGAAGCGCTACAAGTCGCGCACCGTCGTGCACGACGTGTCTCTCTCGGTCGCGAGCGGCGAAGTGATTGGCTTGCTCGGACCGAACGGGGCCGGGAAGACGACCTGCTTCTACATGATCGTCGGGCTGGTCGCTGCCGACGGCGGGACGATCCAGCTCGACGGTGAGGACCTGACGCGCATGCCGATCCACGCGAGGGCCCGGCTCGGCCTCTCGTATCTGCCGCAGGAGGCTTCCATCTTTCGCAAGCTCTCGGTGGGCCAGAACGTGCAAGCTATCCTCGAGCTGCAGGGCATCGACGGCGACGAGATCGCCAACCGTCTCGACATGCTGCTCGAGGACCTTTCCATCGCGCACCTGCGCGACGCGCACGCGCTCTCGCTATCGGGGGGCGAGCGCCGGCGCGTCGAGATCGCGCGCGCGCTCGCCACGCGCCCTCGCTTCATCCTGCTCGACGAGCCTTTCGCCGGCATCGACCCGATTGCTGTACTGGACATACAGAAGATCATCGGCTTTCTCAAGGAGCGCGGCATCGGAGTCGTGATCACCGACCACAACGTGCGCGAGACGCTCGGCATCTGCGACCGCGCCTACATCCTGAGCGAGGGCCGGGTTCTTGCTTCGGGAACGCCGGACGAAATTGTTTATAATGAGTCGGTCCGGAAGGTCTATCTCGGGGAGCATTTCCGACTGTAGTCCAGCCGTTCCTGCCGCGGGACCATGAAGCCGACGCTCCAGCTCAAGCTCAGTCAGCACCTCACGCTGACCCCGCAATTGCAGCAGTCGATCCGCCTGCTGCAGCTCTCCACGCTCGAGCTCAACGCCGAGGTTGAGCGCATGCTGCAGGAGAACCCTCTGCTCGAGAAGGCCGAGGAGGAAGAAGCGGGCACCCCGACGCCGGATTTGATTGCACCGGTCATCCTCACGCCGACGACGCCGACCACACAGAAGGCGGACGACGGCTTCGACGGCGCCGCCGCGCCTGAACCCGACATCGCCGCCGGCACCGACGGGGACTGGGGCTCGGCCTCCGCCGGCAGCGACGACGATGACGACAATTTCCTGCCGCAGCAGGTAGCAACCAACTCGCTGCGCGATCACCTCAATGCGCAGCTGGCGTTGCTCAACCTTCCGCTGCGCGACCGGCAGATCGTCGCGGCGCTCATCGACGCGCTCGACGAGGACGGCTATCTCACCACCTCGCTCGAAGAGCTGCTCGAGCTTTTCCCCGAAGAGCTTGGGCTCGACGCCGACGAGCTGTCGATCGCGCTCAAGCATCTGCAGAACATGGAGCCCGCCGGCGTGGGCGCGCGCGACGCGGCCGAATGCCTCACGCTGCAATTGAAGGCGCTGCCGGAATCCACTGCGTTCCGCGCCGAGGCACTGAAACTGGTGCAACACCATCTGCCGCTGCTCGCCGCGCGCGACTTCGGCAAGCTCAAACGGCTGCTGCATGCCGACGACGCCTGTCTGCGGTCGGTGCGTATGCTCATTACCAGTCTCAATCCTCGTCCCGGCGCCGGCTTCTCGAAGACCGAGGCCAATTACGTCATTCCGGACGTCGTCGTGCGAAAGTTCCGGGGGCGCTGGACGGCCGCGCTCAACGAAGCGGCGATGCCCAAGCTGCGACTGAACCGGATCTACGCCGACATCCTCACCCGCAATCGCGAGGCGTCGAACCAGCAGCTCGCCGCACAGCTGCAGGAAGCGAAATGGCTGATACGCAACGTGCAGCAGCGCTTCGAGACCATCCTGCGCGTGTCGCAGGCGATCGTCGACCGGCAGCGGCACTTTTTCGAGCACGGGGAAGTGGCGATGCGGCCAATGGTGCTGCGCGAGATCGCCGAGATCCTCAATCTGCACGAATCGACGATCTCGCGCGTCACCACGCAGAAATACATGCTCACGCCGCGCGGCACCTACGAGCTGAAATACTTCTTCGGTAGCCACGTGGCCACCGACACCGGCGGCGCGGCATCGGCCACCGCGATACGCGCGCTCATCAAGCAGTTGATAGGCGCCGAGGATCCGAAGGCTCCGCTCACCGACAGCCGGATCGCCGATCTCCTGAGCGATCAGGGCATCCTCGTCGCGCGGCGGACAATCGCGAAATACCGGGAGGCTCTGCAGATCCCTCCCGTCAACATGCGCAAAGCAATGTGATCCACCCGGCCGGATGCACTCCGGCCGCCAAGAAGGAGGAGAGCCGCATGAATCTGAATCTGAGCGGTCATCATCTCGACATCACGCCCGCAATCCGCGCCTACGTGGTCAACAAGCTGGTGCGGGTGACGCGGCACTTCGATCACGTCATCGACGTCAACGTCGTGCTGTCGGTCGACAAGCTGAAGCGTCAGGTCACCGCCAATCTGCACATTCGCGGCAAGGACATCCACGCCGAATGTGCCGAGCCGGACATGTACGCGGCGATCGACGCGCTCGCCGACAAGCTCGACCGGCAGGTGCTCAAGCACAAGGAGAAGCGCAACGGGCACCGCCGCGACATGGTCCCGGCGCGGCGTCGCGTGCGCCGTGTATCGAAGCAGGCCAAGCGCCCGTAGGAAGGCGCGCGAAGCGCGCACAGGAGTATGATTCCGCGGCATCGCGCCGGAGCGTAGCGCTCGCCGGCGCGGTTCCTGCTGCCGCCATGAACCACATCGCCCAGCTGCTTCCGGAAGCAAACATCCTGCTCGACCTCGAGGCGACGAGCAAGAAGCGGCTTTTCGAGCAGGTCGGCCAGCTTTTCGAGGAGCACGCGCAGATCGCGCGCGCGGTCGTGTTCGACAGCCTGTTCGCGCGCGAGAAGCTCGGCTCGACCGGGCTCGGTCAGGGCATCGCGCTGCCTCACGGGCGCATCAAGGGACTCGAGCGCGCGCTCGGCGCTTTCGTGCGACCGCGCCAGCCGATTCCTTTCGACGCCCCGGACGGCAAGCCGGTGACGCAGGTCTTCGTACTGCTCGTGCCCGAGCATGCGACCGAGGAGCACCTGCAGCTTCTGTCCGAACTTGCGGAGATGTTCAGCGAGCGTTCGTTTCGTGATCGGCTGTCGACCGCGACCGACCCCGGCAGCCTGCATCAGCTCTTTTCCAATTGGAAGGGCGCTTCGTGAGCGACGGTCACGCGATGCGGCAAGTCAGCATCGAAAAGCTCTTCGCCGAGAATCAGCAGCGGCTCGGCCTCACCTGGCTCGCCGGACGGCGTGGCGGCAACAAGGTGCTCACCGGAGACACCGAGCTCAAGCCGACCATCGGGCAGGTCGGTCACATGAATTTCATCCACCCGTTTCGCGTGCAGATCATCGGCGCGGCGGAAGCGAGCTACCTGCGCGGGCTGCCCGAGGACGCGCTCAACGCCTCGATAGGTCGGCTGTTCACCAATGAGCTCGCCGCCATCATCGTGACCAACCGTGAGGAAATTCCTGCGCATCTTCTCGACGAGTGTAACCGGCATCACGTCGCGCTTATAACTTCGCCGCAGCCCTCTCCCCATCTCGTCGACGTGCTGCGTCTCTATCTCTCGCGCGTGCTCGCCGAATCGACGACGCTGCACGGCGTGTTCCTCGACGTGCTGGAGATGGGCGTGCTCATCACCGGCGCGTCCGCGATCGGCAAGAGCGAGCTCGCGCTGGAGCTCATCTCGCGCGGCAACGGGTTAGTAGCCGACGATATCGTCGAGCTTTACCGCATCTCGCCCGATACGCTCGAGGGCCGCTGCCCGACGGTACTACGGGACTTTCTCGAGGTCCGCGGCATCGGTGTCCTCAATATCCGCACCATCTTCGGCGAGACTGCGGTGCGTCCGCGCAAGCTCCTGAAGCTGATGGTGCATCTCGAAGACCACAGCAACGAGCAGTTCTCGGACCTGGACCGGCTGCAGGTCGACGCAACCTTTCAGGAAATACTCGGCGTGCCGATCCGCAAAGTCACCATTCCCGTGGCAGCCGGCCGCAATCTTGCGGTGTTGGTGGAAGCGGCGGTGCGCAACTTCGTGCTCAATCAGCGCGGAATCGACAGCACCAAGGAATTCATCGAAAGACAGCAAAAGCTGATGGAAGACGGCGGCTGAGCGCGCCGGGGGACAACAAGAATGCTCGAAGCGGTTGCCGTGCGCTGCTGCATCGTCGGCGGCGGTCCCGCGGGAATGATGCTGGGGCTGCTGCTGGCCCGCGCCGGAGTGGACGTGCTGGTGCTCGAGAAGCACGCCGATTTCTTCTGCGACTTTCGCGGAGACACGATCCATCCCTCGACGCTGGAAGTGATCCACGAACTGGGTCTGCTCGACCCATTTCTCAAGCTCCCGCATCAGGAAGTGCGCGAGTTGTCCGGCGAAGTGTTTGGCGAGCGCCTGACATTGGCCGACTTCACGCACCTCCACGCGCACTGCCGTTTCATCGCGCTCATGCCCCAGTGGGATTTCCTGAACTTCCTCGCCACGGAGGCAAGGCGATTTCCGCGTTTTGCGCTGCGGATGGAAGCCGAAGCGACCGATCTGATCGAAACTGCTACGGGAGTGTGCGGGGTCAAGGTGCTCACACGAGAGGGCCTGCTCGATGTGCACACTGATCTCGTCGTCGGCGCTGACGGACGGCATTCGACCGTGTGCAGCCGGGCCGCGCTCGAGAGCGAGCAGTGGGGCGCGCCGATCGACGTGCTTTGGTTCCACCTGCCGCGCCGGCCCGAAGATCGGGCCGAGACGGGTGGCTACATCCAGGGCGGCTCGTTTTTCGTCATGATCAACAGGGACAGCTACTGGCAATGCGGCTATGTGATCCGCAAGGGAGCGTTCGAAGCCATGCGCAAGGAGGACATCGCGTTGTTCCGCGAGCGCATTGCCCGCGTTGCGCCGTTCGTCGCTCCCGTCGTCAGCGCGCTCGAAAACTGGGACGCGGTCAAGCTCCTCACCGTGCAGGTCGCTCATCTGCGTCAGTGGTTCAAGCCGGGGCTCATCTGCATCGGCGATGCGGCGCACGCGATGTCCCCGGTAGGCGGTGTCGGCATCAATCTCGCGATCCAGGATGCGGTGGCCGCAGCGAACCTTCTCGCTGCGCCGCTCCGGAAAGGTCCGGCGCACGTCGACGATCTGCGCGCGGTGCAGAGACGGCGCGAATGGCCGGTGCTACTGACGCAGCGCGCGCAAGTGGCGATCCAGGAGCGCGTCGTCGTCCGCGTGCTCGAGGGCAAAGGCGAGGCGAACCCGAAGCTGCCGCTGCCGCTCAAGCTGCTCCGGCGTTTCCCGGTCTTGCGACGCATCCCGGCTCGGCTGATCGGTATCGGCGTGCGGCCCGAGCACGTCGCCGTGCCGGCGCGCTGATCATGGATCTCATATTGATCGGCGGAGTCTCCGGCTCGGGCAAGAGCGTGGCGCTCGCCGCGCTCGAGGACAGCGGGTACTACGCAGTGTCCAACCTGCCGCTCGCGCAGCTCGCGGGGCTTCTCGCGCATCTCAAGACGGCGAACCTAGATCGCGTTACCGTCGTGCTCGATGTGAAGACCGGCCCGGGCCTCGCGGACCTCCCGGCCGCGATGGAGGCGGCGCGCTTCGAGGGCTGGACCGTGCGCTTCCTGCATCTCGATGCGAAGACCGACACGCTGGTCAAGCGTTTTTCCGAGACCCGACGCAGGCATCCCTTCTCGGGTGGCGAGCGCACGCTCACCGAGGCGATCGAGTTCGAGCGCTCGCTCTTCGCCGACGCGCGCTCGCTCGGCTACAGCTTCGACACGAGCGACCTTGCCGCCGCCTCGCTGCGCACCTGGATCAAGGATTTCGTGAGCGTGGATCCGTCGAAGCTCACGCTTCTCTTCCAGTCCTTCGGTTACAAACACGGCGTGCCGCTCGACGCCGATCTCGTCTTCGACGTTCGCTGTCTTCCGAACCCGCACTACGAGCCTTTGCTCGCGGCGCAGACCGGACGCGACGCCGCAGTCATCGAGTACCTCGAAAGTCTGCCGGAAGTCGAGCGGATGTATCGCGACATCTACCACTTCGTGGCGAGCTGGCTCCCCGACTACGCGCGCGACAATCGCAACTATCTGACGGTAGCGATCGGCTGCACGGGCGGCCAGCATCGCTCGGTCTATTTCGCCGAACGACTCGCGAAGGCGTTCGCGCCGCGCTATCAGGTGCTCGTGCGCCACCGAGAGTTGTCGTAGCCGAAGCGGTGCGCCGCGGCGAGCGAAGGCGCGATGTGGCGCAGTCGTCGCTAAGCGGGTGATTTGTGCCCGGCGACTCGTGGGTTGAGTCGCCGCGGCAAATTCGACATCCTCCCACTGGTCGGATGTCGCCCGCTCGACGACCGATTTGCGCCACGGCGCCGAGCCGCCGCGGCGCACCGCGCTACAATGGCAGGATGAGCGCACCCCGCACTGTCACGCTCGCATTCACCGGCGCCTCAGGTCTGCCCTACGGCCTGCGTCTGCTGGAGTGTTTGCTCGCCAGCGACTCGCGTGTCTTTCTCGTCTATTCGCCCGCAGCGCAGGTGGTCGCGCGGCACGAGACCGATCTGACGCTGCCCGCGCAGCCGAATGCCGCGGCCGCGCTCCTTGCCGAGCGCTATCGCGCGCGCCCCGGGCAGCTGACCGTCTTCGGACGCGAAGACTGGTTGAGCCCGATCGCCTCGGGATCGAACACGGCCGACGCGATGGTGATCTGTCCGTGCCCGATGGGCACGGTGGGCGCGATTGCCTCGGGGCTCGCCGACAATTTGATCGCACGCGCCGCCGATGTGATGCTCAAGGAACGGCGGCCCCTCGTGCTGGTGCCGCGCGAGACGCCGCTTTCCGCGATCCATCTCGAAAACCTGCTCAAGCTCGCGCGCGCGGGCGCGGTGATCCTTCCACCCTCGCCCGGCTTCTACGGCCATCCACAGACGATCGACGACCTGGTCGATTTCGTCGTTGCTCGCGCTCTCGATCAGCTCGGCGTGGCACACACGCTCGGCCCGCGCTGGGGCGAAATGCGCGTCGTGCCGCCGGCGACCGAGCGCAGCTGAGCAACGATGCTCTCCTTCCTGCGCGGCGACGCACCGCGCGAGTCGAATGCGGTGCCGCTGTTCCCGCTGAAGACCGTGCTCTTTCCGGGTGGCGTGCTGCCGCTCAAGGTCTTCGAGCAGCGCTACATCGAGATGACCAAGACTTGCCTGAGGGACGACAAGCCGTTCGGCGTGTGCCTGCTCACACAGGGCGAGGAAACAGCGCCGGCCAGCGCTTCGAAGGGCGCCACTGAATTCGCGCCGATCGGCACGCTGGCGCGCATCATCAACTGGGACATGCCGCAGCTCGGCATCCTGCATCTGCGCATCGAGGGCGCGACGCGCTTTCAGGTGCAATCGCATTCGGTGGCCGAAGACGGGCTGATCATCGGACAGGTGAGCTCCATCGCGACCGAACCGACGAAGCCGTTGCCGGAAAGCTATCTGCCGCTCGCCAAGCTGCTCGAGCTGCTGATCAGCCGCGTCGGTCGCGATGCACTTCCATCCGACCTCGCGCTCGGCGATGCATCCTGGGTGAGCTATCGGCTCGCCGAGCTGCTGCCGCTGCCCCTCAACATCAAGCAAAGCATGCTCGAGATCAACGATTGCCAGATTCGTCTCGAGGCGCTCGCACAATTTCTCAAGCAGCAGGGACTCATTTAGACGGCCGCGACCCGAGAAGCGCTCCGCGTATAATTTCGTCGTTTCGTCATCCGCAGGCTTCGTTTTTTCGCCATGGCCGGCCACAGCAAGTGGGCCAACATCAAGCACCGCAAGGCGGCCACCGACGCCAAGCGCGGCAAGATCTTCAGTCGCCTGATCAGGGAAATTACAGTCGCGTCACGCCTCGGCGGCGGCGATGCGTCGGCGAACCCGCGCCTGCGGCTCGCGGTCGACAAGGCCACCGACCAGAACATGCCCAAGGACACGATCGAGCGCGCCATCCGGCGCGGTGCCGGCGCGCTCGAGGGCGCGAACTACGAGGAAGTGCGCTACGAAGGCTATGGCATCAACGGCGCGGCGGTGATCGTCGACTGCATGACCGACAACCGCACTCGCACCGTCGCCGACGTCCGTCACGCGTTCACGAAGCACGGCGGCAAGCTCGGCACCGACGGCTCGGTCGCATTCCTGTTCAAGCATTGCGGCCAGCTCGTCTTCGCGCCGGGAACCGATGCCGACAAGCTGCTCGAGGTCGCGCTCGACGCGGGCGCCGAAGATGTCACCGACAACGACGACGGGTCGATCGAGGTCATCACTGCGATCCAGGATTTCGTCACGGTTAAGGACGCGCTCGGCAAGGCCGGGTTCAAGCCTGAGCTGGCGGAAGTCACGATGAAGCCTACGATCGAGGTTGCGCTCGTCGGCGAGGACGCCACCAGGATGCAGAAGCTCCTCGATGACTTCGAGGCGCTCGATGACGTGCAGGAGGTTTATACGACCGCAGTCCTCGAGCCGGCGTAGACGCGGTGCGTGCAACGCGACGAATCCTCGGCATCGACCCCGGGCTGCGCATCACGGGGTTTGGCGTGATCGCGACCGACGGCGTGCGCGTGCGCTACGTGACGAGCGGCTGCATCCGCATGCGCTCGGGCGATCTTCCGGAGCGGCTGAAGATCATCCTTCGCGACCTCGGCACCGTCATCGCGACTCATGCGCCGGTCGAGGTCGCCATCGAGAAGGTGTTCGTCAATGTCAATCCGCACTCCACGCTGCTGCTGGGGCAGGCGCGCGGAGCGGCGATCTCAGCCGCCGTGCTGGCCGAGCTTCCAGTGGCGGAATACACCGCCCTCCAGATCAAGCAGGCGGTGGTCGGGCATGGCAAGGCCGCGAAGGAGCAGGTGCAGGAGATGGTGCGTCGGCTCCTCGCGCTGCCTGCTGCGCCAGCGGCGGACGCCGCCGACGCGCTGGCCTGCGCCATCTGTCACGCGCACGGCGGCGAGGGTATGCGCAGGCTCGCGCGCGCGAAGCGTCGCCGGTAAACTCAGCCCATGATCGGCCGTCTGTCTGGAACGCTCGTCGAAAAAAATCCGCCGCAGATCCTGCTCGACGTGCAGGGTGTGGCGTATGAGATCGACGTCCCGATGAGCACTTTCTACAATCTACCCGGCGTGGGCGCACCGATAACATTGCTGACGCATCTCGTTGTGCGAGAAGACGCGCACCTGCTGTTCGGCTTCGGTTCCGAGAACGAGCGCCGCGCTTTCCGCCAGCTGATCAAGATCAGCGGCATCGGCGCGCGCACCGCATTATCGGTTCTCTCCGGACTCTCCGTAGCCGAGCTCGCGCAAGCCGTGACGCTTCAGGAAGCGGGACGGCTCACCAAGATACCCGGGATCGGCAAGAAAACAGCTGAACGGCTGCTGCTCGAGCTAAAGGACAAGCTTGGCGCCGACGTCACGACCGCGGTCGGCGTGCATCGCGCCGCGCCGGTCGCTTCCGACGTACTCAACGCGCTGATCTCGCTCGGCTATAGCGACAAGGAAGCCGCGCACGCGGTGAAGCAGTTGCCCGAGGGCGTGGCGGTTGCGGACGGCATTAAGCAGGCCCTCAAGGTGCTGGCCAAGGCATAATTGCCGACCATGATCGAGACGGACCGTCTGGTCGCCGCGCCGGCGACGCCGCAGGAGGAAGCCTTCGAGCGGACGCTGCGCCCCCGCGCGCTCGACGAATATGTAGGCCAGGAAAAAATCCGCAGCCAGCTCGCGATCTTCATCGAGGCCGCGGTCAAGCGCAAGGAATCGCTCGATCACGTCCTCCTGTTCGGGCCGCCGGGGCTGGGCAAGACGACGCTCTCGCACATCATCGCGCACGAGCTGGGCGTGAACCTGCGCCAGACCTCGGGCCCGGTGCTCGAGCGCGCAGGCGATCTCGCCGCGCTTCTGACCAATCTCGAGCCGCACGATGTGCTGTTCATCGACGAGATCCATCGTCTTTCGCCGGTGGTCGAGGAAATCCTCTATCCCGCGCTCGAGGACTTCAAGATCGACATCATGATCGGTGAGGGTCCCGCGGCGCGCTCCGTCAAGCTGGACCTGCCGCCCTTCACGCTCGTTGGCGCGACGACGCGCGCCGGGATGCTGACCAACCCGCTGCGCGACCGCTTCGGCATCGTTGCACGGCTGGAGTTCTACAACCCCGAGGAGCTGACTCGCATCGTTACGCGCTCGGCGCGGCTGCTCGAGATCCCGCTCGACCCCGAGGGCGCGCTCGAGATTGCGCGTCGCTCGCGCGGCACGCCGCGCGTGGCGAACCGGTTGCTGCGGCGCGTGCGCGACTACGCCGAGGTGCGCGCCGCCGGAAAGATCACGCGCGAAGTTGCAGATAAGGCACTCTCCGTGCTCGACGTCGACGCCTCGGGGCTGGACGTGATGGACCGCAAACTCCTGCGCTGCGTGCTTGACAAGTTCGCTGGCGGCCCAGTTGGCATCGACAACCTCTCGGCCGCCATCGGCGAGGAGCGCGACACGATCGAGGACGTGCTCGAGCCGTTCCTCATCCAGCAAGGATTCCTGCAGCGCACGAACCGCGGCCGGATCGCCACCGCGCTTTCTTATCGGCACTTCGGGCTTGTTCCCCCCGGCGCGATAGGCGAGCTGTTCTCGAGCGAATGAGGAAGCCCTTTCGCTGGCCGGTTCGCGTTTATTACGAAGACACCGACGCCGACGGAATCGTCTACTACGCCAACTATCTCAAGTTCCTCGAGCGGGCGCGCACCGAATGGCTGGCTGAAGCCGGCTTCACGCATGCGGCGCTCGCGCGCGAACATCGCCTCGCCTTCGTGGTCCATCGTCTGGAAATCGAGTACCGAGCTCCGGCGCGGCTGTACGACGCGCTCGAGGTCACGGCCGCGCTGGTCCAGCGCGGCCGTGGGCGCCTGGTGATGGCACAGGACGTGCTGCGCGATGGCGCCATGCTCGCGAGCGCGCAGGTAACGCTCGCTTGCCTCGATACCGCGACCTGGCGGCCGAAGCGCATTCCGGCCGCGATCGCCGCAAAGATGGAGAGCCCCTCTTGAACTTCCAGTCCGATCTGAGCTTCATCTCGATGGTCACCCACGCCAGCGTGGTCGTGCAGTCGGTGATCGCCTTGCTGTTCCTGTTCTCGCTTTGGTCGTGGTGGCAGATCTTCCTCAAGCTCTTCGGCCTGCGACGCGCCGCCACCGAAACCGACCGGTTCGAGGACGAATTCTGGAAAGGCGGCGACTTGAACGAGCTGTTCCAGCGCGCGAGCCATGGGCGCCGCGGAGCGCTCGAGCGCATCTTTTCGGCCGGCTTTCGCGAATACGCGAAGCACCGCCGGCAGGGAAGCACGGGGGCGGCGACCATGGACAGCACGCGCCGGGCGATGCGCGCTTCCTATCAGCGCGAAACTGATGCGCTCGAAGCCAACCTCGCCGGCCTGGCGACGGTCGGCTCGGTGTCGCCCTACATCGGACTCTTCGGGACGGTGTGGGGCATCATGAACGCCTTTCGCGGACTGCAGAACGTGAGCCAGGCGACGCTCGCCCAGGTCGCGCCGGGCATCGCCGAGGCGCTTATCGCTACCGCCATCGGTCTCTTTGCGGCGATCCCGGCAGTGATCGCCTACAACCGCTACACGCACGACGTCGATCGCCTGGCGACGCGCTTCGAGAGCTTCATCGAGGAGTTCTCGAACATCCTGCAGCGCCAGGGCTAGGGCACTCGACCATGCGCCCGCGCAAGTCGATAAACCAGATCAACGTCGTGCCCTACATCGACGTGATGCTCGTGCTGCTGGTGATCTTCATGGTCACCGCCCCGCTCATTAATCCCGGCGTGCTCGAGCTGCCGAGCGTCGGCAGCAAGCTCGCCATCCCGGTGTCACCGCTCGAAGTCTCGCTGCGCACCGATCAGTCGCTGTGGTTGCGCGAAGGCTCGGCTCCGCCGCAGCGCGTGTCGCGCGCGGAGCTCATCGCGCGCGTGCGCGACCGCCAGGCGCGCAATCCGGATCAGGCGGTCGTCGTCGCCGCCGATCGCGCGGTGCGCTACGAGGAAGTCATCGGCATTCTCGACATTCTGCAGCGCAATGGCGTGCGCAAGGTCGGGCTGCTGCTGAAGCCGCAGCAGGCACAGCCGAATTGACAGGCGATGCGGCGTCAGGCGAATTCGGGGCGGTCGGCTGCCAAGTGGATCGCTGCGATCCTTGCGATCGCGGTGAATCTGGGATTCGTCCTCTTCCTCGTCTTTCACGTTACCTGGCGCAATCCGCCTCAGGAGAGCGTCGAGGTGGAGTTGTACGCGCCTTCGCCGCCGATCGAAAGGATCGAAGCGCCGAAGGCACTGCCCCAGCTGCCGCCGCCCGAGCCGGCTCCGAAGATCGAGCCGCCCCCGAAGATCGAGCCGCCCCCGAAGATCGAGCCGCCGAGGCCAACCAAGGTCGAGCCGCCTCCGCCGCCGAAGCCCGACATCGCGCTCAAGGAGAAGCAAGCCAAGGCCGAGCGCGAAAAGAAGGAGCGCGAGAAGCTGGAATCCGAGAAGCGCGAGGCCGAGCGCAAGCAACAGGACAAGCGGCTCGCAGAAATGCGCGAGCGTCAGGCGCGCGAGGCCGAGGCGCTCAGGGCCCAGGCGGAGCGCGAGCGCCAGACGCAGCAGCAGGTCGCCATGAACGCGGCGCGTGT
>DATKJP010000040.1:0-6496 GCA_035543635.1 Casimicrobiaceae bacterium
GCAAATGCGTTTGCGCAGTGCCAGCCCCCAGGCCCGGTTGATGCGGCTGCCGTAGGGCGAGTGGATGACCAGCTGCATGCCGCCGGTTTCGTCAAAGAAGCGCTCGAGGATGAGCGTGTCCTGGGTCGGCAGAAGGCTCAATGCCGCAAGCGCCGAGGCCAGGTATTCGACCAGCTGCTCGGCGGCGGGCCCAGCGATGCCCCCCTCATCGACCAGCCAACGGGTGGTTTGCTCCCCGCCGGAGTCGGCCGGCAGACGGGCGGCGATCTCCGTGCGCAGCCGCGACACCGACTGAGACAGCTCGTCGGTGCGGCCCGGCGCCTCACCGAGCCAGAACGGGATATTGGGCATCATGCCCTGCGCATCCTCGACCCGCACAGTGCCGCGCTCGACGCGCAGGATGCGGTAGGCGGCATTGCCGAGCTGGAAGACATCGCCGGCCATGCTCTCGACCGCCCAATCCTCGTTGACGCTGCCGATGGCCTGGCTTTCCGGCTCCAGCAACACCTGGTAGTCGGCGGTGTCCGGGATCGCACCACCCGAGGTCAGCGCCGTCAGCCGCGCCCCACGCCGGCCGCGACGGGTGCCAAAGCCCTGGGCCAGCATGCCGACGACGGCAGCAAAATCTGTGCGTGCTAACGCCCGGTACGGCCAAGCGCAGCGGAACGTCAAGAAAAGCTCGTCCTCCTTCCACTCCCGCGATGCGACCTCGGCGACGATCTGCTGCGCCAGCACATCGAGGGGTTGTTCGGGGATCGAGAGGCGGTCGAGCTCGCCGCGACCTACACTGTCGAGCAATGCCGCACTCTCGACGAGCTCGTCGCGCGACAGCGGGAAGAGCCGACCCTTTGGGGTGCCGTCCACCGCGTGGCCCGAGCGGCCGACCCGCTGCAGAAAGGTGGCGATCGAGCGCGGCGAGCCAAGCTGGCAGACGAGATCGACGTCGCCGATGTCGATGCCCAACTCGAGCGACGCGGTCGCGACCAGCGCGCGCAGCTCGCCGCGCTTCAATCGCTGCTCGGCGAGGAGTCGCCGCTCCTTGGCGAGGCTGCCGTGGTGCGCAGTGACGTTCTCGTCGCCGATGATCTCGGACAGATGCCGCGCGATGCGCTCGGCCATGCGCCGCGTGTTGACGAACACCAGCGTCGTGTGATGTTCCTGGATCAACTCGGCGAGCCGTGCGTGCACCTGCTTCCAGACGTCGCCCGACATCACGGTCTCGAGCGGAGCCGGCGGCACTTCGATGGCGAGGTCGCGATCGCGCACGTGCCCCGCGTCGATGATCGCGCAGTCCTCGATCGGTGTCTTCGCCCCGACCAGGAAGCGCGCGACCTCGTCGATCGGCTTCTGCGTAGCGGAAAGTCCCACGCGAACCGGAGGCGTCGCCGTCAACGCGGCGAGCCGCTCGAGCGAAAGGGACAGGTGACTGCCGCGTTTGTTCGGCGCGAGCGCGTGAATCTCGTCGACGATCACGGTCCGCGTCGTGGAGAGCATCTTGCGGCCCGAGTCGGACCCGAGGAGCACGTACAGCGACTCAGGCGTGGTGACGACGATGTGCGGCGGGCGCTTGCGCATGCCCGCGCGCTCGCTCTGCGTCGTGTCTCCGGTCCGGACGAGCGTGCGGATCTCCACATCGGGAAGACCGAGCGCCAGCAACTCGTCACGGATTCCGGCGAGGGGCGCTTCGAGGTTGCGCTGGATGTCGTTGGAGAGCGCTTTCAGCGGCGAGACGTAGACGACGAGGGTCTCGTCGGGGAGCGGCGTCTCGACGCCGCGGCGCACGAGGCTGTCGATCGCGGCGAGGAAGGCGGACAGCGTCTTCCCGGAGCCGGTCGGCGCGGCGACCAGAACGTGTCGGCCCGACTGGATCGCCGGCCAGGCGCGCGCCTGGGCTTCGGTTGGCGCGGCGAAGCTCTTGCGGAACCAGCTCTCGACGGCGGGGTGGAAGGATGCGGCTGAGGACATCGGCCCTATTCTAACTTTGCGCTCCGACTGCTGACAGCGTTGTGTCAGGAGGTGCCACCGCATCGCTGGATCGTTGCCGGCACCGTCTGCGGCGCTCACCGCACCGGTCTAGAAAATTCGGTGCAGGGCCTGTTGGCCGCTCGGCGTGAGCGACACGACGCGCGAGTCCCTGGCCCGCTTCGCCCATCCGAGCTCCACGAGTCGGGCAAGCAGCGCGGCGCCCAGCGCGCCGGCGAGGTGGTGGCGGCGCTCGCTCCAGTCGAGGCACGCGCGGCAGAACGCCCGCTTCTGGCGGGAAAGCGGATCGATGTCGATGGCGAGCTTGCGGAAGAAACGCCGACCCCTGGCGCTGAGCTCCAGCCCATCGGCCCCCGGGACGAGGGCGCGCTTTTTCACCAGGCTTTCGTAAATCCGCACGCCGACCTCGCCGGCGAGATGGTCGTAGCACACCCGCGCCTTGCGCAGCGCCGGCTCGCGCGTGCTCGCGCGCACGCGGACGGCGCCGGTCCGGAAGGCCACGCCCATGAGGGATTCGAGAAGCTGCGCGACGTCGGTGTCAGCGAGGCGGAAATAGCGGTGCCTCCCTTGGCTTTCGACGGCCACTAGCTTTGCCTCGACGAGCTTGGCGAGATGTGCGCTAATCGTCTGCTTCGTGACGCCCGCCACTTCAGCAAGCTCGGTGGCGGTGAGCGCCCTGTCCGACAGCAGAGCGGTGAGCACTTCGGCGCGGGCGTGGTCGCCGATCAGTGCCGCGATGCCGACGATGCTTGGACCGTCTTTCATGGTTCGATCGTAGACGAACCATTGCATCCGTGCAAGCGCTATGATTGCCATCGTCGACCTTATCTGCTCCCGCCATGACGATCACCTGCTTCATCCGTTACGAGATCGATCCGTTCCAGCGCGATGCCTTCGAGGAGTACGCGAAAGTCTGGGGACGCGTCATCCCTCGCTGCGGCGGTCAGCTCGTCGGCTACTTCCTGCCGCACGAAGGAACGAATAACATCGCGTGGGGCCTGATCGCCTTCGACAGCCTCGCGTCGTACGAGCGCTACCGGGCGCGCCTCAAATCCGACCCGGAAGGACGCGAGAATTTCGCCATGGCGCAGACGAAGCGGCTCATCCTGCGCGAGGAGCGCACGTTCCTTGCGGTGGTCGACGGGACGTTTTGCATCGATACCAGCGCGGGAGCTATGAGACCGCCGTCACCGCATCGCCGATCTTCGCGCCGAGCAGCGTAGCAGCGCTGGCTCCATTCGCCGCCAGCTCGACGAGCCCGATGCTGTTCTCGTACCAGAAGCTGCTGCCGGCGGGCACGTCGCCGAAGACTTTCGCGTACTTGAGGCGATGATCGCGGAGGGTGAGGACCGCGTCGCGCGAGACACCGCTGGCGCGCAGCCCGGTCAGCGCGTTGCCGTAATGATCGATGTAGATGATCTCAGCGAGATCCTCCGGCCCGAGGCGGACTTGCAGGTCGGGGGTCTCCTGGACGTTGTCATGAGGAAACTCTCCACGCGCTATCCAGGCGGCGATCGGGGCAAACAGGTCGCGCCCGTGAAACGATGACGAGAGCCGCTGCGGGCGCCAGATGATCCTCCACGTCCGTCTTTGCGCGGCACGCGCACTGACGACCGACAGCAGACCGTTGTCCGGCCCCACATACCACTTTTCATCGGCCTGCAGGACGATGGCGTCGCGATCCGTACCGACACGGGGATCGACGACCGCCAGAAAGACGCTTTCGGCCGGAAAGCGCTCCTGCAGCGCCGCGAGCAGATGCGCGCCGGCCGCCACGCGAAAGTTCGGCGCGTTGTGGAGCAGATCGAGAAGGACCGCCGCTGGAAAGTGCTCGAGCAGCTCCGCCTTGACCTGCGCGACGTAGATGTCGTGAGCGCCGAAGTCGGTGAAGAGGACGATCATAGGACGCGCCTATTCGGTCGAGAGCCCTTTGCTCGCGAGAAACTCCGGGTTGAAGAGCCGCCCCATGTAGAGCGAGCCACGATCGCACAACAGCGTGACGATCGTATGTCCCGGCCCCAACTCGCGCGCGACGTGAACCGCGGCCGCGACGTTGATCCCCGTCGAGCCTCCGACGAAGAGCCCGTCGCGGCGCAAAAGCTTGTAGACCATCGGCACACATTCGCTGTCGGGTATGCGCACCGCGTCGTCGATCGGGGTGTCCTTGAGATTCGCGGTCACGCGGCTCGAGCCGATCCCCTCGGTGATCGACGATCCTTCGAGCTTGAGCTCGCGGTGCTTGACGAAGTTGTAGAGCGCGCTCCCCATCGGATCGGCGAGCACGATCTTCACCCACGGCTTCTTTTTCTTGAGATAGCGCGCGACGCCGGCAAGCGTGCCGCCGGTGCCGGTCGCGCAGACGAATGCGTCGACGCTGCCGTCGGTGTCGCGCCAGATCTCGGGGCCGGTCGATTCGTAATGCGCGTCGCGGTTCACCGTGTTGTCGAACTGGTTGGCCCAGATCGCGTTCTTGGTCTCAGCAGCGATACGCCCGGCGAGCTTGACGTAGTTGTTATCGTTCGCATACGGCACCGCGGGCACGGGGCGCACCTCCGCGCCGAGCGCGCGCAGGAGATCCATCTTCTCCTGCGACTGGGTCTCGGGGATGATGATGAGGCAGCGATAGCCGCGCGCGTTGCAGATGTGCGCGAGGCCGATGCCGGTGTTGCCCGCCGTTCCTTCGACCACGGTGCCGCCGGCTTTCAGCATCCCGCACCGCTCCGCGTCGCGAATGATCCACAGCGCGGCACGGTCCTTCACCGATCCGCCGGGATTCAAAAACTCCGCTTTGCCGAGGATCTCGCAGCCGGTCTCGCGGCTCACGCTCTCGAGACGGATGAGCGGCGTGTTGCCGACGGTGTCGGCGAAATCCTTGCGAACGTTCAAGATGAGTCGCTGGGAATGATGCGTCGCCTAGTCTACACTTTGCGACCAGCCCCATGCCCGCCGCCGTTCACGTCGAATCCAGGACCCGCCACCGGCGCGTGACTCTGCACCGCCGGCATCGCGGCGCAGTGCTCGGCATGTACCATCCGAACAGGGTGACGACCTCCGGGAACACCACCCACTTTGAGGTTTCGTACTTGACCGCGCTCGGCAGCAGGGGCGCCGCGCTCGCACAAGCGCTTCTCGATAGCTGCGAACGGGACTACGCAACGCTGCAGGCGATCTTCGGCGGGCTCACGCCCAAGCACTTACCCTTCGTCGTGCAGGTGACGGCCGACAACAGCGGGGCATCGCATTCGAGCTGCATGGGGACCGATATCGCGGTCGGGGCGAACTCGGGCCCGACGGTCGATCTGATCCGCTCACTGCTGGTTGCGGAGGCGGACGAGGTGTTCATGGCGAACTTCGGCCGCGGCTGGAACTGCGGCGGCAGCAACGGCGAGGGTTTGTCCCGCGTGCTCGCGAACGACATGTACCCGGGCGCGCAGACCCCGGGTTTCGTGACCGCAAACGACTGGCTCGACATCAAGGCGCGACCCAATTGGGTGAGCCGGAACGATTCGACCGATGTGCGCTTCCGATCGATCGGCTGCTCGGTGCTCTTTCTCAACTGGCTGCGGTTCCAGCTCGGCTACGCTTGGCCCGACATCGTTGCCGCCGGCGCCGGAACCTTGAGCGCGACCTATCTCCACCTCACTGGGAAGCGCAGCGCCTGGAAGGACTTCCAGGCGTTTATGAACGCGCACTTCCCCCCAGGCAAGAAGTATCACCTGCGCAGCGACAATCCGTTTCCCGTCTGACCGAACCGCCTGCCCGCCCCGGCAGCCCGCCTACTTGACCGTGAGCGTCCCATGCATGTTGGGATGCAGCGTGCAGACGTAGGCGAAATCGCCCGCCTTGCTTGCCTTGTACTTCCACGATTTGCCCGCCGCGATGTCATGCGAGTCGAATGCGCCCTTCGCGGTGGCTGTGTGCGGGAACGGATCCTTGTTGACCCACACGACGGTATCGCCGCGATTGACCGTCAGCTTTTCAGGTTCGTACTTCACGCCTTCGATGACGACGGTGTGAGTCGCCGCGGCGGCGGTGCCGACCGCGGCGGTTCCGAGACAAACAAATGCGGCCGCGCCGATCAGCACGACCCGCCACTGGCGCGACACGGTCCTACTTCCCGAGGCTCGCCTGGATCGACTTGGCCTTCTCGAGGTGGGCGACGAAAGCCGGCCGCACCTTCTCGATCAGCGCTTTCAGCTCGGCGTTCTTGGCGCTGGGGATGAGCGTCTTGTCGACCGCGTCGAGCACCTGTTGATGGTAATCGACTTCATGATCGATGTAGGCCTTGTCGAATTCGGCGCCCTTGAGTCCTTTCAGCTTCTTCACGTTCTCTTCACCCCCCTGCTTCAGCGCCTGGCTGGTGGGGTTGTCTTCCGGCGTCACCTTGAGCTTCGTCACCAGAGCGGTCGCCTGCTTGTTCACGCCGGTATGGTCGGTCACCATCATCTTGCCGAACGCCTTGACGTCCTTGCTGTGGCCTTTGGTCTCAGCGAGCTTGCCGGCATTGATGTCG
>DATKJP010000041.1:0-13509 GCA_035543635.1 Casimicrobiaceae bacterium
CCGCGCACGACACCGCCCACGAAGCGCACGAATTGCTCCGGCAGCGACTTGTCGAGCCCAAGGTCCTGCCGCACTAGCGCTACGGTCTCAGGCGTTGCGTCAGGACCGGCGGCGAGCCGCGCAGGATCGCCCGGCAGCAGATGTACAAACAGGAACACCAGTACCCCGACGAGCGCCAGCGTAGGGATCAGCCCGAGCAGCCGTTTGAGGAGATACTGGAGCACGAGGCTTCCAGTCGCGGCCCGTCCGGAGGCGGGCCGCTCCTGAACGTACGCTTACTTCAAATCGATATCGGTAAAGTTAAACGATGCATCCGGGATCACGTATACGCCCGAGAGCTTTTTGTTGTGCGCCGAGAGAAGCTTCTCCACCACGAGCGGCGCCCAGGGCGCTTCCTTCCAGATCACTTCCTGCGCGTCCTTGTAGAGCTTCGCTTTCTCGCCGCCGTTCGTGGTGAGCTGAGCATTCTTGATGTCGGCGTCGAATTGGGCGTCCTTGAAGTAAGCGGTGTTGAAGAGTCGGGGAGGCCATGATTCGCTCGCGAGCAGAGGCCGGAGCGCCCAGTCAGCCTCGCCGGTCGAGGTCGACCAGCCGACGTAATACAATCGCACCGGCGCGGTGGCTGCGTCCTGCCAGCTCTCGACCTTCTCGACACGCTGACCCACTTCAAGCAACGTGATCTTGGTCTTGATGCCGATCTGCTGCAGCTGCTGCTGCAGGAATTGCGTCACCTTCTGCGCCGTGCTGTGGTTGTACGCCGACCAAAGCTCGGTCTCGAATCCGTTGGGATAACCGGCTTCCTTCATGAGCTCCTTGGCCTTCGCGACATCGTAAGGCCACGGACCGAGCTTCACAGCGTACTCGACACCCTGCGGCGCCACCCCTTCGGCCGGCGTAGCATAGCCGGCGAAGGCGACCTTGGCCAGCGCATCCTTGTTGATCGCGTAGGCGATCGCTTGCCGCACCTTGGGGTTGTCGAAGGGCTTCTGCTGCGTGTTCATCGAGAGGTAGCGCAGGACGATCGACGGCGCAGCAACGACCTCCAGATCCGGCTTGCTCTTGAGCACTTCGGCGACTTCATAGGGGACCGGGAAGGTGAAGTGCGCTTCACCGGTCTGCATGAGCGCCGCGCGCGTGTTGTTGTCGACGACCGGCTTCCAGGTGATGGTGTCCACCTTCGGATAGCCCTTCCTCCAGTAGCCGTCGAACTTCTTCACCTTGAGATAGTCGGTCTGCTTCCATTCGACGAACTCGAACGGTCCGGTTCCAACGGGATGAAACGCGATGTCCTTGTTGCCCCACTTCTTGAGCGCGGTCGGGCTGATCATCACCGTCGACGGATGCGCGAGCTGGTTGATGAACGGCGAGAACGGCGTCTTCAGCGTGATCCGCGCGGTGTAATCGTCGACGACCTCGACCTTGGCGATATTGTTGTTGTACAGCCCGTAGCGCTTGAGCTTGTTCTCGGGATTGGTGACCCGATCGAGGCATACTTTCACGGCGTCGGCCTTGAAGTCGGTGCCGTCCTGGAACTTGATGCCCTTCTTGAGCTTGATCGTGTAAGCGAGCCCGTCCTTGCTCACGTCATAGCTCTCGGCAAGCACGGGAATGAGCTTCATGTCCTTGTCGAAGCCGAACAGACCCTCATAGAAGGACTTGGCCATCGCCTGCGAAAGCGTGTCGTTGGCATCGTAGGGATCGGTGGTCGTGAATTGCGAGGCGACCGCAAAGACGACGTCCTTCGCGGCGAACGCAGGGCTCCCGGCGAGCACCGTGAGGGCGAAGGCCAGAACGGACCAGCGGAGCAGGGCTTTCATACATTCCTCCAGGGATAGGACACCATCGAAAGACGTTCGGACTCAATAAGGCCCACCGACGCGGTGCGTGGCCAAGAAATGTCCGGGTGCAACTTCCTGCAGCGGCTGCACGACGGGCTCGTCACCTACGGCGCGGATCGGGCTTGGTATTTCATCGGATGATAGCTCCCTTTTGCCCCGGCGTCGCGCAGGATCCGCGATCGGTACGGCGGAGAGAAGCTTGCGTGTATACGCGTGGCGCGGGTCGTCGAAGATCGCGCGCCGCGGGCCGATCTCGACAATCTGTCCGAGGTACATCACCGCAACGCGGTGGCTGACGCGCTCGACCACGGCCATGTCGTGCGAGATAAAGAGGTACGACAGCCCGAGCTGAGCCTGAAGGTCCAGCATCAGATTGACTATCTGGGCACGGATCGATACATCCAGAGCGGAGACTGCCTCGTCCGCGACAATGATCTTGGGCTGCAGGGCGAGCGCGCGGGCGATGGCGATGCGCTGGCGCTGTCCCCCGGAGAACTCGTGTGGATAGCGCTGCGCATGATCGGGCGAGAGCCCGACTTGCCGGAGCAGCGTCGCGACGCGGTCTTCGGCTTCGCTGCCGCTGGCAACTCCGTGAATGTAGAGCGGCTCCGCGACAGAGAAGCCAACGGTCAGTCGCGGATCAAGCGAAGCGAAGGGGTCCTGGAATATCATCTGAATCTCGCGCCGCAGCGAGCGCAATTGGTTCGCCGGGAGCGCCACGAGATCGCGGCCGCCGAACTCGATCTCGCCACCGTCGATCGCGACCAGCCGCAGGAGCGAGCGCCCGGTGGTCGACTTGCCGCAACCGGACTCGCCGACCAGCGCGAGCGTTTCTCCGGGATAAAGCTCGAAGCTCACCTGCTCGACGGCGTGCACGCGCCGGCGCGTTCGTCCGAGCAATCCGGAATTCAGGTTGAAGCGCGTCTTGAGCCCGCGCACGCTCAAAAGAGCCGTCGTTCGCGAAGGCTGGTGCGGCGTACGCGCGGGAACCGTCGCAGGAGCTCCGTCCACCTGCAGAAGCGGGAACGGAGCGGGATTGTCACTGTCGCGCATCGCGCCGAGCGTCGGCACCGCCGAAAGGAGCGCGCGCGTATAGGGATGCTTCGGCGCGTGGAAGATTTTATCGGCAGCGCCTTCCTCGACCTTCTCGCCGCGGAACATGACGACGACGCGATCGGCGACTTCAGCGACCACGCCCATGTCATGCGTGATGAACATCACCGCCATGTGCATCTCTTCCTGCAGCAGCCGGACGAGCGCGAGGATCTGCGCCTGAATGGTGACGTCGAGCGCGGTCGTCGGCTCGTCGGCAATGAGCAAGCGCGGCTTGCAGGAGAGCGCTATCGCGATCATCACGCGCTGCCTCATGCCGCCGGACAGCTGATGCGGATAGCGCGACAGCACCTGCCGGGCCTCGGGAATACGCACCTGCTCGAGCATGCGCAGCGCCTCGCGTTGCGCGGCGGCGCGATCCTGGCCCTGATGCAGCCGGATCGCTTCAGCGATCTGTTCGCCCACCGTGTACACCGGATTGAGCGAAGTCATAGGCTCCTGAAAGATCATCGCGATCTCGGCGCCGCGAATCGCGCGCATCGTCGCCGCGTCGGCCCGAGCAAGGTCGAGCGACGCACCATCGGCACGCGCGAATTCCATGCGGCCGGAGACGATGCGCCCGCCGCCGTGCTCGATCAAGCGCATGATCGACAATGCGGTCACCGACTTGCCCGAGCCGGATTCGCCGACGATTGCGATTGTTTCGCCGCGCCCGAGTATGAAGGAGACGTCGCGCACCGCACGCACGGTGCGCTCAGTTGTGCGGAACTCGACCGAAAGCCCGGTTACAGCGAGCGTCGTCGATTGCCTCGCCCCGCTTGCGGGGAAAGGGTTAGCTTGAGGGGCATCAGCCACTGGTTTTCCCCCGCGACAGAGCGGCGGCGCGAATCTCGTCGATGGTGGCGTTCATGGTGATCGCCTGCGGGTCGACGCGCAAGTGGATCAGCGCCGGGCGACCGGCGGAGAGCGCGCGCTCGAGCGCCGGCGCGAATTCCGCCGTGCGCGTGACGGTCTCGCCCAGCGCTCCGTAGGCTCGAGCAAGCGCCGCGAAGTCGGGATTGACCAGCTCCGTACCGTAGACGCGCGCAGGATACTCGCGCTCCTGGTGCATGCGAATCGTCCCGTACATGCCGTTGTCGATGACGATGAACACGATCGGCAATTCATACTGGACCGCCGTTGCCAGCTCCTGACCGTTCATCAGAAAGCAGCCGTCGCCGTTCCACGAAATGACAACCCGATCGGGATGAACGGCCTTCGCCGCCACCGCGGCGGGAACCCCGTATCCCATCGACCCGTTGTAGGGGCCGAGCTGGGTCCGGTAGCTCGGATAACGATAGAGACGAGCGAGCCACCCCGCGTAGTTGCCTGCCCCGTTGGCGAGGATCGCGTCTTCCGGCAGCCGCTCGCGCAGCGTGGCCACGACCTGCCACAGATCAAGCGCGCCCGGCATCGCGCGCGGCATTTGCCACGCGAGGTATTCGCCGTGCGCCTGCGCCGCACTACCGGCCCATGGGACGGCGGGAATCGATTCCATCGCGGCGAGCGCAGCGCAGAAGGCCGGAATCGAGGATTCGATTGCTAGCGCGGGTTGATACACGCGTCCGAGCTCGTCTGCGCCGGGAAGAACGTGAATTAGCGCCTGCTTCGATTGCGGCGGGGTGAGCAGCGAATAGCCAGAAGTGACCATTTCGCCGAGGCGTTCGCCGATGACGAGCAGCACATCGGCATCGCGCACCCGCCCGGCGAGCTTAGGATTGAGCGCGATGCCGACATCGCCGGCGTAGTTGTCATGGCGATTGTCGAACAGATCCTGGTTGCGGAAGGCGCAGGCGACCGGCAGTCCATTGGCTTCCGCGAAACGGACAAGATCGAAGCACGCTTGCGCAGTCCAGCCGCTGCCGCCGGCGACGACGAGAGCTCGCTTCGCCCGCAGCAACATGTTGCGTAAAGCATCAATCTGCTCTGTCGAAGGGGCGACGCCAGGAGGAGCAACACGCGCCGCGTCAACAGCATTCGCGCTCGCGGAGAGCATGTCTTCAGGCAGCGCGAGCACGACCGGTCCCGGCCGTCCCGAGATCGCCACGAGAAAAGCCCGCGCGACGTATTCCGGAATGCGCTCAGCTCGATCGATTTGCGCCGACCACTTGGCGATGCCGCCGTACATGCGCCTGTAGTCGATTTCCTGGAACGCTTCGCGGTCGGCGAACTCGCTTCCGACCTGACCTACGAATGCGATCAGCGGCGTGGAATCCTGTTGCGCGGTGTGAATGCCGATCGCGGCGTTCGACGCTCCCGGTCCGCGCGTGACGAAGACAATGCCGGGCCGTCCGGTGAGCTTGCCGTAGGCTTCGGCCATGTAGGCCGCGCCGCCCTCCTGCCGGCAGACGATCAGCCGCAGGCGCTCACGTACATCGTAGAGTGCATCGAGAACCGGAAGATAACTTTCGCCCGGAACGCAGAAGGCGAGGTCGACGCCCTGAGCAAGAAGGTTGTCGACAAGAATCCGGCCGCCGGTGCGCACGAATCGGAGAAAGTACGAGGAGGGCGGGGCCATTCTACACGGCTGCATGCTGCCGCGGCTCGGGCTGGACTGCGCGCCAGGGGCGGGGGCCGTATAATCGGCCCGGTCCGGCGCGCCGCCGGCGAGGGGAAAACCAGCGACGAATGGTCGCGCAGATCACTCTGCAGGAAGCGCTCGGAGTCAGCGCGGTTTCGCTGATCCTCGGGTTGATGGTGATGCGCTGGCAGCCGACGCTGCGGCGCTCGGTGCTGGTCAAGCTCCTCATGATCGTTCTGGGGCTCGGCGGGCTCGAGCTGCTCGCACGCTATCAGCTGATCCCCGCCAACCTTGCGATCTCGGTCATCCCGCGCGAGATCTGCCTGCTGATCGTCACGCTCGGCAACATTCAGCTCTGGATCGCATTCCTGGGCAACGTACTGCTTCACAGGCGCACGGTGCCGCGCATCCTCGGCGAAGTGATCATGGCGGTGGCGCTGGTGATCTATGCCCTGTTCCGACTGGACGCCGTCGGGGTGAACCTCACCGCCATCAACATTTCCCTGACGGCGGTGCTCGGAGCAGTAGCCTTCGCCGCGCAGGCGACGCTGAACAATCTTCTCGGCGGCGTCTCGCTGCAACTCGACAACACCTGCCGCATCGGCGACTGGATCGAGCTCGCCGACGGTATCACCGGCGAAGTGGTCAGCATTCGATGGCGTTACACCGCGCTCGCCACGGTGAACAACGTCACCATTGTGATTCCAAATGCGCAGCTCATGGCCGGCCGGGTCACGATCCTCGGCCGCCGCGGCGATCAACGTATCCCTTGGCGCCGGCCGATCGATTTCGGCGTCGGCTACGAATGGACGCCTGGACAAGTGATCGCGGTCATCAATACCGCCCTGCAGCGTGCCGAAATACCCTTCGTCGCCCAAGATCCCGCGCCGCATAGCATCTGCCTGGGGTTCGACTCCAGCGCCATCAGGTACGTCGTGTATTACTGGCTCACGGACATCAAGTCTTATCTCATCACCGATTCGCGCGTTCGGGTCCAGGTATTTGCCGCGCTCGGCCGGGCCGGCATGGAGATCCCGATTTCGCGTTCCGACCTCTATCTGCATTCGGCGCGTCAGATGCACACGGAGCATTCGGCGCAGGAGCAGACGTCTCGACTGGCCTTGCTCCAATCGCTGGAATTGTTCTCGTCGCTCACCGACGAAGAGAAGCACGCGCTCGGCACGCGCCTTACGCCCAGGCCCTTCGCGCCGGGGGACGTCTGCACACGGCAAGGCGATCCATCGGATTCGCTCTACATTCTGGCGCGCGGCGACGTTGGCATCTTTCGGGATCCCGAGCCGGGCACTGGCGGGCCGAGGCAGCGGCTCACCACGCTCTCGGCGCCTTCTTATTTCGGTGAGATGGGCCTGCTTACCGGACAGGCCCGCACCGCTACGATCGTCGCCGAGGCGGACGTGCTTTGTTACCGCCTCGACAAGGCAGGCTTCGAAGCGATCCTTCGAGCCCGGCCGGAGATCATCGATTCGCTGTCAAAGACAGTGGCTGAGCGGCATGCACTCAATGATGCCGTGCTTGCCAAGCTCTCTGCGGAAGCGCGGGCTCGCGCCACCGGCACGCGCGCCGGCGAGTTGATGCGACGCATTCGCGATTTCTTCGGCTTGTAGGTCTACGCCGCTGCGCGCCGCGCGGCGACGAGCTCCTCGCGCCGCAACAGGAACACGCTTTCCTCGGCCGATGGGGTGGCAAGCCACACGAAGGGCAGCCGTGGAAACGCCGCCTCGGCGGCGGCGCGATTCGGTCCCACTTCCATCACCAGCAAGCCCTCCGGGTTCAGGAATTCAGAGGCGCGGGCGAGAATGGTACGCACCGCGTCCAACCCGTCATCGCCGCCCGCGAGCGCGAGTTGAGGCTCGTGACGATACTCCGGCGGCAGCTCCTCCATGGTCATCGCATTGACATAGGGCGGATTGCTGACGATAAGATCGTAATTCTTCTCGGTGAGGTTCGAGAGCAGATCCGACCGGATGAGATTCACGCGCCCCTGCAAGCCGTGATCCGCGACGTTGCGCAACGCCACCGCGAGCGCATCGGAGGAAATGTCCGCGGCGTCGACGTCGGCATTCGGAAAGTGATGCGCGAGCAGAATCGCGAGGCAGCCCGAACCGGTGCACAGATCGAGCGCGGTCTGGATTCGCGCCGGATCCGAGATCCACGGCAGCAGTCCGTCGGGCAGTAGCTCGGCAATGTACGATCGCGGGATGATCACGCGTTCGTCGACGTAGAAACGGAAATCGCCGAGCCACGCCTCGTGCGTGAGATACGCCGACGGCATGCGCTGCTCGACTCGCCGGTCGATGACGTCGAGGAGCTCCTGCCGCTCGCCATGGGTGAGCTTCGCGTCGAGGAATGGCTCGAGTCGGTCGAGCGGAAGCTTGAGCGTATGCAAGACGAGATAGGCGGCCTCGTCGTACGCGTTGGTCGTGCCGTGGCCGAATACCAGCCCACCGGCAATGAAGCGCGAGACTGCGTAGCGCAGCCAGTCGCGAACGGTTTCGAGCTCCTGAGCCAGCGGGTTCATCGGGGCGGATGGAGCAGCAGGCGCTCCAGTATGCCACGATAAACGGCCGCCAGCGGCTCCAGATCGGCGACCGAAACGCGCTCGTCGATCTTGTGGATCGTCGCGTTGACCGGACCCAGCTCGACCACCTCCGGACAGATCGCCGCGATAAACCGGCCGTCGGAAGTCCCGCCGGTGCACGAGACTTCCGGCGTGATGCCGCAATTTTCGCCTATCGCCTCGGCCACCGCAGCGACCAGCTTGCCGCGCCGCGTGAGGTAAGGGTCTCCGGATGCGGTCCACTGCAGCTCGTAGTCGAGCCGGTGGCCCTCCAGCAGAGCTTCGAGTCGTTCGCGCAGGCCTTCGCGGGTGCTCGCCGTGGCGTAACGAAAGTTGAACATCAACTCCAGCGATCCCGGAATGACGTTGGTAGCTCCGGTACCGGCACGGATGTTCGAGACTTGCCAGCTTGTCGGCGGAAAGTATTCGTTGCCATCGTCCCACTTCGTCGCCGCAAGCTCGGCAATGACCGGCGCAACGAGATGAATCGGATTCTTCGCAAGCTGCGGGTAGGCGACGTGACCCTGCACGCCTTTCACGCGCAGCGTCCCGGAGAGCGTGCCGCGACGGCCGTTCTTGATCATGTCGCCGAGGCGTTGCACCGAGCTCGGCTCTCCAACGATGCAGTAGTCGAGTGTTTCGCCGCGCGCCATGAGCCTTTCGGTGACGCGCACCGTTCCGTCGACCGCGGGACCCTCCTCGTCCGAGGTGACGATGAGCGCGATCGAGCCGGGATGCCTTGGATGTGCGGCGACAAAGGCTTCGATCGCTACGATGAACGCGGCAAGCGAGGATTTCATGTCCGCTGCACCGCGGCCGTAAAGGAAGCCGTCGCGGATCGTCGGCAAGAACGGGTCGGAGCTCCAGGCATCGAGCGGACCGCTCGGCACCACGTCGGTGTGTCCGGCAAAGCACACGACAGGACGAGCATCGCCGCGCCGCGCCCAGAGGTTCGTCACACCGCCGGCAGTGAGCGTTTCGCAGCGAAAACCTGCGCCGGTAAGACGATGCTTGAGGATTTCCTGGCAACCCGCGTCGTCGGGAGTCTGCGAGCGGCGTGCGATCAGCTCGCGCGCAAGCTCGAGCGTGGCGGAGGCCGGCGCGCGCGTCACCACGGAGCGATCAGTGCTCGCGGTTCAGGAACTCGGGGTCGATCTCGAGATTGGCGAAGCCAGCACTCGCGTGCTGGGTAGCTTCGTCTCCGGTCTCGGCCCGCTCGATGCGAGCCGACGGCGAGTTCTGATTGACGAGCCAGGCAAGATTGGTCGGCGAGTCGGAACCTGCGAGCGCCTCCTCGTAGCCTATGATTCCGTCGAGGTAGAGCCGGCACAGCGCCTGCTCGAAGGTCTGCGACCCCGGGTACAGACTCTGCTCCATCGCTTCCTTGATCTGGGTGATCTCGCCGTTCTTGATCAGCTCGGCGATGAGCGAGGTATTGAGCAGGATCTCGACCGCAGGCTGCTGGTCGCCTTCCTTGTTGCGAACGAGACGCTGCGAGATGATCGCGCGCAGACCGATCGAAAGGTCGGACAGCAGCCCGGAACGCGCGTCGTAGGGAAACATGTTGATGATCCGCGACAGCGCGTGATAGCTGTTGTTGGCGTGCAGCGTCGAGAGGCAAAGGTGCCCGGTCAGCGTGTGCAGCAGCGCCTGCTGCATCGTCTCGCGGTCGCGCACCTCGCCGATCATGATCAGGTCGGGCGCCTCGCGCAGCGCATTGCCCAGCGCCTTGTGATAGTTTTGCGTATCGACTCCGATCTCGCGCTGGTTGACGATCGACTGCTTGTGCTCGAAGAGGTACTCGATCGGATCCTCGATCGTGAGGATATGTCCGGACCTGTTGTTGTTGCGGTAGTCGATCATCGCCGCCAGCGTGGTCGACTTCCCGCAGCCGGTCGCGCCGGCGATGAGCACCAGCCCGCGACGCTCCATGACGAGGTTAAGCAGCACCGGTGGCAGCTTCAAATCCTCGAACGGCGGGACGTTGCTGCGCACATAACGAATGCAGAGCGAAATCGTCCCGCGCTGGCGGAAGATGTTGATCCGGAAGTTGCCGACGCTGCGGTCGAGGTAGGAGAGGTTCATCTCCATCTCGTTCTCGAATTCGCGCGCCTGATCCTTGGTCATCAGCTCGTAGGCGATGCGGCGGACCGTCTCAACGTCCATCGGCTGCGTGGAAATGGCCGAGACGACGCCGTTCATCTTGATGTTGATCGGCGCTCCGCAGGAGATGAACAGGTCGGAAGCCTGTTTATCCGCCATCAGCTTGAACAGTCGGTCCAGATACATATCGGTTGCTCGCCCGCGGACCCGCCTTCAACCTGAGCTGCGAGTCGGCTTGACAATGTCATGAATTGACAAGAATAACCAAGCTCAAGCAAAGTAACAACTGGCACAGCCGCTCCGCGCTTGCTTTCCCGACGGACGGGGTGCGCTCATTACGATCCCTGCACAGAAGCTTCCATGCTGGCCATCATCGGCGGCAGCGGCCTCACGCGGCTTTCCACGCTCGCCGTCGCGCACCGCGAGGTCGTCCGCACGCCCTACGGCGAACCTTCGTCGGCGCTGATCTTCGGACGCATCGCCGAGCGCGACGTCGTGTTTCTGGCCCGGCACGGACACGGCCATACCATCCCGCCGCATCGGGTCAACTACCGCGCCAATCTCTGGGCATTGAAGCATCGCGGCGTGGACGCCATATTCGCGGTGGCATCGGTCGGAGCCATCGCCGGCGGCTATGCACCGGGCGACCTGGTGCTGCCGCTACAGATCATCGATTACACGAGCGGACGACATAATACTTTTTTCGACGGCGGCGAGCGCGAGGTTGTCCACGTGGACTTCACGCATCCGTACAGTACGGAGTTGCGCGCGCGCTGTCTCGCCGCGGCACGCAAGGCAGGCATTGCGCTGCATGACGGAGGCGTCTACGGCGCGGTATCGGGACCGCGCCTGGAAACCGCAGCCGAGATCGATCGCATGGAGCGCGACGGAGCCACGCTCGTGGGCATGACGGGGATGCCAGAAGCGGCGCTGGCGCGAGAGCTGGGCATCGCTTACGTCTCGATCGCAGTCGTCGTCAATCATGCGGCGGGACGGGGTGACAGCGCAAAAGCGATTTCGATCGACCGGATCGCGGGCGTGCTTGAAAAGGCGATGGACAAGGTGAGACTTCTGATTGCACAGGTAGTCGGAGAGATATGATCCGCGAAATTTTGCGCATGGGGGAGCCGCGGCTGCTCGAGCGGGCGAAGCCGATCTCGCACTTCGGCACGCCCGAATTGAAGGCATTGCTCGATGACATGCGCGAGACGATGATCGCGGCCAGCGGCGCCGGCCTCGCCGCGCCGCAGATCGGAGTCGGCTTGCGCGTCGTGATCTTCGGCTTCGAGCACAACGCGCGCTATCCGGATGCGGAACCCGTTCCCTATACCGAGCTGGTGAATCCAGTGCTCACGCCGCTGACGACTGATATGGAAGAAGACTGGGAAGGCTGTCTTTCCGTGCCGGGCCTGCGCGGGCGTGTGCCGCGGTTCACGCGCTTGCGCTACACCGGCTTCGACCCCGACGGAGCGCCGATTGCCCGCGAGGTCGAGGGCTTTCATGCGCGCGTGGTGCAGCACGAGGTCGATCACCTCGACGGCATCCTCTATCCGATGCGCATCCGCAACATGCGCATGTTCGGCTATACCGAGGTGCTGTTTCCCGACGCGGCCGTGATTGAGGAGTAGGTCCGCTTGCCACATCGCACCCTCGCTGCAGCATCGCAAGCGGCGCTACACCGCCCGCCACCGGCGTGAGCTACGCGATCCGCAGCTGCTCGTAGAGGGCAGTCTCGAGCCGCACCAGCGCGGCCTCGTCGTGGAGGCGTGCGCCGTCGATGAGGAACACGTCCTCAGCACGCTCGCCGAGGGTGTTAATTCTCGCGCTCGCCACGTTGATGTTCGAGTCGGCAAGCGTGTACGCGATGCGGGCGAGGAGCCCGGGCCGGTCGCCGGCAACGATCTCCATGATGTAGTGCGTGCCCTTGTCATCCGGAAACAGCCGCACTTCCGGTGACAAGGGGAAGTGCTTCAGATGCCGGCTCACTCGCCCGACAGGCGGCGATTGCAGCGGGGCTGCGTCGCTCAAGACGCGCTTCAATTCGAATTCGACATAGCTGATCGCATCGCGGTAGGACGCGTTGGGAGTGGATGGATCGTGCACGGTGAAGGTGTCGAGCGCGTATCCGTGGCGCGTGGTGTGTATCTTCGCCTCGAGGATCGAAAGGCGCGCCTGATTGAAGAAGCTGCAGATGCGCGCGAACAGGGCCTTCTGGTCGGGCAGATAGATCATCACCTGCAACCCGACGCCTGCACGCGACAGTCGCGCTTTGACGACCGGCGGCTTCTCCTCGATGCGAAAATAGAGCTGGCGTGCGTGCCAGGCGATCTCGTCGGCGCTGTGGCGCTGGAAATAGACGCCGTCGAGTTTCTGCCACAGCGTCCGCTCGGCGTTCTCCGGAACCGCGTACAGACGCAGTTGGCGCGCCGCCTCGGCGCGCCGCGCCTCGAGACTGTCGTCGAGACGGATCGGCCCCGCGCTGCCGCTGAGCCTCGCCTGCGTCAGGTGAAACAGATCCTCGAGCAGCTTCGCCTTCCAGGCGTTCCAAACCTTCGGGCTGGTCCCTCGGATGTCCGCCACCGTGAGCAGATAGAGCGCGGCCAGCCGGCGCTCGGTACGCACTTTCTGGGCAAAGGACGCGACCACGGTCGGATCGCTGATGTCGTGCTTCTGCGCGGTGAGCGACATCGACAGATGCTGGGCGACGAGCCAGGCCACGAGCTCGCTATCCTCGCTGGAGATCCCGTGCAGGCGGCAGAAGCGCAGTGCGTCGCTGCGCCCCAGCCGTGAGTGATCGCCGCCACGACCCTTGGCAATATCGTGAAACAGCGCCGCGACGTACAGCAATTCGGGATTGGCGAAATCGGTCATCAGCCGCGAGCACAGCGGATACTCGTGCGCGTGCTGCGGCTCGGTGAAGCGTCGCAGGTTGCGAATCACCATCAGGATGTGCTCGTCTACGGTGTAGACGTGGTACAAGTCGTGTTGCATTTGCCCGACGATTCGACCGAACGCCGGCAAGTAGCGGCCCAGTATGCCGTACTGGTTCATGCGCCGCAGCTCGTGCGTGACGCCGCGGGGCTGGCGCAGGATGGCGAGAAACCGGGCACGGTTGGCCGGGTCGCGCCGGAAGGCCGCGTCGACCTGTCCGCGATGCTTCCACAGGGCGCGCAGCGTGGGCGCCGACATGCCCTTAAGCTCCGGGCGCTGCTGAAGCAAAAGGAAGCTGTCGAAGATCGCTCCCGGACGCCGGCTGAAGCTTGCCTCTTCTTTGAGATCGAGCAACTCGTCGACGGCTTGGAACTCCTCGTTGATCGCTACGACCTTCACTTCCGCCGGGAACAGGCGGGCGTGCAGGTTCTGGAGCAGGATTACGT
>DATKJP010000042.1:0-1507 GCA_035543635.1 Casimicrobiaceae bacterium
TCGACTGTCCGAGCGACGTCTTGCCGACGCCGGGTGGCCCTACGAAGCACAGAATCGGGCCTTTGATTTGCGTACCCCTCGACTCGCCGCTCGGGGCGCCCCTCGACTTCAACTTCTGCACCGCGAGGTATTCGACGATGCGCTCCTTCACCTTGTCGAGATCGTAGTGATCCTGGTCGAGGACCTGTCGCGCGGCTACGGGATCGAGACGATCCTCAGTTGTCGACGACCACGGAACGTCGAGCACCCAGTCGAAGTAGGTGCGAATCATCTGATACTCGGGCGACGCGGGAGACATCCGCTCGAGACGCTCCACTTCCTTCGACGCGATCGCGCCGACGGCATCCGGCAGCTTCGCCGCCGCGATGCGCGAACGCAATTCGCCGAGCTCGTTCTTTTCGCCTTCGCCGAGCTCGTCCTGAATCGCTTTGAGCTGCTGCCGCAGATAATATTGCCGCTGCGCATCGGTCATTTCCTGCTGCGCGGCCGACTCGATCTTGCTCTTCATCTCGAGCAGCGCGATTTCCCGCCCGAGCGCATTCGCGACCGCCTCGAGCTTTGCCGTGAGCACGTTCTGTTCGAGGATCTTCTGCTTCTCGTCCGCTTTTAAATCGATCAGGCTCGACAGCAAGTAGGCGAGGCGCAGCGGGTCGTCGATGCCGGCGACCAGGCCTCGCAGATCCTGCGACAGGCCGGTGGCAATCGACAGGGCTCTATCGATCAGCTCGCGGAGTCTTCGAACGTACGCCTCGATTTCCAGCGATTTGTCAGCTGACTCCGGAGCGGCAGAGACCATGGCGCGAAGCGCGACGCCGCTTCTGGTGAACTGATCGGCTTTCGCACGCATCAGCCCTTCGACGATCACGTGGATGCCGCCGCCAGGCACCTTGGCCATTTGGCGGATGGCGGCGACCGTTCCGATCATGTGGAGATCCGATTCCTTCGGTTCGTCCGCCTCGTCCTTCTGGAGCGTAAGGAAGACGAGCCGGTCTCCGGCAAGCGCATGATTCACCGCGTCGACCGACATCGGCCGGTTGATCGCCAATGGCTGAATCGTCAGAGGAAAAACGACGGTCTGCCTCAGCGCGAGAACCGGCAATTCACTCGGATAGGTGCGTTCGGGTTCAGTCGCCATGGAGGTTCCAGAGCATACCTGACCTGCTATGATCGGGCCATGTCGCTCGACGAACGTGACTTCTTCAACCGCAGGAACGAAACCCGCACCGACAGGCTGAGCTGCCCGCGCTGCAAGCGCGTCAACGACTATCAGATGCGCTGGGTGGTGAACACCAAGAAGGATCGATTGCCGGGTGGCGCCGACGAGCGCGATCGCGCGCTCTACGCGAATTTGCGCGACTACATGATTCGCGTCGACGATGCCGTGACCTGCAAGACGTGCGGCAAGAAATTCGACATCCCGTCGCAGCACTCGATGGTGTTCATCGACAAGGGCGGCGCGTCGGAGAAGACCTACACCGGCGGCGACGACGAGGACACGCGCTTCAAT
>DATKJP010000043.1:0-10565 GCA_035543635.1 Casimicrobiaceae bacterium
CAAGGTCGCCGTCGCGAAGGGCGGCGCAGCGCTGATCGACGCCGGGTTCGGCCTCGCCTATCCGGCGTGCGCGCTCGCCGTGCACGAGGCGATCCGCCGCGCGCGAGACTTCGGCGTTGCTTTCGCCGCGGTTCGCAACAGCCATCACTTCGGCGTGGCTGCGTACCATCTGGAGCCTGTCGGCACCGCCGGCCTTGTCGGGCTAGCGTTCGGCAACTCGCCGGCCGCGATGCCGGCGGCCGGAGGCAAGCGCGCGATCTACGGCACTAATCCTGTCGCGGCAATTTTTCCTCGCCCGCATGCGCTGCCGATAACCATCGATCTGTCGCTTTCCGAGGTGGCCCGCGGCAAGCTGATGGTGGCGGCGAAGGAGGGCAAGAAGATTCCACTTGGCTGGGCGCTCGACAAGGATGGGCAGCCGACGACCGATCCCAAAGCTGGGCTCGAAGGCAGCATGCTCGCGATGGGGGGGAACAAAGGCGCAATGCTGGCGCTGATCGTGGAGCTGCTCGTCACCGTGCTGACCGGCTCGGCGATCGGCCTCGAGGCCGGGTCGTTCTTCGTCGACGAAGGCAACCGACCGCGCCTGGGCCAGGCCTTCCTGGTCATCGATCCCGCGGCGCTCGCGGGCCGCGCCACCTACGACGAGCGGATCGAGACGCTGGTCGCCGCGATGGTCGCGGATCCCGAGGTGCGGCTGCCCGGAGAACGCCGGCAGAGGCTCGCGGAGGAATCGATGCGCGAAGGCATCACGATCGCGGCGCCGCTCTACGCGCAGTTGAAGTCGCTGGCCGCGTAGGCCGCGAAGTTTATCCGTTAGCAGAGCTGGAGACATTCGCCGCGATCACTTCACGCATCGCGACGAAGATGCCCGGCGTGGAGGCGATCACTTCGCTCCCTTTCAGGAAGTCGGTGCCGCCGGCGAAATCGCCGACGCGACCGCCTGCCTCGCGCACCAGGAGTGCTCCGGCAGCGACGTCGAGGTTTCTGATGCTCGTCACCCAGAACCCGTCGAGCCGTCCCGCGGCAACGTGAGCGAGATCGAGTGCGCTCGCGCCCGAGCGGCGGATGCCGGCGCAGCGGGCGATCATCGCATTGAGGCTCGGCAGATAGCTCTCGAGCTTGCGGCTGCGCCGCTTGGGAAACACCGTGCCGATCAGCGCATCCTCGAGATGCGTGCAGGCCGACACGCGCAGCTGCACGCCGTTCAACTGCGCGCCGCGCGCCTTGATCGCGGTGAAGAGCTCATCGCGCAGAGGGTCGAGGACGACCGCGTGAGTAACTTCGGACCCGTGCATCAACGCGAGGGAGACGGCATAGTACGGGTAGCCATGTGCGAAGTTGCGCGTACCGTCGATCGGATCAACGATCCAGCGCCAGCTCGCGTTCGCATTGCGGTCGTCGCGGACCTTCCCGCCTTCGCCGACAATGGCGTGATCGGGGAACGCGTTCGTGAGCGTAGTTGCGATCGCGTCTTCGATTTCACGCCTTGCCCGCGCAACGATATCGGCATAGTCACCCGAGAAGGTCGGGAGGCGCGTCAGGTCGCGCGCGGCGTCCTGGACCACTGCAGCGGCGTTGTGTGCCGCGCGAACGGCGACGGCGATCGATGGATCGTTCATTGCGGTCTCAGACGATTCTAACGCCGAGCATCATTCCGCCGTCCTCGTGCTCGAGGTTGTGGCAGTGGAACATGTAGATCTGGTCTCCGGCGAATGCGGTGGTGCGGGGAAGAGAGAAATCGATGGCGACACGAACGGTTTCGCCTGGCCAGACCAGCACGGTGTCCTTGCGGCCGAGGTCGGTGGCAAGTCGCCCGCGCTCGTCGATTCTCAATCCGGCGATCTGGTCGGGGCTGGTCTGCCGCTCGAGCACCTCGAAGTGGAAGCCATGCAGATGCATCGCGTGCGGCATGCTGTTGAAGTAGTTTCGAATGAGCCAGACTTCGACGGTCCCGCGCTTGACTTCGATCGGCGTCTCGCCCATCGCGAACACACGATCGTTGATGCGCCAGCGTCCTTTGGCGAAGCCGAGCCGGAGCGCCCGCTCGGAGGTGTTGGAGACGTCGATCGGGACCAGGCTCGACAGGCGCGCCGGCACGCGCGCAGCGTAGCTCACGCGCTCGCGCACGTTGAGCTCGAGCAGGGCTCGCGTGGCGCCTTCGGGAAACGTACCGCCATGGCTCACCGCGGAATGATCATGACCCATCGCCGCATGTTCGGCCGGCGCGGCCTCCTTCGCCGTCTCTGCGGGCATCGCGTGGCCCATCGCCGCGTCGTGTGTTGCCGCTTCACCGGATGCGGCCGGCATCTCCATGTGCATGGGATCGAAGGCGCGCGTGTCGAGATAAAGTGTGTCGCCGACGGCTGCGGCAGACAGGTCGAGCAGGAGATCGAGGCGCTCGGCGGAAGCCAGGAAGACCTCGGCGCAAGGCTGCGGCGCCGTGAGCAACCCGCCGTCGTTGCCGATCAGCGCGAAGGGGACGTTGTCGCCGGTCGCGGTTCGGAAGCCGAGACGGTAGGTGCGCGCATTGGACGCATTGAGTACGCGAAAGCGATAAACGCGCGTGGCGACGTCGAGATGCGGGCATGCAGTTCCATTGATGAGCACGGTATCGCCTAGAAGACCGTGCATGCGATCCGCTTCGCTCGCCGCATATTCGCCGCCCGTGCGCCGGTCCTGGAGCACCAGTGGAATCTCGGAGCGCCCCGGCGTTAGATCGAGCGCGGCGCGCAGTGTTCGTTCGTCGTCGTCCTCGATCTCGATCATACCGAACAGACCTCGATAAGCCTGCTCAGCAGTCTGGCCGTGCGGGTGCGGGTGATACCAGTAGAGGCCACCGCGATCGCGCACTTCGAAGTCGTAGCTATAGCCCTGGCCTTCGTTGATCAGCGTTGCGCCCGCGCCATCGTTGCGCGTCTCGATCGTGAGGCCATGCCAGTGCACGATGGTCGGCTCGCCGATGGCGTTGTCGAGCGTGATGCGCACACGCTCGCCGCGCGCGAGCACGAGCGTCGGATCGACGAAGCGCGCATTCGCGTGGTCGACGCGATATGCGAGCGGCCAGGTCGACTCTGTATCCGTCGGCGCGGCTCGCATCGTAAGCGCGGCGCCTCTCGGCGCAAGACGGCCAAAGCGCCCGCTCGCGCCGGGAACGAACAGAGGCGGCCCGCGTCCGCCAGCACCGCAAAAATCGCTCGGCACCGGAGCACTTGCGGTTGGAAACCGATCCGGAAAGGCCGCGCGGGGTAGCGCCGAGAGCCCGAGCGCGCCCACCGCTCTGAGGAAATCGCGGCGTCGAGTCGACATGATCGGTCGGGTGGGAAAGAAGCGGCTGCGTGATCGCAGGCGGATTATCGTTCAATCAACCGATTGCGTGTTGCCGAATGTATAGCGCAACCCGACCCAGAAGCCACGCGGTGCTCCTAGGCCGCGAAACTGCTCGGATTCCGGCGCAATCCCCTGCGCCGGACCGAAGCTGCGATCCGGTCCCGTGAAGGCGTTGGCGCCGAGCAAGCCGAAGTTTTGATAACGGCGGTTGGTAACGTTGGTCACGTTGGCGAACAGCAGGAGATCCGGCGTCAATCTGAATTGCGCGTCGAGATTGGCGAACGCGTATCCAGGAACGCGGCCATGGCTGTCCTGGTTGTTTTCGTCGCCGTGCGCGTACTGTCTCGAAGCGTAGACGATAGTAGCACCGAGCGAGGCGCGCTCGCTCAAGTCCCAGTCGACGCGCAGCTTGGCCGAGTCGGCGGGAATGCCCGGAATGCGATTACCCGGATTGACGGTGATCGCGCCGTTTGCGTTGGCCGTGGAGTTGTTCGGACTTGCGGCGACAAACGCGGAGCGGAAAGTCGCGTCGAGGTGGTTGTAGCGAAGCGTGATCTGCACCGATTCCCATCGTGTCGTGCCCATGAGCTCCACGCCTTGCCGGCGGGTCTGTCCGACATTCTGAAAGTAACCTACATTGCCCGCGCCAGCGCCGCTGGCGATGAACTGGATGTCGTCATCGAGATTGGTCCGATACACCGCCGCGGCCCATTGCGTATTCACGCCCAGGCGACCGCGTGCGCCGGCCTCGAGGGTTTTCGAGACCACCTTCTGCAGCGGCGGGTCGGCAAGGAAGACGTTCGGCAACTTGCAAGGCGCTGCCGCGTTGGCGCAGGTCAGCTCGATCGGTGTCGGCGCGCGCATACCCTCGTTGTAAGTTGCATAGGCGGTCAGGGTCGGCAAAGGGTTGAAGTTGATGCCCGCGGCAGGGTTGAAGCGCGAGAAACTGGATGCGCTGTTCAATCCGGGGTCGGAACCGCTGCGGTCGGCGATGACAACGCGAGCGTAGTTGTAGCGGCCGGTCAGGGTGAGGGTCCATGCCTCGGCGAACGCAAAGGTGTCTGCGAAGAAGGCTCCGAGATAACGGTTGTCGCTGCCGACATCGGTCACCGCGCCGTAAGCGCCGGTCGCGATCGTCCCGCGGTCGGCGCTGAAGTTGGCCGTCTGCGACTGCTGCGTGAAGCCGGTATTGCCGAAGTCTCCGCTCGCACCGATGACGAACTGGTTTTTATGGCCGGCGAGTGCGCCGGTTGCCGTGAGCTGAACGCCCAGTCCCCACGCCGTGGTCGAGATGACGGAGCGGTCGTTGGTCGCCTCGTTGGTCTCCGGCATTCCGCTGACAGGATCGATCTCGCCGAAATTGCCGTTAACATTGCTGCTGATGTTGTCGTTGCGGTAATCGCGGTAGTACGCGTTGGCGCCGAGCAGCAGCGATTCGGTGAGAAAACGGCTCCCCTTGGCGGTAACGAAGACCAGCCGGTTCTCGTTGGTGTCCGGATAGGTGTAGGCCTCGCGCGGCGTGTCCAGCCAGGCTCGCGGCAGCGTCTGCGTTCCCTGGAGTGTGTTGTCGGCGAGCGTGAGCGCAACATCGAGATCCGTGATGTCGTCCTGGTAGCCCACCTTCCCGAAGAGCTGCTTCACGCGGCTCGGGTTGTGCTCGGCCCACCCGCGCTCTTCGGAGAAGTTGCCGGTGAGGTAATAATCGAGGCGATCGTGCTGGCCGCCGTATTCGAACTCGGCCGTCTTGCGCCCGAACGATCCGGCGGACAGCTCGAGGGCTGCTCCCGGGTGCTGAGCGCCGCTACGCGTATAGATCGCCAGGGCGCCGCCCAGGGTGTTGAGCCCGAACACGGGGTTGGAGCCGGGAATCAGCTGTACGCTGGAGATCGCCGAGCGGGGCACGAGATCCCAGTTGACGACATCGCCGAAGGCTTCGTTGATGCGTACACCGTCCTGGAACACGGACAGTCCCTGCGCGGAGCCGAGGAGCGGCGAGGCGGTGAAGCCGCGGAAGTTGATGTCCTGCTGATACGCGTTGCCCTGCGCCGCGCCGACGCCGACGCTGTTGGCGTTGGCGCCGAGGAAGTCGGTGAGATCGAGCGGGCGCTGGCGGTCGAAGTCGCGGCGGCCGAAGGTCTGCACGTTGGCGGGCACATCCTTCAGCGCGGTGCCGAGTCCCGGCAACAACGTAGTGCCGATCACCTCGACTTCCGGGAGTTCGAAAACCTCGGCGGGATTGTCGGCGCGCGCGCATGGCGCAGCGAGGCCGGCCAGAACGACGGTCAACAGCCAGCGTTGACTCGCGCGACGACGACGGCTGTTGGTCGACGCGATTATCGAATCGCGACACCCCACGGCAGCTCGCCCACAGGGATGTCCGCGATCTTGCTGTTGGTCTCGGTGTCGATCACTGCCACGGCGTTCGAGCGCCCGCATGCTACGTAAAGCTTCTTCCCGTCCGGCGTGATGGCCATGTTCCAGGGACGCCTGCCGACGGGAATCTTTGCAACGATCGTGTTGCTCGCTACGTCGATCACCTGAACCGTTCCTTCGCCGCCGGAACTGACGTACACGCGCTTTCCGTTCGGGTGAACGGTGACGCCATTGGAGCGGCTGCCCGCCTTGATGCGCGCGACAACCTCCTGCGTGGCAACGTCGAACACGTTCACCATGTCGGCATTTTCCGCCGCGACGTAGGCGCGGCTACCGTCGGGAAGGAACCCGATACCGCGCGGGCGATCACCTACCTTGACGGACTTCACGACCTCGTTCTTCGCAAGATCGACGATGTCGACGCTGTCCGCCTCCTCGCTGCTCACGTAGAGCCACTTGCCGTCGGGGCTGAACACCGTGTGCTCCGGATTCTTGCCGCGCATCGCGATGCGCCGCGCGACCTGTCCCGTAGCCGTGTCGATGAGGAGCGCCTGATTGTTCTCCTCGATCGCGGCGGCGAGCCATTTGCCGTCGGCCGAGAGGTAGATGCCTTCGGGCGAATCGCCGAGCTTGGTGCGCACGATGGTCTCGCCGTTTTGCGTGTCGACCGTGAGCAGCGAATTGCTGTTCTGATCGCTGATGTAGAGCTTCTTGCCGTCGAGCGACACGGCCACGCCGCGCGGCCGTGTGCCCACCTTGAGCGTTTTCACGACTTTGTCGGAAGCGGTGTCGATGACCGATACGCTCGCGCCGCCCTCGTTGGGTACGTAGGCAAGCGGCGCACCGAGCGCGGCGGTGCAGGCGAGCGTCGTAACCATAGCGATGAGGTGCTGGAATGCAGTCATGTTGTCTCGTCCTCGAACCATTCTCGTGCTACGTCACCCGCGGACCACGACGCGCGAATTGGCGCGCTCTCGGAATACGATCGGCCGCGTGGCTGGGGGCGCCGCCTGTTGCGCACGCGCCACAACATCGGTCACGCGTGCGTGGTCCGGCGACAGGGCGCACACCGGATCGGCGTTCGCCGCTTCGCCGGTCAACATGTATGCCTGACAACGGCATCCTCCGAAATCGCGGGTTCGCTCGGGGCAGGATCGGCACGGCTCGCGCATCCACTCCTCGCCGCGATAGGCGTTGAACGCCGGCGAATCGGTCCAGATCCCGCGGATGCTCGCCTCGCGAACGTTCGGAAACTCGAGCCCGGGAAGCATGCGCGCGGCCTGGCACGGGAGCGCGACGCCGTCAGGCGCGATGTTCAAGAATACCGAGCCCCAGCCGTTCATGCACGCCTTCGGGCGATCCGCGTAATAGTCCGGGACCACGAAGAAGATTTTCATGCGGTCGCCAATCCGTTCGCGGTATTCGCGCGTGACGCGCTCGGCGCGCTCGATCTGCTCCCGGCTCGGCAGCAAATGGTCGCGATTGAGATACGCCCAGCCGTAGTATTGCGTATTGGCGAGCTCGAGAAAATCGGCCTCCAGCGCGAGCGCCATGTCGATGATTCGGTCGATGTGATCGATGTTGAGCCGGGAAAGCACGACATTGAGCACCATCGGATAACCGTGTGCCTTGACCAACCGCGCGACCTTGAGCTTGAGATCGAAGGTTCGCGTGCTCGACAGGAAGTCGTTGACCTCCTTGGTCGAGTCCTGAAATGAGACCTGGATGTGATCGAGGCCGGCAGACTTGAGTTGCCGCGTGCGCTCCTCGTTCAAGCCGACGCCCGAAGTGATAAGGTTGGTGTAGTAGCCGAGCTCGTGGCCCTCGGCGACCAGCGCCGCGAGATCGTCGCGTTGCAAAGGCTCGCCGCCGGAGAAGCCGAGCTGAACCGCTCCGAGCGCGCGCGCCTCGCGCATGACTCGTTTCCATTCCTCGGTGGTGAGCTCGTCCTCGACCGCGGCAAAGTCGAGCGGATTCGAGCAGTACACGCAATGCAGCGGGCAGCGATACGTGAGCTCCGCGAGGAGCCACAATGGCGGCCCGGGTTGCCCGGCTTTACTGTGCGAATTCGATCCAGCCACGGCGTTCGGCCTCGGTCAGGAATTCGTGCACGTCGCTATGCAAGCCGGTGGCTTTGAACGCGCGCTCGAGATCGGCGATCAGAATCGCTACCTTCGTCGACCCGTCACATCGTCTGAGGATTTCGGCCGCCGGTCCGTTCAGACGCACCATCCCCTCCGGATACAAAAGCACCCAGGACTTCTGCGTCTCCTCCCATTGCATGCGATAGAGCGAGCGCAGCCGGGGCTGTGCTTCGAGGGCGATCTCAGCCATGCGCTGCCTCCACCGCCGACGAGGCCTCGTCGGGGTACGCGGTCTGGATCGCGTCGAGCATGCTCCAGAGCACATCGAGCTTGAAACGGAGGATCTCGCGTGCCCGCTCTTGCAACGTGCGAGTATTGAAGTAGTCGAGGGTCAGAGCAAGGCCATGGTCCACGTCACGGCGCGCTTCGGAGAGGCGAGTCCGGAAATAGGCGAAGCCTTTGGGGTCGATCCACGGATAATGCTGCGGCCAGTTGGCAAGACGCTGCTCGTGAATCTTGGGCGCAAACATTTCCGTGAGCGACGCACAGACGGTTTCCTGCCAAGGACGCGTGCGGGCGAAGTTCACGTAGGCATCGACCGCGAAACGCACCCCGGGTACGACATGCCGCAGCGACGTGATCTCGGCGCGCGAAAACCCTACGGCCTCCCCAAGCTGGATCCAGGCCTCGATCCCGCCTTCATCGCCGCTGCGACCGTCATGGTCGAGGATACGCTGGATCCACTCGCGGCGGACTTCGCGATCCGGGCAGTTCGAGAGCATCGCCGCGTCCTTGATTGGAATGCAAACTTGATAGTAGTAACGGTTCGCCACCCAGCCGCGGATCTGGGGCGGGGAGGCGAGCCCGTTCGCCATGCGCTTGTTGAACGGATGATGTATGTGGTAGCGATCGCCAAGGGCTCGCAGGCTGGCCTCGAACGCCTCGCGGTCGAGGACAGCGCTCACAAGGCGAGCTCCATGCCGTCGAAGGCTACTTCGATACTGTCGTGCTCTAACGTGCGCCGCTCCTCAGAGTTTTCGTCGAGGATCGGATTGGTATTGTTGATGTGGATGAGGATACGACGTGCATTCGGAAAGGTGCTTAGCCACTCAATCATTCCGCCAGGCCCGGATTGTGGGAGATGCCCGATTTCGCGTGCACGCTTGCGGCCGACTCCCATCTTGATCATTTCGTCGTCGGTCCAGAAGGTTCCGTCCACCAGTAGACAGTCGACGTCCTTCACCTCGCGCGTGACGCGATCGTCGATCGATCCGAGCCCGGGCGCATAGAAGGCGCTGCGTTTGGAGGCCCGATCACGGATCAAGAAGCCGATATTGTCGCCGGGCAACGGCGCGTCCCGTCTCGGGGAGAAGGGTGGGGGCTTGCTCCCGAGCGGCAGCGCCCGCAGCTCGATCCCGTCGACTCCAGAGAGCTGAAACCATTCTCCGTCGAGGCCGATCGAGTGCCAATCGACTCCGCAGAAGTGATCGAGCAGCCGTAAAACCGGAAAGCCTTCCATGAGGTCGTCGCGTACCAGTGTGGTGCTGTAGACGGAGAGTCGCTCGCCTTCTCGCAGTAGCAGCAGGCCCGCAGCGTGATCGATCTGGCCGTCGGTCAATGCGACCGCGGCGATTCCAGAGCCGCGCAGCACCCCTCGCGCCTGTAGCTCGGGGGTTGCGACAATCTGTGCAAGGACGTCGGGCGAAGCATTGCAGAGCGCCCAGCGCTCACCGTTGCCGCTTACTGCTATCGAGGATTGGCTACGGGGCCGCGCTCGAAGGGTGCCAGCGCGAACGCCTGCGCAGTTGCGGCAGTTGCAATTCCATTGCGGGAAGCCGCCGCCCGCTGCAGACCCGAGTATTTTGATACGCACAAAAACGGCGCCTGGCCGGCATGCGGAGCGAAGCGCCGCGCCACATACCTATCGCGTGGCGATGTACATCGTGATTTCGAAGCCGAAGCGGATGTCTTCAAAGGACGGTTTAGACCATTTCATGGCTATCTCCAGAATTGTTTTCGACCCGCATCGTTCGGCATCTGATTAAGGCCGCCTAGCGGAGCGATTCCATTATCTGGGACGCAGGTTGATCCGGTCAATGTTTGGCAAATGTCCGTTGACATGTCCGGCGGATGCCGCGACACACGCACGGCAGGCTACTCAACGACGAGATGTAGCCGACCCGCGGCGCGCCGCGACCCAGCATAGGACGGACACCGCCCAACAAGCGAGCATCGACGCTGCGAGCCAGAGCGCCGAGCGCACGACGAATGGGACGACGAGCGCGGAGGTGAGCGTCGCGCACGCGATCTGGATGAAGCCTTGCAACGATGATGTCGCTCCTCGCGGCAGAGACGACGAGTCGAGGATCAGAAGAGTCGCGCTCGGCAGCATGAGTGCGTAACCGCAGCAATAGACCGTGAGCGGAAGCACGCTCCAGGGTAGCGCCGGTGCGAGGACAGAGTGATAAGCGAGATTCGCTACCGCGGCTGCTGCGGCGAGCGACAGCCCCAACACGATGGTCGCGGCCGGGGGTCTTGCTCCCGCTCGACGGGTGGCCCAGTACGACCCCAACAAAGTGCCGCAGGCGGTGGCGAGAAACAGCCAGGCGAACTCGGTGGGCCTGAGCCCGAGCAGATCGCGCACGAATGCAGGCGCCGCGAGGACGTAACCGAAGAAGCCACAGAAGCTCGCGGCCATCATCAGCACCAGTGCGCCGAGCACGGGCTTTTCCACCAGAGTGACGAGATTGCGCACGAGCAGCACGGGCTGCAGCAGGA
>DATKJP010000044.1:0-19929 GCA_035543635.1 Casimicrobiaceae bacterium
GTGTCTGACTGGGCGACTGCCAGCGATTCTTTCGCCTGCACGCGCACCTTGGGTTTGTGCTCGTCGGCGAAAACGTGCGCCACATCGAGCGTCTCGCGCACGCCGAGGTCTGCACCGTGCCGATCCATGAATAGCCGCGCATCGGCGCGTCCCGCCTCGTGGAGCAATTCGAGCCATCCCCGCGAGCGCTCGAAGGATGAGCCGCGCTCGAGCAGATCGCGCCGCGGCGGCCCGACGCGATGCAAGCGCACGTCGAGCGCGCTCGCCTGGCCGGCGCCGCGCCCGGCGACCGAACGCATCGCAGTGATCGCCTGCATTTCGGCCACGAGGCTCGAGTTGAATACGATCTCGCCGATGCGCCGCCGGATCGCTGGAGCGTCCTTGGGCACGCTCTCCGTGAAATCGGGCACGAGCTGCACCACGATCAGATCGCGAGCGACGCCGCTCTGAACCATCGGCCACAGGGTCGGGTTGCCGCAATATCCGCCGTCCCAATAGGCTTCGCCGTCGATCTCGACGGCCTGGAACAGTTGCGGCAACGAGGCCGAAGCGAGCAGTGCGTCGATCGACATCGCATCGTTGGCGAAGACGCGTGGCAGCCCAGTCCGCACGTTGGTCACGGTCACGTACAGGGCAGGCGAGGACCTGCTGCGGATAGCGTCGATGTCGACGTGCGCTGCGATAGCGTCGCGCAGCGGATTGAGGCCGAGCGGATTGGCGCTGTACGGCGAAAGCATCCCGGTCGACCAGAGCCAGGCGCCGAGCGAGTCGCGCCACTTGTGCTCGACCGGCCGCCACAGCTCGCGCGCGAGATTGGACAGCGTCGGGTCGGACATCGCCACCCAGAACGAACTCAATGCGCGTCGCGCATCCGAGGGTGATCCCTTGGCGAGCGCGCTCGCGACAATCGCCGCGTTGATCGCTCCCGCGCTGGTGCCCGAGAGCTGCGTGATCGTCACGGTCCGGCCCGCAAGCAGCGCGTCGAGCACGCCCCAGGTATAGGCGCCCCACGAGCCGCCGCCCTGCAGAGCTAGCCCGATCGGCTTGCGTGCTCCGGGGCTACGCTCTGCAGGGCGCGCCGGGCGCATGCCGCGCCCCAGCCAGGCCTTCATTCGATCCAATCGTGCAGCCATTGATGAATTGTGCGTTGCGGCATAACAAAATAGTTCTGAACAAAATTTGAATCCAATAATATATTCCGAAGGTTACGATTCAAGATCTCTATGCTTCCTATTAATTGATGCTGCGACGCACTAAGACCTTGACTGACGGTGGTCGGTTCCCGGAGCAGTGCAGAGACGTGCCGAGACTGCCCGATGGGCAGGGCTAACGAAGACAGTGTTTGCTTACTAACAGAGAACTGCCGGCGGGGGCCGCCAAACCAGCCTAAGCGGCTAAATGCACTTCCGAGCGATTAACGGACGCGCCTGAGCCCGGTGGTCCCCGGCGCTGTCCGCGTCGATACCGAGGCTCGCATCCACTGCCCGACATCCTCGGCGGCCATGGGGCGGGAGAGGAAGAAGCCCTGCACGACGTCGCAGCCGAGCGCGCGCAATTCGACGAGCGTGGCTTCGTCTTCGACGCCTTCGGCGACGACCTTCAACCCCATGTTGTGCGCGAGATCGATGGTCGAGCGAACCATGACTGCGTCGTTCGCGTCGCGCGCCATCCCGGTCACAAAGGTCTTGTCGATCTTCAGCTCGTGCAGCGGCAGGCGGCGCAATGCGGCCAGCGACGAATACCCGGTGCCGTAATCGTCGATCGAAATCTTGCAGCCCAGCGAGTGCAGGTGCTGCAGCGTCTCGATCGCGTGCCCCGGGTCGTCGAAGATCGCGCTCTCGGTAATCTCGAGCGTGATCCACGAGGCGGCGCAGTCATAGCGCTCGAGCAGTGTCGCGAAGCGCACCGGCAGCTCGCCGTCTATCAAATCGCGCGCTGAGAGGTTGACGGACACGTTCATCGCCAGGCCTTCGCCGCGCCACGCTGCGCATTGCGCAACGGCGCGAGCAAGCACCCAGCGCGTGATCGCGCGAATGTAGCCGGTCTGCTCCGCGAATGGAATGAATTCGCTCGGCGTGACAAGTCCTCGCTGCGGATGCTGCCAGCGCACCAGCGCTTCGGCCTGGTGCTCGGCACCCGCGCGCAGCCCGACTTTCGGCTGATAAACCAGCGTCAGCTCGTCCTGGTCGACCGCCTTGCGCAAATCGCTCATGAGCGAGAGCCGTTCCTCGCTGTGCCGGTCATAGCTATCGTCCCAGACGGCAACTGGCATGTTGGTGCGCTTGGCTTCGTACATGGCGATGTCGGCGTGGCGAAGCAGCGTCGCGCTCTCGCCGCCGTGCTCGGGGTAAACCGCGATGCCGACGCTCGCGCGCACGTCGACAAGATGTCCTTCGAGCGTCATCTGTGTCTCGAGCGAATGCACGATCTCGCCCGCCACGCGGCGCGCGTCTTCGAGCGTATCGCCCTGAAGCAGGATCGCGAATTCGTCGCCGCCGAGCCGCGCCACCGTGTCGCTTGGCCGGTCGACCACGCGCTGCAGTCGAGCGGCGACTTCCTTGAGAAGCAGGTCGCCGATCGGATGACCGAGCGTGTCATTGACGTACTTGAAATGATCGAGGTCCATCAGCAGGACAGCGAGCCGAAGCTTCATCTTGGTCGCGTACTTGAGCGCGAGATCGAGCCGGTCCGAGTAAAGCGCACGGTTGGGGAGCCCCGTGAGCGTGTCGCGGTAGGCGAGGTCCATGATCCGCGACTCGCGCGCGACCAGGCCGTTCTGCATGGCGCGGAAGGACGCCGCCAGCGCGCCGATCTCGTCGCGGCGCGTGGCCGGTGGAAGCGCGGAGTAATTGCCCGCAGCGATGCGTCGCGCGATGCGGGCCAGCTCGCGCACCGGCCGGGCGATGCCGCGTGCGATCATCAAGCTGGCGATGATCGACACCGCAACCGCGAGCAGCGATATGAGCGCGAGACGCTGCTGCAGGCGACGGAAGGGCTCGAGGACGACGCCAAGCGGCTCCTGCAGGACGGCGACGACGGCCTCGCCCTCGCGCGATGGCATGTGCATCAGGCGCGTAACCGCCATGTCGCTCGTCACCGCACCTGATTCCATGTCGCCTTGCGCGAAGCGGTCGGCAACCATGTCCTGCAGCAGTGCGTTGCGCTCGGATTCGAGCAGCGTGCTCGCCTGCAGGCGCCACGGATGTTCGCCCTGACGGCTCAGGAAAGAGACTTCGAGTCGCGTGAGCCGCTGCAGATCCCTCGCCAGCGCATCGTCGACGTTGAAGCCAACGGCAACCCAGGCGATCGGAAGCGGCGCCATCACCGGGACGATCACCAGCTCATAGAGTCTCCCCCTCAGGAGCGCCATCGCCGAGGCCTGCTGCGTGGCCTGCGCCTTGTCGAGCAAATGCTTGAACGGAAACGGCTGGCCCGCGGTATCGCCGAACGCATCCGCCGCGACCCGCTGGTCCATGCCGATCAGCATCATCACGTCGGCGTCGATGCGCTTGCCGTGGTTGGCCAGCGCCGAGTTGATCGTTTCCGCGTCCCCGGTGCCGATCACTTCGCGAAATGCGTAATCCGAGGACAGCAATCGCGCGCCCTGCACCAGGCGGTGCGTTTCCTGCTCGAGCACACGCGTGAACACGAGCGCGCCCGCGTTCAGCTCTTCGCTCGCCGTTTTGCGCGCCGCGGCGATGCCCACGGTGTTGATCAGCACGAAGCCGCCCGCCTGCACGACGACGGTGAGCAGCACGAAGAGCGAGAGGATGCGCGTCTGGAGGCTGCGCAGATTCATGGCCGGAATCGGATCGCTGCAGACGCTGTTGTCGCGGCTATACTGCGCGACGGCGATGCGGCGCGACTCGAGTGCCGCCGACGGGTCCGCCTCGCCATGGACGAGGCCATGCAACGAAGGACGCCGACCGCCACCTGCCGCGTTTGGGCACTTTGGCCGCGGACTAGCCGCATCGGAACGCGCCCTGGCGACGCAGCGACGCGCCCGCGCACAGGCAGCCGTAAGCCTGACAAATCAGACCTTTGCAACGACATCCCCATAGCTCCTGCCCTGGACCCCAGCCTCCTCGGATGCGCCTCATGGCGCATCGGCTTGATTCATCAGCAAGTTCCGCGCCGAAATCAGTCTGCCAAGGGCATGGCCGAAACCTGTCGCCCAGCGGCGTGGCTGATCGGCCGCACGGTCGGCGCAGCGCTCTTCTTCGGAGCCAGTGCGGCCGCGGCCGCGGAATGGCTTTTCGATTTCGATGCCGGCGCCTTTTACGACAGCAATCTTTCCCGCGCGCAGAAGTCTTCCGACGTGCGAGCGGACGCCGCGGCAACGCTGGCAGCATCCGCGGGAAACTTCTACGCGCTCACCGGCAACGACGGCCTGACGCTATCCATCGAGGGACGCGGCGAGGCATACCACCGTTTTCATGGGTTGAACTTCATCGGCGCCGGCGCGAGCGCCGACTTCCGCCACAAGTTCGATCTGGGCTACGCTGCGCCCTGGCTGCGCATCGCGGCGTCGGCTTCTTATGATGGCTATCAGCAGAATCTGCGCAGCGGCGCGCGCTGGGACGCACGCGCCGAGGTAGGCCAGCGCTTAAGCGAGCAGTTCGACGCGGCGCTCGGCGGAATGTTCGATCGGCGCTATGCGGAGCACGACGAGCCGGTCGTGCCGGGCATTTCTGGGAAGGTGTTCGATCTCCGCGGGCACAGCGTCTATTTCCGTGCGGGATACGCGGCGACTGAAGCGCTTCTCCTCGGTGCACGCGTCGAAGTTCGGCGCGGCGACGTCGTGTCTTCGACGCGGCGCAATTTAGAGGTCTTCGAAGCTTCCAGCGCGATCGCGCACGATCCGGCCTTCGGCGATGATTTTTTCGCCTACCGGCTCCGCGGCACAACGGGGACCGCGACCGTCAGCGCGAGCTGGGCAATCGACACTCGCTCCTCGCTCAATCTCGTTTATGCTGCGGAGCGCACGCGCGCCTACGATGAGCTCGATTATCACAGCTACCGCGTCGATTTCGCCTATGCTTACCGCTACTGATCACGGTCGCGCATGCGCCTCGCTACGCTGATCGCGACGCTGCTCCTGGCAGCGAGCGCCCTCGCGCAGACCGCGGAGATAGCCGCGCGCATTGTCGACGAGAGTGGGCGTCCCGTCGCCGACGCGGTCGTGGTCGCGGTACCGAGCGACGGCAGTCTGCGGCCGCCGTCGCGGCCGCGCGAAGGCGTGGTCGATCAGGTCAACAAGGAATTCACGCCGAAGGTCACCGCCATCCTGGTAGGGACGTCGGTGAGCTTCCCGAACAACGACAACGTGCGCCATCAGGTGTATTCGTTCTCGCCTGCAAAGCGCTTCGAGCTGCCGCTGTACGCAGGTGAGCCAGCGCAACCGGTCGTGTTCGACAAGCCAGGCGTCGTCGTGCTGGGCTGCAACATTCACGACTGGATGGTGGGCTACGTTTATGTTTCGGACTCGCCGTATTTCGCGAAGACCGACAGGGATGGCAAGGCACTCATCGTTGAGCTCCCCCCGCGCGAATACGTCGTGCGGGTTTGGCATCCACAGATGGAAGGTGGCGAAGAGACCACGCGCAGGACGATCGCGGCGGGGCAGCCGCGACGCATCGACGTCGAGTGGGCGCTCAAGCTCAAGCCCGAACTCAAGGTGCGGCGCGCGCCGACGAGCGAGCGCGGCGGGCGCTATTAGTCGCCCATCGGTGCTACCCTAATCATGGTGACTTGAAACCAGGCCCGAGAGATGCAACCGGCACTGCGCCTGCTCCTTGCGCTCATTGTCGCCGCCGCGGTTGTCGGTGGTGGCTATTACTTATGGCAGCGCCAGCAGTCGGCTCCGCAAGCTCCGGCAGCGCCGACCGCAACCGCGCCACCTGTGGTCAGCGCTCCGGCGGTACAGCATCCGATCGAGGAAGCGGGCGCTGAATCGAAAGAGGGCCCCCTGCCCGCGCTGAACGAGAGCGACTCGGCTGTAAAGAGCGCGCTCGCCAACGCCTTTCCCAAGTCCTGGGAGCAATTCTTCCTGCTCGACGGCATCGTGCGGCGAATCGTTGCCAGCGTCGACGCGCTGCCGCGCAAGAGCGTGCCGCAACGCGTACTGCCGGTGAAGCCGGTCCCGGGTCGCTTCGTCACTGCCGGTCAGGCCGAAGGTCTTCAGATTGCACGCGAAAACTCGGCGCGCTACCTGCCCTATCTCAGACTCGCCGAAGCGACTGACACGCGCCAGCTCGTCGCCGTCTATGTCCACTACTATCCGCTGTTTCAACAGGCTTACGCCGAGCTGGGCTATCCCAACGGATACTTCAACGACCGACTGGTCGCTACGATCGACGATCTGCTCTCGGCGCCGGATGCCTCAGACGCCATTCCGCTGACGCAGCCCAAGGTGCTCTACGAGTACGCCGATCCGGAGGTGGAGGCGCTTTCCGCCGGCCAGAAGATCATGTTGCGCATGGGCGCCGAGAACGAAGCCCGCGCCAAGGCGAAGTTGCGCGACATACGACGTGCCCTGACTGCGAAGAGCGCGCAGCCTTCGCCTTAAGAGTCTGACTCGCGCGTTTGGTCCCAAGTCGGGTATGCTACGCGGCCTGAGCCTTCCCCGGGACCGACAGCCTTGAGTCGCAAGCACGAAAGCCTGCTGCGAGCCATCTTTCACGATCCGGTGAGCGGCAACATCCAGTGGCGTGAGGTGGAGTCGCTCCTGCATCATCTCGGCGCCTCGACCGAGCCGCTGTCCGGAGCGCGCGTGCGCGTGCGGCTGAACGGCACCGAAGGCATCCTCCACCGCCCGCATCACGGCGATTCGCTTGGCCGCCAGGACATCCTGCACGTGCGCGAATATCTCGCGCACGCGCGCGCCACCCCATCGCAATACGAAGCGATCCGCGGCAAGTAGCGGCGCGAGCAACGAGCAGTACCGCGGGCATTCGGTGATGAATCCCGATAATCTTCCATGGCTGTCGCTCACCGAGCTGGCGCGCGGTCTCGCCGCAGGCAGCTTCTCCTCGCGCGAGATCGTAAGCGCGTATCTCGAGCGTATCGCGCATCTCGATCGAAGGCTCCACAGCTTCATCGAGGTTTACAGCGCAGAGGCGCTCGCTGCCGCGGAGAAATCGGATCGCGAGCGTGCCGCGGGGCGCGTGCACGGCGCGCTGCATGGACTCCCGATTGCGATCAAGGACCTGGTGCACATTCGCGGAAAGATGACGACCGCGGGCTCAAAGAGTCGTCCCTACGGCATCGCGCAGGAGACCGCCACCGCGGCGGAACGGCTGATCGCAGTCGGCATGATTCCGTTGGGCAAGACGCATCTCGTCGAATTCGCCTTCGGCGGTTGGGGACGCAACGCGCCGATGGGCGCACCGTGGAATCCCTGGGATGCGAAGGTCCATCGCGTCGCCGGCGGATCGTCGAGCGGCTCCGCCGTCTCCGTAGCGGCGGGACTTGCGCCAGCCGCGATCGGCTCCGACACGGGCGGATCGATCCGCATTCCCGCCGCGTTGTGCGGATTGACCGGCTTCAAGCCGACCTACGGCGTGGTGAGCCTCGCCGGCGTTTTCCCGCTCGCGGCCTCGCTCGATTCGCTGGGACCCATCGCGCGCACCGTGGAGGACGCAGCTCTGCTCACCGCCGTGATGTCCGGTCTCGATCCACGCGACCCGGCCACGCTTGCTGCCCCTGCGATCGACTTCGCGGGCGCGCTCGCGGAGGAACCCGATGTGCGCGGGACGCGCGTGACTGCGCTTTCAGTCGAGCAATTCACTTGGCCGGTTCAGAACGACGTGCTCGCCGCACGCAACGAGGCGATGGCGACCTTGCGCTCGCTCGGCGCAACGGTGGAGGAATCGCTCGCGCCCTTCGATTTCGAGGATGTGATGCTGCGCAATGGTCGCATCATCGCCGCCGAATCCTACGCGCTGCACCGCGCCTACATCGAGGATCTATCGCTCGACATCGATCCCTGGGTGCGCAAGCGCGTGCTTGGCGGCAAGAGCTTGAGCGCCGCCGACTACATCGACGAGCTCGCGGCGCGCCGGCGCATCGCCGGCGCCTTCGCCGAATGGATGCGCGCGCGCGATGCGCTGCTTACGCCAACGCTGCCGATCACCGCGACGCCGCTCGACGAAGTCGACGAAGCGGGCACGCCGCTCGCGACTTTCACGCGTGCGGCGAATTATCTCGGAGCCTGCGCGCTGTCCGTACCCGCGGGATTCTCTGCGCGGGGACTGCCCATAGGCGTGCAGTTGATCGGCGCTCCCTACGCCGATGCTACGCTGGTGCGCCTCGGGCGCGCCTTCCAGCAGTCGACTGACTGGCACAAGCGGCGACCGGATCTCCAGGCATTTGAGAAGTAATCCGCCTCTGGCCTTCCGCTTGCAGCAGAATCAGATGCGAAACGACTCGAATGTCTCGCTCGCGAACAGTTCCTCCGGCTCGAGCACACGTTTGGACAAACCCTGTTCGTGTGAATAGCGCAGGAATGTCGCGAGCGTCTTGCGGTTCTTCTCGAGACCGTACGGCCAGAAATCCTCTCCCATCTCGCGGCGCGTATCCTCGACATGCGCGACCAGCCACGGCAGCATCGCCTTCAGCGCCGCGGTCTGGTGGAGATCGCGATAGGTTTCCCGCTGCGCGGCGACCAACGCCTTCATGAGCGACTGCGCGATCCAGCGGTTCGCTTCGTAGACTTCGCGCCGGATCGCCACCGTGTGCATAATGGGAAAGACGCCGGTGTCGCGGAAATACTGCTTCTCGATCTCGACGTAATTCTCGAACAGCCGCTTCACTTTGCCGTCGCCCTTCGTGAACGATGACGGCATGCGCGCGGTATAGAGCGCATCGATCTCGCCCGCCGCGAGCATCGCCGAGAGCGTCTGCTTCGCGCCGATGCGCTCCACCCTGATCTCCGGCGGCAGGTCGAGCTTGAGCTTCTCGGACCGGCCCGGCTCCTCTTCACCCCCGGTGACGTACGTGACGCTCGTCACCGGCACGCCGTAGTGCTCGGCGAGGATGCCGCGAATCCACACCGGCGCGGTCATCTGATATTCCGGATTGCCCACGCGCTTCCCGATGAGATCCTTCGGCGTCCTTATGCCGGCAGCGGCGTTGACGTAGATCGACGAGTGGCGGAAAAAGCGCGAAGGAAAAACCGGGATGGCGATGAAAGGCTGGGGCTTGCGAAACAGCGAGACCACATACGAAGACAGCGACATCTCTGCGACGTCGAACTCGCGATGCCGCAGCATGCGGAAGAATGTCTCCTCCACCGGCAGATCGAGATAGTTGAGCTCGAGGCCCTCGGGGCGCACGCTGCCATCCGCCAGCGCGCGTGTGCGGTCGTAGTTCCAGCACGCGAAGCTTAGCTTCAGCCTCGCCGAGCGCCGGCTTCGCGCGCGCGCTTTCATGGTGACCTTGTCATTCGGGGACGAAGGCGAGGAATCCGCAGTTCGCGTTCACGAAGTGCGAAGCCTGACATGGATGTTCTTCTCCTGCGTGAATGCGAGCAGCTCCTCCAGGCACTCCTCGCGTCCGAAACCCGACTGCTTCACGCCGCCGAAAGGCGCGCCGAGAAAGTGCCGCCCGACCTCGTTGATCCATACATAGCCGACCTCGACGCGCATCGCCGTGCGGTAAGCCGCGTCGAGATCGCGCGTGAAGATCGAGCAGGTCAGCCCATGACCGACGCTGTTGACCTCCTCGAGCATCGTTTCGATGTCGCTCCATTTAAGCACGCACAGCACCGGGCCGAAGATCTCCTCCTTCGCGATCGTCATCGACTGCGTGACGTCCGCGAAAACGGTCGGCTCGATGAAGAAGCCTTTCTTCAACCCAGGATCGGCGGGAGGTCCACCGCCGCAGACGAGCCGCGCACCCTCGGCGCGTCCCGTCTCGATGTAGCGCAGCGTCCGCTCGTATTGCGCCTTGCTCGCGAGCGCGCCCATCGTCGTCGACATCTCGGTCGGCGGTCCCGGCCGATACGCTGCGCAGCGCGCCTTTACTTCCTGCAATACCGCGTCGTGGATCTTCGCGTGCACGAAAGCGCGGCTCGTCGATCCGCAGGATTGTCCGCACCAGGTGAAATTCATTCCGGCGACGATGGCCGCGGCGGCTTCCGCCGGGTCAGCATCGGGAAAAACGATGAGCGCGTTCTTGCCGCCGAGCTCCAGCATGACCTGCTTGAGCGTATCGGCGGCGGCACGCATCACCGCTCGGCCTGTCGGCACGCTCCCGATGAGAGCCACCTTCGCGATGCCGGAATGCGCGGCAAGCGCCGCGCCGGCGTCGCGCCCGCCGGGAACAACGTTGAGGGCGCCGGCAGGGAGCAAGCCGTCGATCAGCTCCATCATGCGCAGCGCCGAGAGCGGCGCCTGTTCCGGCGGCTTGACGATGATCGCATTCCCTGCGGCGAGCGGTGCGGCAGACTTGCCGGCGCCGAACATCAGCGGATGATTGAACGGGATGATGCGCGCGACGATTCCCAGCGGCTCGCGCACCGAGAAATTTACCGCCGCGGGACCCATCGGGATCGAGAAGCCTTTCGCTTCGGTCACGAGGCCGGCGAAGAAGTCGAGATGCGCGGCCGCGACCTGAACGTCGCCGATCATCTCGCGCACCGGATTGCCGCAGTCGGCTGCGTCGATCAGTGCGAGTTCTTCCGCGTGCGCGCGCAGGATCTCGGCTATGCGCCGCAGAATCTTCGCGCGCTCGAGCGGCGCCACCTGCGACCATGCTCGGAATCCCTTGCGCGCGGCGGCGACTGCGGCATCGACGTCCTCCGCGGCAGCTTCGGCCACGCGGCCGAGCGAGGATCCGTCCCCGGGACTCGTCAGCTCGACGTAGCGGCCGGCGCGCGGCGCATGCCAGGCGCCGCCGTAGTAGAGATCGCGATGCCCGAGCTTCACCGCACTGAGTCTCCGCTCCATCGCGTGAGCAGCGCGTTGGCCACGATCGCGAGCAGGAACACGACGATCAGGAGCGCGTACATGCCCGGCATATCGAAAGTCGTGTAGCGCTGGATCACGAGATAGCCGAGACCGCGATTGGAGAGCTTGGTTTCGGCGAGCAGCACGCCGATCACCGCCACCCCCAAGCCGAGACGAAGGCCGGTGAGCATAGCAGGGCGTATCGCGGGGAGATAGATTTTCGCGACCATCTGCGCCGTAGTCGCGCGGAAGCTCTTCCCGACGCGCACCAGCACCGGCTCGATCTGCCGCATCCCGACCGCCGTGGAAAGCGCGACCGGAAAGAAACAGGAGAGCGCGCCCATCGCGATCTTCGACCCGCCGCCGACGCCGAACCACATGATCATGATCGGGAAGAAGATGATTTTCGGCGTCGGACCGAGATAATGCAGGTAAGGCTCGAAGGCGCGGGAGAGGAAGCGATTGCCGCCGAGCACGAGCCCGACGACGGCGCCGGTCACGCCGCCGATCACGAGCGACGCGCCGACCTCGTACAGCGTCGCGCCAAGGTTCGCATACAGCGGCGCGGTGCTCACGAGCTTCCACAGCGCGGAGGCGATCTTGCCGAGCGACGGCACCACGTCGTGCACGACCAGTCCCGACGCCGCGAGCGCCTCCCACGCGAGGAGCGCGACGACGATGAGAGCGGTGCGCACGCGCGCGACCGGGCTCGCCAGCGATCGCCCCGTAGGCGCCGCGGTCAACGCGTGGCCAGCCATCTCTCGATGCGCTCCGTTGCAAGAAAGAAGGCCACGCTCACCAGCACAACGAAGACGATCGCCGCGTACATCGCCGGCAGGTCGTAGCGCTCGGCAAGCTCGTTGACGAGTTGCCCCAGCCCGCCGAAGTTGATCAGAAATTCGACGCCGACGATGTTGATGAGTGCGAACATGATGCCCAGCCTCAGGCCCACGAAGATCGTCGGCAGCGCCGCAGGGAAGCGAATCTTCCAGAACTCCTGCGCCGAGCTGAGCCCGAAGCTGCGCCCCACGTCGATCAATACGCGCCGCGTGCCGGAGAGCCCTTCCACCGTTTTCAATATCATCGGCGGGAGTCCGGCAGCGAAGCCGATCATGATGATCGTGAGCGCATTGCGCCCGAACAGCACGAGGAAGAGCGGATAGATAAGCACCAGCGGCGCCGCCGCGAGCGCCGCAACCCAGCCTTCCGTCGCAAGCCGCAGCAAGCGACTGCGGGTGAGGAGCACGCCCAATGCGCCACCGACGATCGCGACGAAGACGCCAGCCGCCAGCGCTTCGGCGCCGGTGAAGAGCGTCCGGTGCAGAACGTTCTCCTCGGCGATGACGCGTCCGAAGCTCGCTACGACCGCCGAGGGCAGCGGCACGATGAAGCGGTTGATCCACCCGGCGCGGAGCATCGCCTCGAGGATGGCGAACACGATCACGATCGTCGCCAGCCCGACAGCGACAGGCCCAAAGCGGGAGTCGCCTGATCCGTTTTCGCTCATCGCCTGATCTTTTGTTCGGCTGAGAAGGCTTGCATCTAGGCTTGCAGCGAATGCTTTTCGGCGTCCTGCATCCCCTGGCTCGCCTCGTCGCGCAGATCGCTCCAGATCTCCGCAACGTAGCGTCCGAACTCGGCGCTCGCTGCAGCCTCGGAATTGCGCGGGCGCGGCAACGCAATCTTCACGATGCGCTTGACGCGACCCGGCCGATAGGTCATCACCAGCACGCGATCGGCGAGCTGTACGGCCTCGGCGATGTTGTGCGTGACGAGCAGCGTCGTCTGCCTGAGCTGCTGCTGGATCTGCAGCACCTTGTCGCCGAGCAGAAAGCGCGTTTGCTCGTCGAGCGCGGCGAAGGGCTCGTCCATGAGGAGTATTTTCGGTTTCGAGGCGAGCGTGCGCGCGATCGCCACGCGCTGGCGCATCCCGCCGGAGAGCTGCGCCGGATGATGCCGCTCGAAGCCGGCGAGTCCCACGAGAGCCACGTATTCGCGCGCACGCCTGACGCGCTCCTCGCGTGCCACGCCGGCGATCTCCATCGGAAACGCGACGTTGTCCTCGACCGTGCGCCAGGGAAAAGTCGACTCCTCCTGGAACACCATGCCGATCGCGGCGTGCGGACCGGAGACCGTCTCACCCTCGACGACGACGCGCCCCTCGTACCCGTCGAGCAATCCGCCGATGACGTTGAATAGCGTCGACTTCCCGCAGCCCGAGGGCCCGATGATGGCGAGCACTTCGCCCGGCGTGACCGCGAACGAAATCCGATCGACGGCGGTGATCGTCTCTTCGCCGTGTACGAAGCGCTTGAGGATGTCCTGCACTTCAAGGACCGCGTTCACTTGGCGGCGTGCCTCGTTTTCGGCGGAAGCGAGCTCGCCATCGCCGGCGTGTAACCGGGCTCGACGCGCACATCGACCACCGCAACACCGCCGCGATCGACGGCGGCGATCGCCTCGCGCAGCGCACGCCCGAGTTCGGGTCCGTTGGCAATCGGACCGAAGGCCAAGCATCCCTGCGCTCGCGCGAGTCCGGCGAGGTCGATCTCGGGATCGGTCATGCGCTGGCCGATCCAGCGATTCTCGACCGGCCGCTTGCGCATGCGCGCCATCCGCTCCTGGTGGATTTCGTCGTTGTAGAACGAGCGATTGTTGGCAACGAGAATCAGCAAGGGAATCCGGTAATGCACCGCAGTCCACAGCGCAGTGACGCCCATCAGAAAATCGCCATCGCCGAGCACTCCGACTGGCAATCGTCCGCCGCCGCGGAGCGCCAGCGCCGCGCCCACCGAGATTCCGGGACCAGCGCCGACGCCTCCGCCGCCGTTGAAGCCGATGTAATCGAGCGGATGACGAAAATGCCAGCTCGCGCCATTCCAGCCGAGCGGCAAATGCGTGAGCGAGACATCGCGTTTGCCGACCGCATCAAGCAGCTCTGCGGCGAGATCTTCGATCGAAAGCGCAGCGTTCTTGCTCGATGCACGCGCGGCTGGGCGCACTGGCCTGGCCGGCGCACGCCGCCCACCCTCTCGACCTAGCGCCTTCAGCAAATCGCCGACCGCGACATCAGGATCCACCGGGCAATTGAGATCGATGGCAGCGAGCGCCTGATAGTCCATGCTCCAGGCGTTGTGCAGAACGTGATCGAGCGAGCAGTGAATGACCTTCGCTTCGGTCGTGACCGACCCGCTTGCGGCATTCAACGTTCCGGCGAGATCGACCCAGTCGAGCGAGAGAATCGCATCGGCGTCGCGGATCGCTTCGAGCGCCGCGGGCCCGGTGTAGATGCCTGGCGGCGCGACATGCAGCGGATGATCGGTCGGAAAGCTGGCGCCAACCTTGAGATCGGTCACGACTCGAATGTTCAGCCGCTCGGCGAGATCGACGCGAGCGTTCCAGTCGTCGAGCCGACGCGAGACACGGCCGGCGAGCATCACCGGCCTCTTCGCACTGCGAAGCAAGTGCATCGCCTCGGCCGCCTGCTCCGCTGACAACGAAGCGGGCCGAGCTGGCGCGAAGCGGGCGATATCGAGCGGAGGCGGCGCAGCACCCAGCGGCGCTTCCTGCATTTCCGCGTCGAGAACGATGTAGACCGGCGCCATCGGTACCGTCCGCGCGAGCGCATGAGCGCGCAATAGCGACTCGCGCACCGCCGCGGGCGAGGCGGGTTGGTCGTCCCATTTCACAAAATGGCGCACCAACGCGGCCTGATCGCGCGCAGTATGAATCCAGTCGATCCATGGCCGGCGTTTCGGTGCATCAACCGGGCCAGTCGCGCCGATGACGATCACCGGAATGCGATCGCACCAGGCGTTGAAGATCGCCATGCTCGCGTGCATCAGCCCCACGTTGGAATGCACGGCGACCGCCATCGGCTCGCCCGTCACCTTCGCATAGCCGTGCGCGATCGCGACGGCGGACTCCTCATGCAGGCAGACGAGCATCGTGGGGCGCTCGTTGCCGAGATAGTTGACGAGGCTGTCTTCCAGCCCGCGAAAGCTGGCGCCGGGATTGAGAGCGATCCATGGCAGCTCGAGCGCGCGCAGCACATCGGCGATCGCATCGCTCCCGAACGCGGGCGCGCTCGCGAGCGCTCCATGAGGCCGCTCGAGTCGCGGCTTTGGTGAATCCATGCGGCCGGAGATTAGCAGGTCGGGCGCGCTCGTTGCCGAGGGCTAGTCCGGCGCGGGCTGGCAGTGCAAGTTTGGTGCAGCGACATGCTCGATTGCATTGCCGCAGTGCGCCTGTTCGCCGCGCCAGGCTCCGCGCTAGCGGCTAAGTGCCTGTTGCAATGCACATCATCGTGAAATCAAGAGATTGGCACGTTGTTTGCACGTAACGCCTAGGTCTTCGATGGTACAAGGAGGTCGATGGGCGCAGGTGCGATCCGAAGCTGCACGAGATTTGCGCGAGCGCGACCCCGCGTCAGGCTCGCCCGTGTATTCGTCACCCTATGGCTCGCACTGCTCGTTTCGCTCCTCGCCTACGCCGCAGTGCGCGGCGCGTCGGTCCTTTCCGATCTCGATGAAGCGCGGCTGATCGCCGAGTTCTAGCGCGCCTCCGAAGCTCGCGCGATCGCGTTGACATTGTCGTCTGGCCTTACACATGCGAGCTTGTGCTGCGTTCGCTCGGTTTCGTTCGCTTGCGACGCAGGGCGCGAACATGCAATCATCCCGTCGCCCCGGAAAGTTCCGGCTGAGGGAGAAGCCTGGACCGGCGGCGGGAGGAAGAGATGCCCGAGCGGATACGCAAGGTCCCCGGGTTCACGCAAGAGCGCGCGGCGTACCGACGATAACGCCATGGCAGAAACGGCGTTTCCCGACGCATTGCCTGCCCTTTCCCGGCTGCACTGGTACGTCCTCGAGCGGGTGCTTGGCCAGGGTGGATTCGGCATCACCTACCTCGCCAAGGACACCAACCTCGATCAACGAGTCGCCATCAAGGAGTATCTGCCGGTAGAAGTCGCAACTCGGCTGCCGGACACGACGGTTCGCGCGCGCACCGAGGAGCTGCGGGACCGTTATCGCTGGGGATTGGAGCGCTTCATCCAGGAAGCGCGCACGCTCGCCCGCTTCGATCACCCCAACATCGTCCGGGTGCTCTCGGTGTTCGAGTTCAACAACACGGCATACATGGTGATGCGCTTCGAGGAGGGTGGAACGCTTTCAATGATGCTCGATCGGCGCGGCACGCTGCCCGAGCCCGACCTGCTTCGCTTGCTCCTGCCGATTCTCGGCGGCCTCGAGTTGGTTCACACCGCCGGTTTCATTCATCGCGACATCAAACCGGACAATATCCTTATCAGCAACGACGGCAGGCCCGTGCTCCTCGACTTCGGCTCGGCGCGACAATCGCTCGGCACCTCGAACATGCTCACGATTCTCATCGCCCCCGGGTACGCTCCTTTCGAGCAGTATTACAGCGACCCATCTTCACAGGGGCCCTGGACCGATATCTATGGCCTCGGAGCTACCTGCTACCGCGTGATCTGTGGCAGACAGCCTATGGATGCTGTGTCGCGCAGCAAGGGCATACTCGGCAGCACGCAGGAAGTCATGATGCCCGCAAGCGTCGTCGGCGCGGGGCGATACTCTGGCCGCGTTCTCGCGGCCGTCGACCACGCGTTGGCCTTCGCCGAGAAGGATCGCCCGCAGACAATCGCGGAATGGCGCCACGAACTGGTCGACGAGGGCGCCGCGCAACCCGCTGCTCCAAATCCACCGGCTCAGACCATTCTCGATCAGCCTCGCTCGAGACAACCGACGATCGTTGCGGCCGCTCAGCCCTCGTCACGGGAACGTGTCGCGCAGCCGACCTCGGGAAACCCTTGGAAGTGGGCACTCGTCGCCGCGGCAGTGGGGGCACTCGCCGTCGCCGTCTACGCGGGGAGGATGTGGAGCAGCGATGAGACTCAGAACAAGATCGCTGCGCTGGAGAAGCAGTTCAGGGACAAGGAAGCCGCCGATGCCGAGCGCGAGCGCAAGGCAAAAGAGCAGGCGGAAGAAGAGGCCCGAAAGCGCAAGGCTCAAGATCAGCCGCGCGTTGAAGAGAACAAGACTCAACCGGAGACCCCGTCGAAGGCTGAGTCCGCCCCCGCGTTACCGAAGGGTGAAGCACAGAAAGGCGAACCGCCGAAGCGCCCCCAGGAACCCGTGGGCAAGCCGCCGGTTAATGAAAAAATGGTCCGGCCCCCGTCAAAAACTCCACCGCCAAGTCCGGAAGCTTCCCAGCCGCCGGCAAAAGAGCAAGCCGCGTCGGCTGCACCTGCCGCATCTCTTCCTGCAGTGCCGCAGGTTGTAAAACCAGTGCCACCGACGCCGGCGGAGCAGCTTGCGGAAGCCGAGCGAGCGACGAAAGCGCAACGGTACACCGATGCTATGGCCATCCTTAAACCGCTCGCCGACGCGGGCAACGCGCAGGCGCAATTTCATCTCGGCGAAGCGTACGCCGAAGGGCGCGGCCTAGATCGCGATATCAATGCCGCGGAGAGGTGGTACGAGAAGGCTGCATTGCAGGGCGAAACCGGCGCACAGATCAGGCTCGGTGCGATGTTCGCGACCGGAACGGGAGTGCCGCGCAACAACAATCTCGCCTACGTCTGGTATGGAACGGCAGCGCGTCTCGGCTCCAACGCGGCGAAAGTGGAGCGCGACAAGGTCGCTGCCCTCCTCCAGCCCGCGGAACGCGAGCAGGCGGATAAGCTCATCGCTGCCAAGGTCGAAGGGATGAAGAAACCATGAATAGCATGCCCAAAGCGTCGGGCCTCTGGTTCGCGCTCGCGGCCCTTGCACTCGTTGCCGGCTGCGTGAGCGAGGAAACGAAGCGCGATGCCATCAACGATATCAACGCGGCCTTCAAAGCCGAGTACGAGGCCACCCTCGCGAAAGACGGCACGCATTTCGTGAAGGCGGACCCAAGTGAGGCATACGATGCCGTCAACGCGACCTTCGTAAAGCTCGGACTGGTCGTGACTCAGCAGTCGCGCGGACTCGGGCTCATCACGGCGGAGGCACCTGCTCCGCGTCCGCTCGACCGGAGCGAATGGGATCGGGCGACCGCAAACGATCTGCCGAAGACGAAAGAAATGTTGAGGAAGCACATCGGCGCGATGGCTGAGCTGTTTCATTTCGAGCCGGAAGGCCTCGACACGGTGATGACCGCAACAATCATCGGGGCGCGCGGCGGATCGGAGATCTCCTACACCATGCGCATGCGCGAAGTCGCTCCACCCAAGCAGAACCTTCCGCGGCGCGAGTATCCACCGCCAACCGCCTTGAAGATCGGACTGGATAAGCTCTGGACGACAGTCGACAAGGAGTTCGCTGCGATGCCGCGCAAGCCCTGAGCTCCGCTACGCGCTTCCTGTATCTGCCGACTTGAGCCTCGCGTAAAGCGCTTGCGTCTCCGGCGAGGGCATCAATTTCGCCCGCGTCGAAAGGAGCGTGCGCAGCCGCTCGTATGCCGCGACCGCCTCGACAGAAGCGCCGCTTCGCTGGCAACCCTGCATCAGCTGCCGGTATAAAGGTTCGCAAAGCTGATCCGCTTCGATGAAGCGCAGATAACAATCGATCGCGATTTCTGGGGAGCCTGCTTCTTCCCAGCCGCGCGCGATCTTGGCCAGGAAGCGCAGCAACCTCGCGCGCATCTGCTCTCGATGCGCGATGTAGGAGGGCTGCTCGGTTTCATCGGGTAGGAACGGGCCACGATAGAGCTCGAGTGCCCGCTCGACCGACTCGCGACGCAGTGCTTCATCCTTGCAGGAATCGCTGCCGTGGAGCGCTGCATCGAAATCGTCAAAGAGTTGCTCGAGGGCCCAGGTATCAACCCACACGAGCGATTTGTCGAGCGAAAGCCGTCCGTCGCGTAATACGACGGCGTCCTCTTCTTCGAGCATGCGGCGCAGGCGGTGCAGCGTCGCGGTGAATGACTTGTACGCGTAGTCCGCCTCGACATTCGGCCACAAAGCATCGGCGAGCTGATCGACGCGCACGTTGTGCATTCCAAGTGCCACCAGCACTTTGAGGAGCTCCATCGGCCGCCCTGCGCCTTTGGCGGACAATTCGATCGGCGCCTCGTCACGCAGGCATTGGAAACCCCCGAAGCTCGAGATGCGCAGCGGCCACGGCCAGCGGAGTACGCCAAGCGGCGGCGTGATGGGCGTGAGCCTCCCGTCTCGTACGAGCGCGCGCGCGAACTCGGGCTCGACGTCAGCTTCCAGAGCCAGCGCGCAAAGCCCGCCCAGCGTCTGCGACGGCCATCCCGGTGGCTGGCGGAAGCCGTGTTCGTGTCCGGCGCGAAAGGCCATGCGAAGCTCTGCGAGCGCGGCGCGATGGTCGCCCGCCTGCTTCGCTGCAGCGCTCAGCGCCAGGCGAACGGCGTACCTCAGCCAGGGACTTCGCAAACGCTCCGAGATGTCCTCGGCGGCCCGCAACTGTGCCTCGACACCGCGCTGGTCGGCAGCTCCGGTCTGCGCGATCGCGATGCGTGCCAGACATTCGAACCACGGGATGCCGGTCTCGATCGATAGCGCAAGTGCGAGCTTCGCCTCGCGGTGCGCGTCGGCGGAATCGCCGTCGAGGCCGGCCCGCCAAGCACGCAGGTAGTGCAGATATGCCCGGTCGCCGCGGCGCAGCTGCGAGTCCTGTTCCTCGAGCTGCCGCAGCAGCCTGTCCGCTTCGGACCGACCGCCGGCGCAAAGGCGGGCTGCAACTGCGATCGCGAGAAGCCATGCGTCATACGAATGGCTGCCCTCGGCAGCGGTGGCCGCCAATGCATCCTGAGTCACGCGCGCAGCTTCCTCGTAGCCACCGCTGACAACGCGCAGCAATCCTTCCGATACGGCCAGCGCCGGGTTCTCGCCCTCGCGAGGAGGCGATCCAGCGAGAGCGGCGTCGGCACCTGCGAGATCGGCGCGAGCGAAAGCCGCAAACGCGCGCAAGGGTACGAGCGCTTCGCGGACGCTTCGGGCTGCCGAGTC
>DATKJP010000045.1:0-5970 GCA_035543635.1 Casimicrobiaceae bacterium
CGCTGGAATTTATTTTCTTCGCAGTCCGGACAACCATGCGCAACGCTGCTCTTCCCATCACGCTGATCGTCGTCGGCGTGATCGGCGTCATGTGGTATCTCGGCTGGTTCCCCAATATCGAGTCGATCACCGCGCTGGTGCTGGTTGCCGCCGGCGTACTCATCCTGATCACTGACCGAATCACGAAGCACTCGGTCGTGCTCGGCCCGATCCTGATGGCGATCGGCATAGGCGTCTGGGTGCACGACGCTTATCGCGTGCGCTGGTGGCTGCTCGTTTCCATCCTGCTGATCCTTCTTGGCGTGCTGATGCTCATCGCCCGCGATCCGCGGATTCCCGAGCATCGCCCGGGCCCCACGCCGCCGCCAGGACCGCCGCCGGCTCCGCCTGCACCGCCAGCATCCCCCTAGCAGCTCGAAGGGTTGCCCGCGTCGCCGGATTGGCGTAATTTCGAGCTTGCGCTAGGGGTCCTGTCGCGCAACCGGCCGACGGGTGAGATCAGACCCTTGGTACCTGTGCGGATAATGCCGGCGCAGGGAAGCGTGCATTCCCCTCCCCGCTCCCCTGCCCGCTGCTTCCGCCGTTGCAGAGGAATCGCATGAACGCCAACGACAAGTTCTTCGCCCGCGACGCGCAGGTCGATGACGCGGCGGTGCAGCCGCTTCCGAATTCGCGCAAGATTTTCGTAGACGGCTCGCGCCCGGACATCCGAGTGCCGATGCGCGAGATCGCGCAGTCCGACACGCCTGCTTCTTTTGGCGTAGAGAAGAATCCGCCGATCGTCGTCTACGACACGTCGGGACCGTACACCGATCCGAGTGCGACGATTGACGTCAAGCGCGGACTGCCTCCGCTACGCTTGCGCTGGATCGAGGAGCGCGGCGACACCGTGGAGCTCGACGGTCCGACATCGGCGTACGGCCGAGAGCGACTCTCCGATGCCGCGCTGTCGGGAATGCGTTTTCATCTTCAGCGTAAACCGCGTCGCGCCCGAGCTGGCGCGAACGTCACGCAGATGCACTACGCGCGCCGCGGTATCGTCACGCCGGAGATGGAGTTCGTCGCCATCCGCGAGAACCTCAGACGCGAGGAGATGCTGGCCGTGCTTCCCGCCCTCGTTGCCGCGCAGCACGCGGGGGAGAGCTTCGGCGCGACGATTCCGAAAGCCATCACTCCCGAGTTCGTCCGCGACGAAGTTGCGCGCGGTCGCGCGATCCTGCCTGCCAATATCAATCACCCCGAGACCGAGCCGATGGCGATCGGCCGCAACTTCCTGGTGAAGATCAACGCCAACATCGGCAACTCCGCGGTGTCGTCATCGATCGGCGAGGAAGTCGAGAAGATGACCTGGGCGACGCGCTGGGGCGCCGACACGGTCATGGACCTTTCCACCGGCAAGCACATCCACGAGACGCGCGAGTGGATCATCCGCAACGCGCCGGTGCCGATCGGAACGGTGCCCATCTATCAGGCGCTGGAGAAGGTCGACGGCAAGGCGGAAGACCTGACGTGGGAAATCTACCGCGACACGCTGATCGAGCAGGCCGAACAGGGCGTCGACTACTTCACGATCCACGCCGGCGTGCTGCTGCGCTACATCCCGCTCACCGCGAAACGCATGACCGGGATCGTATCTCGCGGCGGCTCGATCATGGCCAAGTGGTGCCTCGCTCATCACCAGGAGTCGTTCCTGTACACGAAGTTCGAAGAGATCTGCGAGATCATGAAGGCGTACGACGTCGCGTTCAGCCTCGGTGACGGATTGCGTCCCGGCTCCGGTTACGACGCCAACGACGAGGCGCAGATGGCGGAGCTCGCCACGCTCGGAGAATTGACCCAGATCGCGTGGAAGCACGACGTGCAGACGATGATGGAGGGTCCCGGACACATCCCGATGCATATGATCAAGCACAACATGGACGAGCAGCTGCGTTTGTGCGGCGAGGCGCCTTTCTACACGCTCGGTCCGCTCACCACCGACATCGCGCCGGGATACGATCACATCACGAGCGCGATCGGCGCGGCGATGATCGGCTGGTTCGGCACTGCGATGCTCTGCTACGTGACGCCCAAGGAGCATCTTGGGCTGCCGAACAAGCTCGACGTCAAGGATGGCATCATGGCGTACAAAATCGCCGCGCACGCGGCCGACCTCGCCAAAGGGCATCCGGGTGCGCAGATCCGCGACAATGCGCTGTCCAAGGCGCGCTTTGAGTTCCGCTGGGAGGATCAGTTCAACCTTGGGCTCGATCCGGACAAAGCGCGCGAGTTTCACGACGAGACGCTGCCGCAGGAAGGCGCCAAGCTCGCGCACTTCTGCTCGATGTGCGGGCCGCATTTCTGCTCGATGAAGATCACGCAGGACGTGCGCGAATACGCGAAATCGCAGGGCGTCTCGGAGACCGAAGCGCTCGCTAAAGGCATGCAGACGAAAGCCGTCGAATTCGTGCAGGGCGGCGGCGAAATCTACCGCCGGGCATGACCCGGCCGCTCGATGAAGGAGGAACAATGGATGAGCAAAGACGGAAAGTCCTGCAAGGAACTGCCGCGATGAGCGCTGCCGCCCTCGCGGGCGCCGCGACATCAGCCGATGCGCAGACGGGCGAAGTGCTCTTCGCGCACGAAGGGAGCTATATCCCCGTCGTCGGATCGAATCAGCGCTTCCATGTGCGGCGCATCTACTGCGTGGGCCGAAATTACGCCGCGCACGCGCGCGAGATGGGCTCGGACCCCACCCGCGAGGCGCCGTTCTTCTTTCAGAAGCCCACGGACGCGATTCAGCTGGTGCCCGAAGGCGCGACCATCGATCATCCGTATCCGACGATCACCAAGAATTACCACTACGAAGTCGAGCTGGTCGCCGCGCTCGGCAAACGTGGCAAGGACATCCCGGTCGATAAGGCCCTCGACTATGTCTACGGCTATGCGGTCGGACTCGACATGACGCGCCGCGACCTGCAACGCGCGATGGGCGAGGAGAAGAAGCCGTGGGAAGTCGGCAAGTCCTTCGATCACGCCGCTGTGGTGAGCTATCTCTATCCCGCGAGCAAGCTCGGACATCCGGCCAAGGGCGCGATCTGGCTCAAGGTGAACGGGCAGACCAAGCAGTCGAGCGATCTCGCCAACATGATCTGGAACGTCGCAGAGCAGGTGGCGAATCTCTCGCGCTATTACGAGCTGTTCTCTGGGGACATCATCTACTGCGGAACGCCGGAGAACGTCGGACCGGTGGTGCCTGGCGACGTGATGACCGGGCACATCGACGGCATCTACGAGATCAACGTCAAGGTCGTGTGAGGATCAGGTCCGTCGGCTCGCGGACGCGCGCCGCGCGACGATGGTATAGACCACCACGTTGATCGCGACCACGGCGGCGCCGAAGCCGATCTGCATCGCGCGCGTCAATCCCTCGGGATAGAGCAACGCGACGATGTAGTGCTCGAGGAAGTCGCCGGCGTAGCCCGCGTCGCCCGAGGCACGCCGCAATTCGACTTCGAGCGGCGTGAGCGGACAGATCCAGCCATTGAGCTCCACGAGCGCCGCCCACATGACCGCTGGAAGATGAATCCATGCGAGCTTCGGCCATCGCAGCAACAGCGCGCCGCCGAGGATGACGAACACGACGAACGCGAGGTGAACGAGCAGAACGGCGTCCGCGGCGATGCGCTCGAGCATGAGCGCGGGTAAAGCAGCCGTTTACGCCGCGGTGACGTTCACGTGCACAGGGACCCGCCTGCGTCCCCACTGGCCGGCGAACGCGTCGTAGCGTCCCGGCACCGGCGTCAAGCAATGCTTGCAGCGTCCTTCGGGCGTGAGCGCGTGGCTCAAGATCTCGTACCAATCGCGCACGATCACCGGCTTGCGGCAACCCGGACAGAATGTCGTCCCGCCCTCGCGATCGTGCACATTGCCCGTGTACACGTAGTGCAATCCCTCCGCGAGCGCTATCCTGCGCGCGCGCTGTAGCGTCGAGGCCGGCGTGTGCTCGATGTCCGTCATCTTATAGTCGGGATGGAAGGCGGTGAAGTGCAGCGGCACGTCCGGGCCCAGCTCGCGCATGATCCACTTCGACTCGGCCTCGATCTCGCCATCAGAGTCGTTTTTCCCCGGGATCAATAGCGTGGTGATCTCGAACCACACGTTCGTCTCGTGCTTGAGATACGCCAGGGTGTCGAGCACGGGATTGAGCTTTGCGCCGCAGAGCTTGACGTAGAACTCGTCGGTGAAACCTTTCAAGTCGACGTTCGCGGCGTCCATCTTGGCGTAGAAATCGCGTCGCGCCTCGGTGCCGATGTAGCCTGCCGTCACCGCGACGCTCTGGATGCCGAGCTCGCGGCATGCATCCGCCGTGTCCATCGCGTATTCGGCGAAGATCACCGGATCGTTGTAGGTGTAGGCGACGCTCTTGCAGCCGAGCCGGTGCGCTGTGCGCGCGATCGTCTCCGGGGACGCCTGGTCCATCAGCGTGTCCATCTCGCGCGACTTCGAGATGTCCCAGTTCTGGCAGAACTTGCAGGCAAGGTTGCAGCCTGCGGTGCCGAAGGAGAACACGCTCGAGCCTGGATAGAACTGGTTGAGCGGCTTTTTCTCGATCGGGTCGATGCAGAAGCCGGACGAGCGCCCGTAGGTCGTGAGCACCATCGCGTCGTTTACGCGCTGCCGCACGAAGCACGCGCCGCGCTGCCCCTCGTGCAGGCGGCAGTCGCGCGGGCACAGATCACATTGGATGCGCCCGTCGTCGAGCTTGTGCCAGTAGCGGCCTGGAAAATTTTCAAAATGCGCGCTCATTGCAGCGCTTGCGGGCGAACGAATTCGCTCTCCTTCCATTTGATCACTTCATAAAGGCCGATGTTCATTCGCGGGCTCCAGAAATCGGCCGAGAGTCCCGCCTTGCGCTTGAGCTCCGCGAGGAACATGCGCGGCTCGGGCAGCATGGTCCAGACCTGGGGCAGGAAGGTTGCACGATGACCGCCGTGCTCCAGAGTCACGCCGTCGATGCCTGGACGAAGCCGCGCGATCAGCTCCTCCTCCAGCGCAAAGCTGTGACTCACGCTCGGCGAAAGCAGGGAAACCTCGACCGACGTGCCGATGAATTCGTTCTGAACGAGCGGCGGAAAACGCGGATCGTGGAACGCCGCGTTGATCGCGTTTTCACGCACGTCCACGCCCAGCGGGCGGCGCGCTTGGAGGGTACCGATGCATCCGCGCAATTCCTCGCCGCAGAAGAGCGTCACGAAGCTCGCGCCGGGCGAGCCGAGTGCCGCGTGGTGCGACGGCTCGTCGCCGGCGACCCCGAGCTTCGAGCCGATCGCGCGCCGCGCGATCGATACGAGCACGAGCCCGAGTTGCTCATCCCTCGTCACGCGAGCTCCTCCGCGACCGCTTCGGCCATCCGTCGCGCGCCGGCGCCCGGGCGCTCCGTGAAAGCGAACGCGGCGTAGCCAACGACACGGGACTTGTCGCCCGCGGTATCGCCGGAGTTGCGCAAGTCGAGAAGCTCGACGACCAGATCGCGCCGCTTCGCGCACACGGAGAAGCCATTGATGGGTGTCGCGCCGCAGGCCTGCTCATGATCGAGGGCAGCCGTCATGGCAAGAATCTCCTCGACCGTGCCGCGATCGATCACTCGCGCCTCGCCGTAGGGGTGATAGTGCGACAGATCGGAGCTCACCAGGATAAGCGTCTCGGGGCCGCCCCAGAGCCGATCGATCACTTCTGCGACCTCCTTCGCGGCGGCATCGCCCACTGCGAAAGGAACGATGCGGAAATCGTCGAGCAGCGTCTGCAGAAACGGCAGTTGCACCTCCAGCGAGTGCTCGAGCGCGTGCGCGGCTTCGCTCGTTCGGACCTGCGGGAGGGCGAGTGCCTCGGCCGCCGGGGCCGAGTCGATCTCGATCGTCCCGAGCGGTGTCGCGAAGGCTTTCGCCACCGGCAGCGCGAGGCCCCGGATCGGCACCCGGTGCACGGGCC
>DATKJP010000046.1:0-14151 GCA_035543635.1 Casimicrobiaceae bacterium
AAGATCCACGTGGTGAGCTTGGATTTCATCGGCTTTTCTCCCCCTATTTCCCGGACAGCTCGCGGCTGAGTGGCGGAGCGAGCCCCGAAGTACGGACCGGATTGTTGCGCCCCCCGACCATCCTAGTCCAAGCCGTGGGCATCTCACAAGCCGTAGGACGATATCCGACGCCGATTTCGGTCAGCGGCCGACACGAATTCGGCGTCAGGCCGATAGTAGCGCCTATCTTTTGGGGCGAAACTGGAAACTCGTCTGCAGGAGGTATCTATGTCAATGCACCCAATTCGTAATACCGTCCTTCTTCTTGCGCTTGCCGCGCTGCCGGGCCTCGCTCTTGCTGTCGGCTCCCAGGCCGGCGATAACGGACGTCTGCCGATCGGCGCGGACAACGAGGGACCGCGCGAAGCGATCCCGAATCAGGGCGCCGACGCCGGTTACTGGCAAAGCGAGTACGGCTACGGCTACTACGACCCGTACCGCTACTACTACGTGCCGAGGTCGTACGGCTATGCGTATGTCCAGCCGCCAGCGGTGACCTACTATTCGCCGCCGCCGGCAGTGACGTACTACTCGCCGCCGCCGACGGTCTACTACAACGGCGGCTATTACGTTTACAACGACCCGGACCGCGCGCGTGCGCTCGCCTCGTGCGACAACGTTCCGCTGGCGCAACGTCCCGCGTGCCGTGACGCCGTGACCTACGGCGGCCGCTACTAGTAGAGCATCAGTAGAGAATCGGCCAAAGCGCGCCCGCCGGCTTACCGGCGGGCGCGCTGCTGTCGTGTTGCAAACAGGCACACGCCGGCCGCCACCGAGACGTTGAGCGACTCGACGCTCCCCGACAGGGGAATGCGTACTAGACGGTCGCAATGCTCGCGCGTGAGCCGGCGCAACCCCGTTCCCTCGGCGCCGAGCACCCACGCCAGCGGGCCCGACAGATCGGCTTCGAAGAGATTCTCGCCGCCGCTCGCATCGGCGCCGAGAATCCATATTCCACGTTCTTTCAGCTCGCGCAGCGTGCGCGCGAGATTGACGACGCTCAACAGCGGTATCGTATCGAGCGCGCCGGAAGCGGCCTTCGCCACCGTAGCGTTCGCGCCCGCCGCGCGATCCTTCGGCACGATCACAGCATGCGCGCCGAAGGCGTCGGCGCTGCGCAGACAGGCGCCGAGGTTGTGCGGATCGGTCACGCCATCGAGCACCAGCAACAGCGCGGGCTCATTGATCCCGTCGAGTAGCTCGTCGAGCGTCGGCGCGACCGATTCACCCGACACGAGCGCGACCACGCCCTGATGCGCCCCGTGGCCGGCGAGCGCGTCGAGGCGCGCGTCGTCGACCGAATGCACCTCAACGCCCGCCGCGGCCGCCCGTTCGTTCAGCTCGCGCGCGCGGCGATCGCGACGCGAGGACGACAGGTAGATCAAGCGCACGCTCTCGGGACGCGCGCGCAAGCGCGCGGTCACGGCATGAAAGCCGAAAAGATGACGGGTATCGCTCATCGCGCGGTATAATTTAACGTTTTCTTGTCCAGAGTGCGCCGATAACCCTCGACGCTCCGATACGGGCTGTTGTAGCTCAGCTGGTAGAGCAACTGATTCGTAATCAGTAGGTCGGTGGTTCGAGTCCACTCAACAGCACCAACGCCTTCCATCGCGTCACAGCCTGGTCGACGGATGCGGCTAAAAAGTACGGAAATGTCCGCTATCAAGGGCAGGACATCCGCTACGAAAGCAGGAAACGTTCCCGCATTCGAATTGCGGAATGGAAACCGCCTGCGCAAGGCGCTGCTCGCCGAAACCCAGCACCGGTACGCCGTTGAAGAGTCCCTGCGGGCCGCGGAAGCGCTCTATCGCCACTTGGTCGAGCACGCGACCGACATGGTTTACGAGTTGGACGAGGATGGCTGCTTTATCTATTGCAACACGCAGGCCGTGCATCGCATGCTCGGCTACACGGAAACGGAGCTGCTCGGCCGCGCGCTAACCGAGATCGTGCGCCCGGACCGGCGCAGGGCCGTGCGGGTCTTCACTTCAACGCTAATGCGCCGGCGCGGCGGGCAGAGCTATATCGAATATCCGATGATCGCCAAAGATGGCCGCGAAGTCTGGGTCGGTCAGCACGGCGCGACTGTGCTCATCGCTGGCCGAGGCACGAGCCTGCAAGCAGTTTGCCGCGACATCACCGAGCAGGTGCAGCGGGTCGAGCAACTCCAGCGCGCGGGCGAGCGAGCGCGCGATTTCTCCTCGCACCTGCAGGGGCAGATCGAAGCCGAGCGGGCGCGCATCGCGCGCGAGATCCACGACGAGCTGGGCGCCGCGCTCACCGTGGTACGCATGGAGTTGTCGGCGCCCCCGGAAAGCGGCGCCCCAGTTAGCGGAGCGCGCAAGGACAAGCTCCTGCGACGAATCGACGCGGCAATCGAGAGCGTGCGCCGCATCTGCAGCGATTTGAGGCCCAGCCTTCTCGACAACATGGGACTCGGCGCCGCGATCGAATGGCTGGCGCAGGACATGCAGGAGCGTACGCACATACGCTGCGAGGCGATGCTCGACGGGCTCCCCACCGAGCTGGAGCCGGAGCGCGCGACCGCGCTCTTCCGAATCGTGCAGGAGGCGGTCACGAACGTGATCCGGCACGCCAGTGCTTCGCACATAACGATCAGTCAGCGCATGCGCGGGAAAGATGTCATGATCGAGGTCGACGACGACGGCCGTGGCATCAAGCCCGAGGAGCATAGCGCAACCCGCGCTTTCGGCATCGCGGGGATGCACGAGCGCGCCAAGGCGCTCGGAGGGGAGCTTCGCGTCCGCGGCAGCAGAAAAGGCACACAGGTCCTGGTGCAGATGCCCGTTGTGTCACCTGCGCGAACGGGAGGCTGACATGCGAATCATGGTCGTCGACGATCACGCGGTGGTCCGCGAAGGCTTGAAGCGTATCCTCGCGCGCATGGAAGGCTCGGTGTACGTCGGCGAGGCCGGGAATGCCGCGGAGGCACTCAAGCTCGTCCGCGAGTCGAACTGGGACTGTGCACTGGTCGACATCGCGATGCCCGGCAAGACCGGGCTCGAATTGCTGAAGGAGCTATTGCGCGAGCAGCCCGACCTCCCGGTGTTGATCCTCTCGATGTACCCGGAGGAGCAATATGCGGTGCGGACGCTGCGATCCGGCGCGTCCGGCTATCTCACAAAGGAGAGCGCCGCCGACCAGCTGCTCACCGCCGTCAACACCATCCTGCGCGGCGAGAAATACCTGAGCCCGCGGATGGCCACCCAGATCGCCGCCACTATCTCGATCAAGGGCGGGCGAGTTCCGCACGAGGAGCTCTCCGACCGCGAGTTCATGGTGCTGCGGCTCATTTCCTCGGGAGCGACTGCAGGCGAGATCGCGAAGCGCCTTTCGCTGTCGGTGAAGACCGTGAGCACTTATCGCTCCCGTATCCTGCGCAAGCTCCATCTCGACAACACAGCGCAGCTCATCGCCTACGCGGTGAAGACCGGGCTGGTGCCGTAAGCCCCACGTTGTAGGAAGCGTCCTACACTTGATCGCGGAGAGGGCTGGCAGCCCTGCTCTGTCGGACCGGAGCAGAATGCCCTTGGGCGAAAGCGTCCATGTTTCGTCGGCCGCAACCTTATCCCGCAACCTTTTACTGCCATGAGATCCGTACTCGATCCGCTGTTCCGTTACACGTCGAGTCGCGATACCGACATTCGCAAGACGTTCGCGCGCGTGCGCTGCGAAAGTCGCGGCAATGCGCGCTCGTCTACGCGCAGCGACGTCCTCGATCGCACGATGCTACCCGTGCAGCACAAGCGCGGAGCAAGACCATGAGCCGAGAGCGCGCGGTCAAGCAGCGCGAAAAGCTCGCGCCCATGCCTTCGCCGAAGACGGCGCTGCTCGTCGAGCCGCGTCTGGCGCATCGTGCGACCGAGACGTTGCGCGGCGGCGACAAGCACTTCGTGGAGCAGGTCGATGCTTCAGTGGCCCGGCGCATCGAGGCGCTGGTCGACATGCTCGCCTGGGTTCGCATCGAGATGGCCGCTACGCATCCCGACGGCGTCGCCGCGCCCTCGGATCACGAGCGCCTGCAACGCGCGCTGGTGCAGATAGAGATGGCGCTCGCCATGACCAAGCAACTCGCGACCGAGCTGCGGCGGCAGCAACTCGGGGTGCAACGGGCCTGAGCAGGCTCCGCCCGGCGCTCGCGCGTCAGCGGTAAGTTTCGCTGACGGCGCATTCCGGAAAGTCCTACAAAAAAATCGGCGTCGCGCCGATTGTGGTGTTTGCCTGATTGCTCGATTCTTCGAACCCAGGTAGGGCAGATCCAGGGTGTGACTGCGACTGCCACGGCGGGTCCGTCAACCACTGGATCTGATCCCTGCCCAACCGGCTCTCCCCCCGCCTGCGCTCTCCCCCGGCTCAGGTCCGCTCCCCAGCAGACCCGAGCCGTGCGCAGGCGCCCACCCGCTATACTTCCCTAAGCGTGCAATGACGGCACGCCGAAGATCCCGATCAGCCCGATCACGATGAGATAAAGCGCCACGATGTAGTTCAGCAACCGCGGCACGATGAGAATGAGAATGCCCGCGATCAACGCGACCACCGGACCAGCCGACAGATTTACGCTCATTGTTACCTCCGTTGTTGGTTGTTCGGCTTCGAACTGGTCACTATAAACCCGCTGCGTCAAGACGCAGAATCAGCGGGCGGCCGAAACGGCGATAGGAGTTTGCGCATTGTCTGTCGGCGATGATCCTACCGCGGGCGTTGTCGCGTTCGGCGCACGTCTCATGCGACGACTATGCCGCTGCGTGGTGCTGGTCTGCGCGCTCGCCATGTGCGTGAGCAGCGTAGCGGCGGAGTTCGCGCTCGATGCCAGTCACACGTCGGTGCACTTCGCGGCGAGCCACAACGGCATCTCGCTCGTGCGCGGGCGTTTCACCAAGCTCCGCGGCAGCGTGCAATACGATCCCGACGCGAAGACCGGCGCGATGCTGGTGAGCGTGCAAACGGGCTCGATCGACACCGGCAACAGCGCGATGGACAACGTGCTGCGCTCCGATCAGTTCCTCGACGCAGAGCGTTACGCGGAAGTGCATTTCACCAGCGAGCGCTTCGTGTTCGACGGCGGCCGGCTGACGGCGATCGAAGGCAGGCTCGCGCTGCACGGCGCCGAGCGGCCCGTGCGCCTGACCGTGCAACGCTTCGTGTGCAAGGAGGTGCCGTTCGGCATCATGCGCCAGTACATCTGCGGCGGAGATCTTCACGTCGTGCTCAAGCGCTCCGACTTCGGCATGACGCGCCTCCTGCCCGAGGTCGGCGACGAGGTCGATCTGTCGATCAGCGGCGAAGCGGTTCGGCAGTAGCTCGCGTCACTTCAGGAGATCGCGTTCCTCCGGCGCGATCAGCTCCGGGCCTTCGTTGTCCGCCTTGTTGACGGCGCGGCTGACGGGATAAGCGTCGATCGCTTCCGCTCGATAGGGATGCAGCATTGCGCGGACCGTCTCAGCGTCGGTGCCGCGATCGAGCCAGCGCGCGAGATCGGCAGCATCGATGACCGCGGGCATGCGATCGTGCAGCTTCGCAACCTTGTCGTTCGCGTCGGTCGTGAGAATCGTGAACGACTCGATCGGCGTCGCGTCGCCGCGTTGCCAGCGATCCCAGAGGCCCGCGAGCAGCATCGGCGCGCCGTCGGCGAGGCGAACGTAGTGCGGCTGCTTGCCCGAGGGCGTGACCTGCCACTCGTAGAAGCCGTCGACCGGAATCACGCAGCGGCGGGTCGCCATGAGCTGGCGGAACATCGGCCGCGTCGCAGCGCTCTCGGCGCGCGCATTGATCGGATGCGCGCCCTTCTTCGGATCCTCGGCCCAATAAGACACCAGGCCCCACAGCAGCGGGATCATCTCGCGCGTGCCGTCCCGCCGAACGCGCGCGACCCAAGCGTAGCTTTGCGGCGCGACGTTATAGCGCTGCGGCGGATCGTTCGGTGTCGAGCGCAGGATCGCGTCGATGTAGCCGGCGTAGCGATACGGCAGCGTATGTTGATCGAATCGGCCGCACATCGTTACGCATAGTATCGCCCGAACCGGTTGGCAAGAAACCGGTCGAGCTCGGCGTCCTCCTGCCGCACGAAGCCCGAGCGCGGCAGCGCGCCTTCGCGCAGGAGATCGACCATCGCGCAGATGCCGGCAGCGGTCGTGATCTGAATCGCAGAATAGAGGCGGCCATCGATCGTCGCGCTGTAGATCTTCTTGGCGAAGGATTCCTGCGTGAGCCGGCCTTCGCGCATCCCGCTCACGGTGACGAACACCAGCACGACATCCTGATGCGTCATCGGCACCGAAGCTTCGAGCACGTCCTTCAGCACTTCGCGGCGCTGCCCGAGACGCAGATCGCGGATCAGCATCTTCACCAGGTCGCGATGTCCGGGATAGCGCACCGTCTTGTAGTTGAGATTCTCGACGCGGCCGGCGAGCGTGTCGCAGAGCGTGCCGAGCCCGCCCGAAGTGTTGAAAGCCTCGTAGGCGATGCCGTCGAGCGAGAACGCTTCGATCTCCTCGAGCGCGAGCGTCTCGTGCTTGTTCCCGTCGATGATCGCTTCGCAGGGATTGCAGTATTCGTTGATGAGGCCGTCGGTGCTCCAGGTCAGGTTGTACTTGAGCGCGTTGGTCGGGTAGACCGGCAGCGCGCCGACTCGCATGTGCACGTCGCGCAGGGCCTCGAACTTGCGCGTCATCGCGTAGGCAAGGATCGAGATGAAACCCGGCGCAAGCCCGCACTGCGGCACCAGCGCCGTCTTCGCGCCCGCGGCGAGAGCCTTGACGCGGCGCGTGCTCTCGACGTCCTCGGTGAGATCGAAATAGTGAGCGCCGTTGGCCACCGCCGCCTGCGCAATCATCGGCGTGAGGTGGAACGGGCAGGCCGAGAGGACGATCTCGTGGCCGCGGATCAACTCGCGCAGCTTGTCCTGCGACGTGAAATCGGCCTGGACGCTGCGCACGCCCAGCGCGGCGATCGGCGCAAGCCGCGCCGCATCCTGGTCGGTGACGGTGAGCGCGTAGTCGCCGGTCGCGTGCAGGAGGTGGCTGATCGTTTCGCCGATCTTGCCGGCGCCGAGCAGGATGGTCTTGGTCATGCCTGGGAGTCTAGGGCCCAACCCCGTCGAATTAAAGGCTGCATTTTGTCGGTTTGCCTATATAATCTGTGCAGAATGCCAAAAATTCCGGCGAAACGACGGACTTCGGGCGGTCAGCAGCAATTGCTGGCCCTGCTCCGCCGCAACGCGCGCGAGCCCACCGCATCGCTGGCGCGCAAGCTCGGGGTGGCGCGCACCACCGTGCAGGAGCGGATCCGCCGTCTCGAGCGCGACGGCGTGATCGCCGGTTACACGGTGCGCGTGAGCGAAGAGTTCGCCCGCCAGCGCATCAACGCGCACGTTTTGATCAACGTGAACCCAAAGGCCGGGGAGCGGGTTGTGCGGGAGCTGGAGTTGCGGCCCTGGGTGCGCGCGGTCTACGCGCTCTCGGGCGTGTTCGACTACGAGGTGCTGGTCGAAGGCGGCAGCACCGAGGAGATCGACCGTAACCTCGACGCCATCGGGCGCATCGACGGCATCGAGCGCACGCAGACCTCGATCGTGCTCTCGGTGAAGTTCGAGCGCTAGGGCAAGGCGAGCCCATTTTTTCAGCGTGGTCGGCAGTTTTTCCCGCTCGCGGCGCTCAAGCCGTAGCGCCGTCGCTCTTGCAGTTGCATGGCATGCGCCTTGCTCACGCTGTAGTGCACCGCCTCCGCAGGATGCGACTCTGCGCGGGTGGGCACGACCGATAGACCGAGTGGAAGGAGTGAACCATGAGTAATGTGCTTGCCAGACTGTTGTGTGTAGCTGCAGTGACGGCTCTTGCTCTGCCCGTCTGCGCGCAGACTCCGCAGGCCCAGCCCAAGACGACCGAGGCGGCTCCCGCCGCCGGCAGCCCGACCGGAGCCGGTGCGCCGACCGCACCGAGCGCGATCAGCCAGGAAGAAAAGACCGCGCGCGCCGCGTGCGAATCGAAGCCCTCGGCGGACAAGGAGAAGTGCCTGAAGGATGTCGAAGCGAAGTACGGCAAGACGGACAAGATGGCGCCGAGCGGCGACATGGGCGCGAAGCCCAAGGAAGACACGGCGAAGAGCGGCAGCTACAAGTAGAGCGCTGTTGCGCTACACCGTACCAAGCGACAGCGGCTACGAGCGCCTCATAGTATCGGGCTGGTGCTTCTGGTGAAAAAAATGCGCGCCCGCGAGGGCGCGCATTTTCATGTCTGCGGGCAGTGGTCTTACTGCGGCTGCCCTTCCTTCTTTTCCTTTTCCTTCTCCTTGCCACGTTCCTCACGCGGCGGCTCGCCTCTGGCGGTTTGCTGCGGCGGCGGAGCTTGACGCGCCTGCGCCTGCTGCTGGGCTTGCGCTTGCGCCGGCGCCTGCCGGGCTTGAGGTTGCTCTCGAGGGGGCTGTTGCTGCTGCGCTGGCGGAGGTCCACGCCGCTCTTCTCGCGCGGCTTGTGGCGGCTGCGGTGGCGCCTGCCGTGCCTGCGGTTGTTCGCGTGGTGGCGCCTGCCGTGCCTGCGGTTGCTCTCGAGGCGGCTGCTGCGGTTGCGCTCCCGGAGGAGGTGCTCGCCGCTCTTGCGCTGCGCGTTCCTGCGGCGGTTGCGGCGCGGCTGCGGTCGGTGGTTGACCACGACGCTCCTGCGGAGGCTGCGGTGCGTTCGCCGTTGGCGGCGGTCCGCGACGCTCTTCCTTCGCCGCGCCACGCTCCTGTGGCGATTGTGGCGCTGCGGCGGTCGGGGGTTGACCACGACGCTCTTCCTTCGTCGCCCCGCCCTGCTGCGGCGGTTGCGGCGCGGCTGCGGTCGGAGGTTGAGCGCCCTTCGCCATTCCGCGTTCCTGCGGCGGCCGCGGCACTTCTGCAGTGGGTGGTTGACCACGACGCTCTTCCTTTGTCGCGCCACGGTCCTGCGGCGGTTGTGGCGCCGCAGCGGTCGGAGGTTGACCGCGACGCTCTTCCTTCGTCGCCCCGCCCTGCTGCGGCGGTTGTGGCACCGCTGCGGTGGGTGGTTGACTACGACGTTCTTCCTTCGTCACTCCGCCCTGCTGCGGCGGTTGAGGTGCCGCTGCGCTTGGAGCTTGCCCGCGACGCTCTTGAGCTACGCCACCGCCCTTGCTCGGCGGCAGTGGCATCGGCGCTGCGGCGGCTTTGCCTGATGGCGCAACGACCTGCACGTTGCGCTGCGCCGCTGGACGCTCGCGTGACATCGCCTGCAGCTTTTCCTGCTCGAGCGGCTTGCCGGGTTGCGCTGCGAGCGCCTGCTGCTTGGCCGCAAACGATGCGGCCTGTTGCGGCGGTGTTGCCTTCGCGACTACGCGCCGATCGAGGATCCTCGCTGCAGGCTTGGCGACTGCGGCAGCGGTCGCGCCTGCGGCTACGGCAGCGATCACGCTGGCGTGCGTCGGCGCAACAGCGGCAACCGCGCTCGGCTGGTGTCGGTCGATGTCTTGGCGCGACACTTGCACGGCTTCGCGGCGGACGTCATGACCGCTCGCAAAGGAAGTCGCGGACACGGCAACGACCGCGTTCGGAACCTCGCGGTTGCGATAGACGACGTTGACGTTCTGATTGTTGTAGTAGTTGTTGATCACCGTCGTGTTGACCACGGTGTTGCTGACGTTGATATTGGTGAAGTAGCTGCGGCTCACCACGTACGATGGCCGATACACCTCGCCGACGCCGAGCGGGAACCATGCTATGCCTGCGACGGGCCCGCCGCCGACCGCGATGCTGAAGCCGCCTCCGCCGACGAACGCCACGAGCGCAGGCGCGTAGACCGGACGCACTGCGATCGGTCCCGGGACCCAGCACCAGCGTGTATCGATGTATGCCCAGCGCCCGTAGTGGAACGGCGCGAAGCCCCATGGTGCATCGTCGATCCAGGTCCAGCCATAAGGCTCGACCCACGCCCAGTGGCCGTCGCGATAAGGCGCCCAGCCGGACGCGACTTGAGTCGGAACCCAGACATTGCCGTAGCCCTGCACATCGCGCCATGTCCCGTACTCGTCGAGATCGGAGTAGCCGATCAGATCAGGCGATACGTAGCGCGCAGTGACGGCTCGGTCCTCGCGTCGATCACGATCGAAAGCCCATTGATCGAACGCATCGGGCTGCGGCAGCGCAGCCGTCTGATAATCGCTCAGGCCCTGTCCGGTGAATGTATAAAGCTGGCCCTGACCGATGACGTACGCCGCGCCCTCGCCGTAGGCCTCGCCTTCGCCGTTGAATACGCGCAGCGTCGTGGTGTTGCCTTGTGGATCGACGTCGATGCGATATTCACCGGGTTTCCGCACCGAGAACGCGAGGTTCGGCGTATCGATCTCGTAGAACTGCCCGCCTTCGATCCGGCGCACGCGCAGATCGATCGTTCCCTGCGCTAGCTGAAATTGCCCCACCTGATCGTCCAGGTTGAGCACGTTGATGCTCGTCTCGCTGCCAACGCGCACTGCGGCAGCGCCGACCTGCAGCTCGAAGCGCGAATTCGCATCGGCCCACAGTCGGTCGCCCGTGACTACCGGCCGGTTCGCCTGCGCCGCAGCCCAATCTTCTTCGCCCGCGGGCGAGAAGGTGACCGTGCCGTCCATGTGCGAGAGTCTCGCTACCCTTGTCGGCGGATCGGCGAGCGCAGCAGCGCTCACGAAGAGCGCAAGCATACCGATCAATCCGATCATCCCGTTATGCCATCTTTGTCGCATCCTGCTCATGGTCATTCCTCTAGTTATCGATTTGTCGCTTCACAGCGCGCTGTGCTTGCAAAATCTACAATTGCGCGCAAAGCCTACGCTTCACTCCGCCGGCGAGCCCTACTGGCGCCCGCGCTGAACGGTGCTTGCTCGACCCGCAGCATCAATCGTGCCGCCGCGCAGCCAAAGTTACGGGTTTATTAACGCGCGAACCAGCAGAGCCGATGACCGACTCGCGGTGTCAGTGAATCTCTGACGGAGTCGGATCCAATGCGTCGGCGAGCAGCCGTGCCGGCCGCGCATCGTGCTCGGAAGGGAGAAAGAAGTCGAGCTTGCGGCGCCATGCGCGGCTGCGATAAAGATCCTCGACGCTTTGCCTCGCCGCGCGGCCGATTCGCTCGCGCAGCGCCGCATCATCGCGCAGCCTTAGAATCAGGTTGACCGCCTGCTCATTGGTGTCGAAGAGAAATCCGTTGATGCCGTGCGCGATGTAATCGGCGTAGCCACCGCGACGGCCGCACACCACCGGAAGACCGCAGGCCATCGCCTCGAAGACGACGCGTCCAAAAGCCTCGAGCCAGCGGTCGCTCGTGCGGTAGACGAAGCAATCCAGCCCATGCAGAAAATCGGCGTTGCCCTGCGCGCCTGCGGGCAGCACCTCGACCGCGCGGTCGAGGCGGTCGTGCATGCAGATCGCGCCCATGAGGCGCAACCGGACGCCTGCTTGCGCGAGCGCATGATAGACCTCGGGATCGTCGCGGTGGTGCTTGGTGGCGATGTCGCGCGACAACCTGCCAACCGTGAACGGTCTCGTCGCGTGTACGGCGCTTTCGTGCGGCACGAATCGGCGCAGATCGATCGGGCTCTCGATCACCGGACCTGGACGATCGCAAAGCCGGCGCAGCAGCGGCGAGGTATAGACGATCTCGACCGGCGTGCGATGCCAGCTCTCGAGGCGCCCGAGCACTTTCGCGAGGCGATCGGGCTGATGCGTGTTGTAGATCAGAATGGTTCGCCGTGGAAATGCCGCCTTGAACCAATGCCCGATGCGAAAGTACGCGCCGATGAAGACGAATGTTCCGCTTACCGGCCAGCGGCCGAGCCAAGGACGAATCAGTTCGATCGGATAGCGCTCGACGAACACGCGCGCCGGCTGGAATCTGCTCCAGAGGCGCACCGGACGGTCGACGCGAAGCGCCTCGTACATCTCGACCGCGCGCCAGTCGCTGCCGCCGTGCGGATCCCACAGCGGGTTGACGAGATGAATGACGTCGCGCGCCGCGGCGCCTGCCCTCGCGACATTCCTGCGCGGAGAAACTCTTGAAGCCATGCCTCGCCGGCGACGGGACAACCCCGGTTCGACGAAAGTAATAACTTCTCACTTGCAAGGCTGTTGTAAGGATTTGTAAGCAAGAATTGCAAGCGCACCACGACGATGCACAACGCGTGATCGCGGTGAGCCGATGTAGGAATTCGTCCTACTTACGAGTCGAGATTGTGCTACGCCGCGGGCAAACCGGCGCGGCAGCGCTCGATCCACTTCGCGCTCAGCTTCTCCTGCACGGTGTTCTGCGCGAGTCGCGCGCCGAGCGCATCGAAGTCGACGACGTCGAGCGGCTGATCCTGGTTGAAGCAGGAGAAGACATAGGAGAGCTTGCCCGATGCCGGATCGCGATGCGGCTGCAGGCACTGCGCGCAGATCTCCTTCATCATGCATTGCATCGGCGAATTGATCGATGCGAAGGCGCGATGCGAAGGCTTGAGATAAGGCGCAAGAACAGTGAGGCGCGCCTGCGCGACCGCGGCCATCATGCGATCGGAGCCGATCGCCATCACGCGGTCGGCCGAGTTGAACGCGATCGGCTGCGCGCCGAGCCCGCCGCTGGCGTAGGCGGCCATCGCTTCGACGATGTTGCCGACGAAGCTCTTGTCCTGCGAGCGCGCCGGCGTGAAACCCGGAGCTTCGTCGCAGGCCCACACGACGACGTCCGCCGCCGCTTCGATCTCCTCCACCTTGTAGCGATCGATCATCTTGCGGTAGCCGGCGAAATAAAGCACGCGCGATCCCGCTCTGCGGAAGGCCTGCCCGATCGAGAACAGCACTGCGTTGCCGAGGCCGCCGCCGGCGAGCACCACGGTCTCGCCGCCGGCGATCTCGGTCGGTGTGCCGGTCGGCCCCATCAGTACCACCGGCTCGCCCGGCTTCAACAACGCGCAGAGATTCGACGAGCCGCCCATCTCGAGCACGATGGTCGACACGAGCCCTTTCTCCCGATCGACCCAGGCGCCGGTGAGCGCGATGCCCTCCATCGCGAGGCGCGTTCCGTTCGCGCGGGGCGCGAGCGTCTCGAAGTTCTGCAGGCGGTAGAACTGCCCGGGCCGAAAGCGGCGCGCGGCAGCGGGCGCGCGCACGACGACTTCGACGATGGTCGGAGTCAATCGCAGCACGCGCTCGACGCTCGCGCGCAGCTCGCCGCGCACGCGCGCCAGGAATTCGTCGTCGTTTAGGGCGAAGTGCGCGTTGCGTTGCGCGAGCAGGCGGCTGATCACCGGATACCCTCGCGTCGCGCTCGCCATCGCCTTCACGACGTTGCCGTAGAACGACGGATGGAGGTCACCGAAGAAACTGATCGCCCGACCGTCCTGCTGCATCGTGGTGAGCACCTGCGTGGCGTCCGGCTTGGCCTGGCCTTTCTCCGGACGCACGGCATGTCCTTCCTCGTCGAGAGCGCGGAAATATTTCCCGTCGAGATGGAAGTGCGCGGCGTCTTCGCGTGCGGCGATCGTGTTCGGCTGCGTGCCGGCGGCGATGAGGATCGTGCGCGCAGGAAGCTCCGCGCGACCCGTCTCGTGCCACACGCCGTCGCCGTTTTGGTGCTGCACCGAAACCGAGAGCGCGCGTGCCCGGCTCCGGCGATCGATCTCGACCGCCAGCGGCGTCAGCCCCTCCGCGAAGCGAATGCCCTCTTCGAAGGCCTTCGCGACCTCTTCGTGGTTGAGCGTATACGACGGACTGTCGATCAGGCGACGGCGATAAGCGATCGTCACTCCGCCCCAGGACTGCAGCAGCTCGGCGATTCGCGCAGCGCGCCCTTCCGTCGCCGCCGCGGCGCGCTCGGCGCGAATCGCCCGCGCATGAGCGAGAAATTCATCCGCGATCTCGCGTTCGTCCTCGTTCCACTCGGCTTCGACAGCGTCGCGCCCGCGCTCGGGGATGAGCGTCTCGTAGCGGGCAAGGAATTTCTCGACCTGCACGGGATAGTAGGCGAGCGACTCGGTCGCGGTATCGATGGCGGTGAGCCCTCCGCCGACGACCACAACGGGCAGGCGAAGCTGCATGTTCGCCACCGAATCGCGCCGCGCGGCGCCGGTCAGCTGCAGCGCCATCAGGAAG
>DATKJP010000047.1:0-3221 GCA_035543635.1 Casimicrobiaceae bacterium
GGAAGCTGTTGCGCGTGATCACCATCGACGTTCCGTTCGACCGCAACGCGCGGCCCGCGATCGGCAATCGGCCCGATCCGGATGCGAAATCGGGCACGTTCTCCGCCGGTGCACCATGGGCGCTATGCATTACGCCGGGCCCGAACCAAGTGCTGTTCAGCGCCGATGCATTTCCTGGGCGGATCTACAAGCTCACGCTCGAAGGCAAGGTCCTCGGCGTGCTCGGCGAATCGGGCAGGCAGGCCAAGCAGTTCGGCTGGGTGCATGAGATCGCTTGCCCGAGCGAGCGGGAGCTCTACGTCGCGGAGCTGCTCAACTGGAGGATGCAGAAGTTGACGCTTCATTAGGATGCCGAGGGCTCGGGTGGCGCCTACGCAGCCTTGCGCTCCTGCAGCGGCCATCCTTCCGCGTGCCCGTAGACGAAGCGCGCGATTCTTTGCGCGACGTCTCCCGCATGCGTGATCGGCCCGAGATGGGCCATGCCCCTCAGGATCTCGTGCTCAATGTCGGGTAGCGTGGCACTCAGCAGCTCCGCCATGCGGCGTGCTGACGCGCGCGTGTCGCGGCCGGAGAGATACAAAACCGGCGCCGTGACGCTCGCGTAGTCGCGAAGCCGGATGGCATCTTGTCTGAGCGACACGAAGTGTGAAAGGATCACCGGCATCCGCTTCGCCATCGCGGCCTGCTTCTCAAGCGCGAGGCGCGACCACTGCGTCGCGCCCGCCCAGTACTCGACGAAGCGCTCCGCCGCGCGCCAGGCATTGCCGCCGATGAGCGCGCGTCGAATGTTGTCGGCGACCTCGGCTACTTCCGACGCGGCTCGATGCTTCCGGTTATAGTCGAACAGTATGCGCAGCGGGACCGGCTCGTAGACGGCGACGCTCGCGACGCGCTCGGGATGATCGAGCGCGACGCGCAACGCGATGGCTCCGCCGTACGAATGTCCAACAAGGTGAACGGCGCCGATAGCCTCGGCAGCGTAGCGCGCGACTCGCTCTGCATCGGCCGCGACGATGTTCGCCGGCGCGCCAGCCCATGCAGGTGCGATTCCGTGTCCGTAAAGATATGGGGCCACGACGTGGAAATCATGCTTAGCGCGTTCGCCGAGCGCCTTCCACTGCGAGCCCGAGCCGCCGCTCGCGTGGAGGGCGATGATCGTCGATGGCTTGACAATCCGGTCCATTGTTCCTTGAAGGGTTCTCATTAGTCGTCTCCGCTAGTTCGTTAGCGATCGCTGATCAGTTGAGGATCGGAGCCAGCGCAGTGCCGATGCGATCGGCCTGCTTCTCGGTGATCATGCCGCCGAGAATCTTGCTGAAGCGAGGCTCCTGCACGCCAGAGACGATGTATTGCCACCTGTATGCGCCGAGCACGCCGGCGCGCACGCGCTCCGCTTCGTCATGCGACAGCGAGCGTCCGCAAACCTTCAGGAAATACTCCGCGTCCGCGCGCGCCTGCATCTGCACGATGCCGTCGACGGCGCCCACCAGCTCGATCAGGTCGCTCACCGCCAGGTTTCGCTCTTCGGGCGAAAGCTTCGCGTTGACGCGCTGCCATTCCAGCTCGTCGATTATCGCGTGCTGCGATTCCTCGCGCCAGTGATAGAGGAAGACATCTCGCCACAGCTCGGACACGTCATCATCTTCGCCGATGCTTTCGCGATAGTGCGCGAGTACGAATAGCTCGATATGGCATGTGAGCGCCAGCACGGCCCAGGTAGACTTGGAGAGCACCGCCGACGCGACGGCATTCGGCTCCGGCAGGAACGTATAGCCTTCGGGCATGTTGGCGCCGGACATCCGCTCGATGCGCCGAAACAGCTCCTGGTGCTTGAGCTCCTCGTCGCTAAAACGCACCAGAGCTTCCAGCGCGTTCTGATTGCCCAGCCGATGGTCCGCGGTCATCTCGAGCACTTTCGCCGCGATGAAACGCTCGACCAACCCGAACATGTTGGCGTAGGTGCGTCCCTGAATCTGGCTGAGCAGGCGGCGCTCGCCCGCGGTCAGGAAGTCGAGGCGATCGATCTTCGAAAGCCCGTCAGGAAGAAATTTCTTGCTGAAATCGAAGGACCGCCCGCGGATGACGTCGCGGTCGATGTCCCAGCGAATGCGCTTGGACGTCGCCACCGCTTTGGCGTAGCGGTCGATGTTAGCTTCACGTTCGATGGATTGCAGTTGCATGTCGTCTCCTCAGTCGATGGTAGTTTGGCGGGTGTTCCGCCCACGGGATCCACTCTATTGGACGAGTGCAGCGGGCCGATTTCGGCGAAGGCAGAGTTTTGTTTCTTTTGTTTCCGCGACGGAATGAAGCCGATGGCTCGTGCGGAAGGCCGGCCGCGTTCAGCGCGTCGATGACTCTATCCGCGATCTAACGCACTCCGCTGGCCGAGCGAAAGAGCTGACGTTAAATGAAGAGCTCGGCGAGCACGCGAAGGGAATCGCATGCTCCGTTGGGGTCTCGTTACAGTCCCTGTCTCGACGCGCTGTGCGTGAAGATCAGAACTGAATCACCGAACTCGTGCGTGCGGTAGCTCGAAGCTTCCAGCGCCTCGTGAGCGCGAGCCAGCACGTCGTCGCTTTGAAATGCGCGCAGCAGCTGATGGTGGCTTTCCTGCGGCTCGTGTGTCCCGGAAAGGATGGCATCGACGACGCGCAGACACGTGTCCGGGCCGATGCGCTGGTCGGCCACGCCTTCTCCACTACGGCCTGCGGAATGCTCCAATGCGCGGACGACTGTCGTTCCTACGGCGACAACGCGGCCGCCTCCCGCTTTCTTCCGATGAATGGCCGAAGCGGTGATCGCCGGGACGCGATAAGGCTCGTCGAAGGGAAGGCGCGCATCCAGCTCGAGATTGCCGGTCGACGAGATGCCTGCCGCCAGGGTGATGGTCGCGAACTCCACGCCGCGGCTACGCAGTGCGCCGAGGATTCGCCAGTCGAGAGCGAAGCCCGCTGAAGGTGGCTCGAACGCGACGGGCAGGGCGGCGATCGGCGTCCACACGTCCCACAACGCAAGTGCCCGGTGGAGATACGCATACTGAATCGGGCGGCCGTGCCGAGCAATGCCGGCCCACACGCTATCCGCTTCGCCTTCGAATCTCAGCGCGATGAGTCGCTCGTGCCCGAGGGCACCTTCGACCGTCGCGACGAGGGACCCAAGCACAATACGATCGCCGAGTGCGAGGGGCGGAGGCGGAGGGCGGTCTTCGGTGCGCGTACGCC
>DATKJP010000048.1:0-4674 GCA_035543635.1 Casimicrobiaceae bacterium
CCGCCGTAGCCCGGTACATCTAAGAGGGCGCCGACCGCGCCCAACGACGAGAATGGCGGCGCCTGTGCCGGATTGCTGGCCGTGCTCGTGCTGTCGACGTAGCGCAACGTGCGCCCGTCGACCGTAATCTGATCAGCCTGCCGGTCTGCAGGCGCGGCGAACCCATAGGTTCCCGCAACGGCGATCAATTCGTTCGGATCGGTGTCGACATCCTCGATGTCGGGGTCCAGGGTGTAGACGCCATTGGAAATCGCGCCGACGCCTCCGACCACCGTTCCGTTCTTGTACAGCGGCAGGCCGCCCGGATTCGCGGAAAGCCCGAGCGGTGTTGGCTTCGGTCCGATCGTCCCGGCGCTCGCCGGTTGATTGATATCGGAACAGGCGAGCGATGAGAACTGCACGCCGAAGAGGGGACCGCCCGGCTGATTGCTTTCGCCCGGATTGAAATGTTCCTGGACGATTTGGCTCGCGGTCCGGGTCGAGAAAGCGTTGCCCTGAGACGAGAGATATGCGCCGGTGACCGCCATCGCGATCGCCGCCAGCGGCGCGCCGTTCGGCGACTTGAAATAGTTGAGACCGCCAGTGACCGGGCGCAGTGGATTGATAGTGAAATCGGCCGGCGCGCCGTTCATATTGAACACGGCAAGCACGTTGCCGACGCGGTCGACCACCGCGATCGTCGCGTTAGCATTGCGCGCCTGCGCTTCGAACACCGCCTGCGCGATGACCTGCTGGACGTCCGCGGCGGTCAGTGCATCCGGAGCTGGCGGCTGCGCGCTGCCGCCGCCGTTTCCTGCGCCACCGCCGCAGCCGGCGACGAGCGCGGCCAGTCCGAGCGCGGCGAGCATCGAACGCGCGCTTGCGCTCATTGCACGCTCCTCGCGGTGACGGGCATCAGCTCCGCGTCGACTCGGGTTCCGAATGGCGGATGCCCGGCGATATGGAAGTCGTGGCAGGAAACGCAGGTCGAGACGACCCTGTTACCGGACGGCACATTGCCGGCGTGGCATTCGCGGCACTTGCCGATCTCGGGCATCGGGATGTCGGCGCTCGAGTGTGACCGCTCGACCGCATGGCAGTCCGCGCACTTGATGTTGCCCGTGCGATGGCTCGCGTGATCGAAGCGAGCCTTCGGAAAGCGCGAAGTCGCCAAGTGCACCGGCGCGATCGCCCACTGTGCAGAAGTGCCCGTCCCCCCTGTCGTCTTCTTACTCGTGACCTCGTGACACACGATGCAAACGCGCTTCTCGAACAGGTCTTCGGTAACCTGATCCGCCTTGGCTCTCGCCCAGGCGAGCGCTTGTCGACGCTCGTCCTCGCTGATCACCCCGCCGGTGAACCTCGGCAGGCCTCGTCGGATGTCGCCGAGATTCACGACATCGACCGGAATATCATTGAGCGCGATGCTTGCATAGAACTCCTGCACGGTCACCGCTGCATCCTCCGCCGAGCCGTGAGGCACCTGGCGCGTGGTGACCGCGGGCTCGAATTCCAGTGTGTGGCATTCGACGCAGGATCGCTTCATATCGATGCGCATGAACGAGCGTCCGCTCGAGTCCGGAAAGTGGCAGGTCGCGCAGGTAAGAGTCTTGCGTCCCTTCGGCCCGCGCACGCTGCTCTTGAGGTGCACGTCGTGCGGAAATTTGAAATGCGGCCGCTCGACCAGCCGCGTCTTCTCAGTCTGAGAAACGCGAATCACGTCCTTCGGCCCGGGCCCTTGCCACAGCGTGAGCTTGAACGCAGGATGGTCGTTGGCGAAGTCACTCGCGTCGGCAAGCGTGCTGTCCTTGTCACGACTCTTCAGGTCACCGTGACATGTAACGCACAGCGTGGCGTCGCGGCGCACGAGCCCCGTCGGGCCCTTGTGGTCCGCATGACAGCTGGCGCAGCGCGTGTCGCCGAACAACTTCTGCTGAAGCGCGACCGGCTGCACGTGGCCGGGCGCGCCCTTGTGGCACTCGATGCATACCTTGTCGCGCACGTGCACAAACGGAGTCTCGTGACAACGGGCGCAGCTGCGTCCGAACAACTGATGCGCTGCGGAAAGGGTTCCCGGATTCCAGGATTGGTCGGGCGTGATCGGCAGCTTCGCGGTGACCGGCCGAAGCGGAACGAGGATCGCGTTGAGCACGGGCACTGCGAGGAAGACCAGCGCGATGACGATGACGAGCGTCCATGCCGGAGTGCGCCGTGAAAGCCCGCTCTGCTCCAGCGTCGTACGCGACTTGGCTTTGATCTCGGCCAGATCGTCGGGCATCGGGCGCGTCCGCTCGATCGCGAGCGCGAGGTCGTAGCCCGCGGGCGGCGATTCCACGGCGAGATCGTACGGACCCAGCGCGACCAGTCCACCGGGCACGAGCTTCGCTTCGCGTATCGGCTCGCCGTTGAGTGCGAGCTCCGCCTCGGGCGCCTGAATGAATACGGCATCGCCCTGCCGGTAGATCGCCGCGTGATACAGCGACACGCGCGGATCGGGGAGAAAGATCTCGCACTGGGTGCCGCGTCCCAGTCGCAGCACCTCGCCCTCGACCGCGCGCTCGGCACGCTGCGCCTGGCCCTTGCGATTGCGCGTGACGGTGACGACGAGGATCTTCAAGTCTCCCTCACCAGTAGAAGAAGACCGACACGATGTGGGTTGCGAGCGCGGCGAGCAGCGCCACCGAGAGCGGAACGTGGAAATAGAGCCACAGATTGAGGCGTGCCTTGAGCGCGACGTCGCGCCGCGCGCGCGCGACCAATCCCTGCTTCTTGAGCATCAGCGTGTATAGCGTGCGATTGGTCTGCGCCTGCTCGCCGATGAGCTTGCGCCCGAGGTTCTGCAGTCCTGCGACCGCGGCGTCAGTGGGACAGGAGGGATCCTTGCCCGAGAGCTGCCGCAGCCATGAGCCTCCGATCGTCGTTCCCTGCGCGGACGCGACGACGAGCTTCGTAATGCTGTCGGGCAGCGACAGCGCGATCTGCCGCGCCTGCTTGTCCAGATCGGCAATCTTGATCAGCAGCATCTCCAGCGTGTCCTCGCCGAGGTTGTCGGTCATGACGCGCGGATAAATCAGGTAAGCGTACACGCCGTAGAAGCCGCTCACGATCACCGCGAGCATCAGCACGTAGGCAAGCGTGTGCACGTTCCAGCCGACTTTGAACGCGGCGTGCAGCGTGGCGATGACGATCAGCGCGGTACCGAAGTAGACATGGGCTGAGAGCCAGCCCTGCAGCATGCCGATGGTCGAGCCGAACTGGCGCTTGCGGACGCCGAACCACGCGAGCCAGACGATCATGAGCGCGCCGAGCGTGCCCAGCGCGTAGCCGAGCCAGGTGCCGCCGTAGGGTCCGTTGGGAGGCCGGTGCCAGGCGTAGAGCGCGATCGACAGGAGTGTCAGCGCGGCCGCGAGCTTCAGATAGCGGTAGCGCGCATAGGCCAGTATCGACTGGTGACGCAACTCGACGCTCCCTGGCGGGCTTGGAGCCCGCTCGATCAGTCGCGAGAGTGTATAGCAGGCAACTGAGGACCGCGAAGCGTTTTTGGAACCGGTGAGAGCGCCCGCGAGTATAATCGCCAGCCTCGCGATGACAGCTTCGCCGGCGACAGCTCGGCATCTTGCGCCTTGATTTTCCTCTTTTGGTCGCTAGCACTCCTGCTGCTCGCGGTGACGCTGGCATTTCTGCTCCCGCCGCTGTTACGCAATCGGCGGCCGATCGTCGCGTCACCCGACGTGGATGCTGCCGCGATCGCCGTCTACCGCGATCAAAAGCGCGCCCTCGACGCCGAGCTTGCCGACGGCGTCATCAGCAGCGAGGAGCGCGACGCGGCGGTGGCCGAGCTGACGCGCCGTCTCGGCGAGGAGGTCACTGCGCCGAAAGCGCCGGCGCATCCGCTGCGCATGTCGCGGCGCGCCTGGGTGATCGCGCTCGCCCTCTTCGTCGTGATCCCGGTCGCCGCCGTCGGTCTGTATTTATGGCTGGGCAACCCGAATGCGACAACGCTTGCCTCTGCGGGCACCGACCCGGCCGCGAAGCACGCGATGTCGGATCCCCAGCTCGTAGCGATGGTCGAGCAGCTCGCGCAGCGTCTCAAGTCGCGGCCCGACGATGCGGAAGGCTGGACGCTACTCGCGCGCTCGTACGCGGCGATCGGCCGCTACGGGGATTCCGCTGCTGCTTACGAGCACGCTGCAACGCTCGTCCCCGACAATGCGCAGCTGCTCGCCGATTACGCCGATGCAGCGGCGATGGCACAGGGACGCGTGCTGGCCGGCAAGCCCATCGAGCTCGTGCAGCGCGCGCTCGCGATCGATCCCAAGAACCCGAAGGCGCTCGCGCTCGCCGCGACGGCTGCGCTCGACGCGCGGGATCTCGACGCAGCGCTCGGCTACTGGAGGCGACTGCAGGCGCAGTTTCCCGAGGGCTCCGACGAGGCGCGCCAGATCGCGTCGATCATCGCAGAAGTCGAGACGGCGAAGCGTGAGGGCAAGGGTGGAGGCAAGCTCGCAGCGCGTACCGAGAGCGCGGCGCCGTCGGCCGCGACGAGCTCTCCGCCAAAGGCGAGCGCGAGCGCCGGCGGAACGATCGCCGGTCGCGTCGAGGTCGCGCCGGCACTGGCAGCGAAAATCGCGTCCGACGATACCCTTTTCGTCTTTGCGCGCGCGGACGACGGCCCGCGCGCGCAAAGACGAAAAG
>DATKJP010000049.1:0-11600 GCA_035543635.1 Casimicrobiaceae bacterium
CACGCGACCGGCCGGCTTAAAGCCGGCCCTACTGCCGATCGAAGCCCGGGAGCGATGCCTGTCGCGACGGCTCGCCTTTGCCCGTTTCTTCCGGCGCAGCCGTCGAAGCCGCGCTCGGCGCGCTGAGCTTTGCCTCGGGCGCGGCATTTGCAGCCTCGGCCGCATTCAGTTGCTCTTCGACCGACCGCAGCCCGCTCTCGACCTGGTGCGCAGCGTCGGTCATCGATTGCTCCATGTCGCGCGCCGCATCCTGCACCTGAGTCTGCAGCTTGCGCAGCTCATCGAGCTCGATCTCGCGATTGATGTCCGCCTTGACTTCGTTCACATAGCGTTGCAGGCGCCCGAACATGTGCCCGAGCGTGCGCGCGACCTTGGGCAGTTTTTCCGGCCCGATGACGATCAGCGCCACGACGGCGATGAGGACGATCTCGGAGAAACCGACGTCGAACATGGATGCGGCGAAGATTGTGCCGCCGCGATCGCGGCGGACGTTACTGCGTCTTTTCCTTCTTCGCCTCGCCCTCGATCGTCTGGCCGGAAGGGAGCTGCTGCGACGGCGCACTCTGTGCCTCGTCCTCGGAGCCCTTCATGCCTTCCTTGAATCCCTTCACCGCGCCGCCGAGGTCCTTGCCGATGTTGCGCAGCTTCGCGGTGCCGAAGATCAGCACGACGACGAGCAGCACGATCAGCCAGTGCCAGATGCTCAGTCCACCCATGTTCCTTCTCCTTTCATGCGCTTCTGGGCATCATCCGCCCGAAGGGCTCCGGACCGCCGAGCACGTGCACGTGCAGATGCTGTACTTCCTGCCGCCCGATGCGTCCGGTGTTGATGATCGTGCGGTAGCCATCGGGAGAGCCCTGCTCGCGAGCGAGCCGCCCCGAGAGCGCGAGTATCTTTCCCAGAACCTTGGCATCCTCCAGCGTCGCGTCCGCGAGCGAAGCGATATGGCGCTTCGGGATCATCATGAAATGGACCGGCGCCTGCGGGTTGATGTCGTGGAAGGCGAAGACGTCTTCGTCCTCGTAAACCTTCTTCGACGGAATCTGGCCGCGAGCGATCTTGCAGAAGATGCAATCATCCATGGCTGTTCGAATGCCTTCGGCCACGAGATCGCACGCGGCCGCCTGACGTTCTACAGCCGTGCCGCTTTCTCCTGCAGTCCTGAAATGCCCTCGCGGCGTGCCAACTCGGCGAATACGTCCTCGGGTCCGAGGCCGTTCTTCACCAGCACCACGAGGCAGTGAAACCACAGGTCGGCGATCTCCGCCGTTAAGCGAATTTTATCACCGTCCATGGCGGCTATGACCGCTTCGGTGGCTTCCTCGCCGATCTTCTTGACCATCGCTTCGTCGCCCTTGGCGAACAGCGTGGCGATGTAGGAAGTCGTAGGGTCGGCGCCGCGCCTAATGGCGATCGTGCGCGCGAGCCGCAGCATGACGTCGCTATCCATTGCCAGTTCCGTGGTCGTCGCCCGCGGGGCGGCGTCCTTTGAGCGGTTCTTTCCCATGATCTGATTTACCGTAGATCGATTGCGGATCCTTCAGGACCGGCTCGACGACGCGCCAGGCGCCGTCCTCGAGCCGCTGGAAAAAACAACGGTGCCGGCCGGTATGACAGGCTATGCCGCCGGTTTGTTCGACGATGAGCAGAATCGCGTCGTTGTCGCAGTCGAGGCGGATTTCACGCACCTTCTGCACGTGCCCCGACGCCTCCCCCTTGCGCCACAGCCTCCGGCGCGAGCGCGACCAGTAGTGCGCCTCGAGCGTTGTTGCAGTGCGCTCGAGCGCTTCGCGATTCATCCAGGCCTGCGTGAGCACGGTGCCCGTGTCGCCTTCCTGTGCTATCACAGGCACCAGTCCGTCGGGATTCCAGTTCACGGCATCGAGCCACTTCATAGCGGGCGAGCCTCGATCGCAAGGCGGGACATAACGCCCGATTCTACGCTGAACGCGGAGCGCAACCCTTTAGCGCACCTCGATGCCCGCCGCCGCCATCGCGATCTTGGCCTGCCCGATCGTGTACTCACCGTAGTGGAAGACCGATGCTGCGAGCACTGCGTCCGCGCCACCGAGCACCACGCCGTCGACGAGATCCTGCAACGTTCCTACGCCGCCCGAGGCGATGACCGGAACGTCGACCGTGTCAACCACCGCACGGGTAAGCTCGATGTCGAACCCCGTCTTCGCGCCGTCGCGATCCATGCTGGTGAGAAGGATCTCGCCGGCTCCGAGGCCGGCGACACGGCGCGCCCATTGCACCGCGTCGAGGCCTGTCGGCGTGCGGCCGCCGTGAGTGAACACCTCCCAGTGTGCCGGCCCCGACTTCCGCACGTCGATCGCGGCCACGATGCACTGCGAGCCGTAACGGCGAGCCGCTTCGGCGACGAGCTCCGGTGTCTTCACCGCCGCGGTGTTGATGCTCACCTTGTCTGCGCCGGCGTTGAGCAGAGCGCGGATGTCATCGACTCGCCAGATCCCGCCCCCGACGGTGAGTGGTATGAACACCTGGTCCGCCACCGCCTCGATCATGTCGTAGAGCAGCGGCCGTGTCTCGACGCTCGCCGTGATGTCGAGGAAGGCGAGCTCGTCGGCGCCCTGCTCGTCGTAGCGGCGCGCGACCTCCACCGGGTCGCCGGCGTCGCGCAGGTCTACGAAGTTGATGCCCTTAACGACGCGGCCGTGCGCGACGTCGAGGCAGGGGATGATGCGTTTAGCAAGACCCACTCGCGCTGCGCTACTTTTTCTCGCCCTTAGCAGCTTTGAGCGCCGCCTTGAAATCGAGCGTGCCCTCGTAGAGCGCGCGGCCGGCGATAGCGCCGGTCACGCCATCGCTCTCATAGGCGGCGAGGTCCTTGATGTCCTTCAGCGTGGCGATGCCGCCGCTCGCGATCACGGGGACTTTCAGCTCGCGCGCAAGCTTCACCGTCGCTTCGATGTTCACGCCGGTCAGCATCCCGTCGCGTCCGATGTCGGTATAGACGACTGCCTCGACGCCGTAGTCCTGGAATTTCTTGGCGAGATCCACGACGTCGTGCCCGGTCATCTTCGACCAACCGTCCGTCGCGACCTTGCCCTCGCGGGCGTCGAGCCCCACGATGATGTGCCCCGGGAAGGCGTAGCAGGCGTCGTGCAGGAAGCCGGGATTCTTCACCGCCGCGGTGCCGATGACGACATAGGTGATCCCGTCATCGAGATAGCGCTCGACCGTGTCGAGATCGCGAATGCCTCCGCCGAGCTGCACCGGAATCTCCTCGCCGATGACGCTCACCACTTCGCGTATCGCCAGCTCGTTGCGCGGGCGCCCGGCGAAAGCTCCGTTCAAATCGACGATGTGAATCCGCTGCGCACCCTGCTCGAGCCAGTGCTGCGCCATCGCCGCGGGATCCTCGGAGAACACCGTTGCGGACTGCATCTCGCCCTGCTTCAGGCGAACGCAGTGACCGTCCTTGATGTCGATCGCGGGGATGATATGCATGGCGGCAATGGGGCGACGAGGTGTCGCTGCCGTGGTGACGTGCGCTTGAGAAACCGATTCTAGATGCGCTTCTAGACGCGCCCGTTCCAGGCGACGAAATTGGAGAGCAACTGAAGTCCGGCGCGGTGGCTCTTTTCCGGATGAAACTGCACGGCAAAGATATTAGCGCGTGCAATCGCGCAAGTAAACGCCGTTGGATAGGCGACGGTGGCGGCGGTCATGGCGCTATCGTCGGGCACAGGATAATAGCTGTGCGCGAAATAGAAACGCGAGCCGTCTTCGATGCCTTGCCACAGCGGATGCTCCAGTACGCGGCTGACCGGGCTCCATCCCATGTGTGGGACCTTGAGCCGCATCCCGTCCGCGTCGCCCGCGGCCCGCATTGCAGCTTCCTTGAAGCGTACGACATGGCCTGCAATAACGCCTAAGCCCGGAGTGGGTCCTTCCTCGCTATCGTCGAAGAGCATCTGCAGGCCGAGGCAGATGCCCAGGAAGGGGCGATCGTGCGCGGTATCCCGCACAACCTGGGTGAGACCGCTCGCATTCAGGCAGCGCATACAGTCGGGCATCGCGCTCTGACCCGGCAGCACGACCCGGTCGGCGTTGCGAATTTCCTCTGGATCGGAGCTCACCACGATGGTGCGATCGGGCGCCACGAAGCGCAGCGCCTTGGCCACCGAGCGCAGATTGCCCATTCCGTAGTCGACAACGGCGATGTCTGACATTCGACGACTCCGCGCTCAAAGCGTTCCCTTCGTCGAGGGCACGCCGCTTGTCCGCGGATCACGCGCCACCGCCATGCGCAGCGCCCGCGCGAAGGCCTTGAACACCGTTTCCGCCTGGTGATGCGCGTTCTGGCCGCGCAGGTTGTCGATGTGCAGGGTCGCGAGCGCGTGGTTAACGAAGCCCTGGAAGAATTCATGCGTGAGATCGACGTCGAAGCCGCCGATCATCGCGCGCGAGAACGGCACGTGGTACTCGAGCCCTGGGCGTCCGGAAAGATCGAGCACGACGCGCGAGAGCGCCTCGTCGAGCGGAACATAGGCGTGCCCGAACCGTACTACGCCCGTCTTGTCGCCGAGCGCCTTGGCGACCGCCTGCCCCAGCGCGATGCCTACGTCCTCGACTGTATGATGGGCATCGATGTGCAGATCGCCCTTCGCCTGCACGCTGAGATCCAGCATGCCGTGGCGCGCGACCTGGTCGAGCATGTGATCGAGGAACGGCACGCCCGTGGCAAGCTCGGACCGCCCGCTCCCGTCGAGGTTGACCGTTACGGTGATGGTCGTCTCCTTGGTACGACGCTCGACCTTGGAGAGTCGCGCTTTCGCGGCAGAGTTCTTGTTCATTGGCAGACTTCCGCAAGAGCGGTGAGCAGTCGATCGTTTTCGGCGCGCGTGCCGACGGTGATGCGCAGGCAGTTGGCCGTGAGCGCGTGCCAGCCGTGGAGGTTCTTCACCAGAATGCGTCGCGCTTTCAAACCCTCGAATACGCGCGCCGCATCGGCAACGCGCAACGTAATAAAATTGGTCTGGCTCGGATAAACCGTCGTGCCAGGCAGCGCAGCGAGCGCCGCCCCGATCCGAGCCCGCTCAGCGCAAATCGCCCTCGCCTGCTCGGCGATCCAGCTCCGGTCCGCAAGCAGCGCCGAGACCGCGGCCTGCGTCAATGCATTCACATTATACGGCTGACGCATCTTATTGAATTCGGTGATCCATTCCGGCGCGGCAACAGCATAGCCGAGCCTCAAACCTGCCATGCCGACTTTGGACAGCGTGCGCAGCACGAGCAAGTTGGCGAACTCCGCGAGGCGAGGCAGGAAGCTCGCGTCGGCGAATGCATAATAGGCTTCGTCGACGACGACGAGCCCTGGCGCAGCGCGCAGGAACGCTTCGACTTCGTGTGCGGCAAAGAGGTTGCCAGTCGGATTGTTCGGATAGGCGAGATACACGAGTGCCGGGCGTTCGTGTTCGATCGCGGCAAGCATCGCGGCCACGTCGAGGCTGAAATCCGGCTTCAGCGAAACGCCGACGTAGCGCATCCCCGAATAGATCGCGTTCATGCGATACATGACGAACGAGGGCTCGGGGGCGAGCATCGCTGCGCCGGGCCGGGCGAGCGTCGCGGTGATGATCTGGATCAACTCGTCGGAGCCGTTGCCGAGAAGGATGCCCCGCGTGTCCGGGATACCGAAGGCGGCGCGCAGCGCAGTCCGCACGGCCTCGCCGCTGCCGTCGGGATAACGGTTGATCGGAACCTGTGCGAGGGCGGAGGCGAGCCGCGACTTGGCGCTGTCGGGCAACGCATGCGAATTTTCCATCGCGTCGAGCTTCACCATGCCTTCGGCTGTCGCCACTGCGTAAGCTGAGAGCTCGCGAATTTCCGGACGCACCAGCGCAGCGACGAGAGCGCCGGAAGTCGAGCCTTCAACGCGATCGTTCACGATGCGTCCACTCGATACGACGCGCTCTTCGCGTGCGCGGACAGGCCCTCGCCGTCGGCGAGCGCAGCTGCGACTCGCCCGAGCGAGCGCGCACCTTGGCGCGAAACGGCGATCACGCTGCTCCTCTTCTGAAAATCGTAGACGCCGAGCGGCGAGGAAAAGCGCGCGCTCCGCGCCGTCGGCAGCACGTGGTTTGGTCCCGCACAATAATCGCCGAGCGCCTCCGAGCTGAAGTGCCCGAGGAAGATCGCGCCGGCGTTGTGGATACGCACAAGGAGCGCCTCAGGATCGGCCACCGCCAGTTCGAGATGCTCGGGCGCGATCCGGTCGGCGAGTGCGCAGGCCTCGGTGAGATCGCGCACCTTGACCAGCGCGCCGCGGCGCGCGAGCGAGGCGGCGATGACCTCGCGCCTCGGCATATCGGCGAGCTGGCGTGCCATGCTGGCTGCAACGGCGTCGATGAGCGATGCGTCCGGCGTAAGCAGGATCGCCTGCGCCGATTCGTCGTGCTCGGCCTGCGAAAAGAGGTCCATCGCAATCCAGTCGGGCCTCGCCGTCGCGTCGGCGATGACGAGAATCTCCGAGGGTCCCGCGATCATGTCGATGCCCACCGTGCCGAACACGCGCCGTTTCGCCGCCGCGACATAGGCATTGCCCGGGCCGACGATCTTGTCCACCGCGGGAAGCGTCTCCGTGCCGTAGGCAAGCGCTGCGATCGCCTGCGCGCCACCGATCGCGAAGGCACGGGTGACTCCGGCGAGGTGCGCAGCGGCAAAGACCAGCGGATTTTTTACGCCATCGGGCGTGGGCACGACCATGATGATCTCGCCGACCCCGGCCACTCTAGCCGGCAGAGCGTTCATCAGCACTGAGGAAGGATACGCAGCCTTGCCTCCCGGGACATAGATTCCAACGCGCGCGAGCGGCATCACCCGCTGGCCGAGCCGCGTGCCGTCGCTCTCGGTAAAGGACCAGTCCTGAGCGAGCTGGCGCTCGTGGAACGCGCGAATGCGGCGCGCCGCGATTTCGAGCGCATCGCGCTTTGCCGGCGCGAGACTCGAAAGCGCAGCCTCCATTTCCGGAGCATTAAGCTCCAGACCGGCCACGCTCTCGGCGCGCACGCGATCGAAGCGCGCTGTGTAATCGAGAAGCGCCGCGTCGCGGCGCTCGCGCACGTCCGCGAGGATCGCAGCCACGGTGGCGTCCACGTCCTCGTCCAGCTTCGCGTCGAACGCGGTGAGCCGCGCCAGCGCGGTGTCGAAGCCGGGCGCGGAGGAATCAAGTCGGACGATCTCAGGCATGAGCGGCCGCCGCAGCAATGGCCTCGATCAACGGCTGCATCTTTTCGCGCTTGAGCTTGAGCGCCGCTGGATTCACGATCAGTCGCGTACTGATCGGGCGGATCTCTTCGACGGCGACGAGATCGTTCGCCTTGAGTGTGTTGCCGGTGCTCACCAGGTCGACGATCGCATCGGCGAGCCCCATCAGCGGCGCCAGCTCCATCGAACCGTAGAGGCGGATCAGGTCGACGTGCAAACCCTTGCCGGCGAAGTGCTCGCGGGCGGTGGTCACGTACTTGGTCGCCACCTTGAGGCGCCCTCCGCGCTTGACCGCGCCGGCGTAGTCGAAATCGCGCCGCGTGGCGACTACCATCGTGCAGCGGCCGATGCGGAGGTCGAGCGGCTGGTAAAGCCCTTCGCCGCCGTGCTCGAGCAGCACGTCCTTGCCCGCGACGCCGAGATCCGCGGCCCCGTACTCGACGTAGGTCGGCACGTCGGCCGAGCGCACGATCAGGAAACGCAGATCGGAACGATTGCTCTCGATGACGAGCTTGCGCGAGGTTTCCGGATCTTCGGCCGGCGCGATGCCCGCGCGCGCGAGCAGCGGCAGCGTCTCGTCGAAAGTGCGCCCCTTGGCGAGGGCGAGAGTCAGGAACTGCACGGCGTGCGCTCGGGTTACGAGCGCCCATTCTAGCGGAGAACGCGCTCAGCTCTCGCGCCGTATCCTCGCACCGAGCGCGGAGAGCTTGTCTTCGATCCTCTCGTACCCGCGGTCGAGATGATAGATGCGGTCGATGGTCGTCCGGCCTTCGGCGATCAGGCCGGCGATGACGAGGCAGGCGGAGGCGCGCAGGTCGGTCGCCATCACCGTGGCCGCGGTGAGGTGCGGCACCCCCTTCACGATCGCCGTGTTGCTTTCGACCTCGATGTCGGCGCCGAGGCGTTTCAATTCCTGCACGTGCATCATCCGGTTCTCGAAGATCGTCTCGGTGATCACGGAGGTGTTGTCGGAGACGCTCATCAGCGCCATCAGCTGCGCCTGCATGTCGGTCGGAAATCCCGGGTACGGGGCGGTGCGCAGGCTCACCGACTTGAGCGTGCCACGGCGTGCGAGGCGGATCGTCGAGTCGTCGCAATCGATCTGCGCGCCGGCTTCGGCGAGCTTCTCCAGCACCGCCTGCAGCGTATCGGCGCGCGCGCTGCGAAGCGCGATCTCGCCTCCGGCGGCGGTCGCCGCAGCAAGATAGGTCCCGGTCTCGATGCGGTCGGGCATGATCGCGTGCGTCGCGCCATGCAGCTCTTCTACGCCTTCGATCACGATGCGATCGCTGCCGGCCCCTGTGATTCTCGCGCCCATGGCGTTGAGGCACTCGGCGAGATCGACCACTTCCGGCTCGCGGGCCGCATTCTCGAGCAGCGTCACGCCCTCGGCGAGGGTAGCGGCCATCATCAGATTCTCGGTGCCGGTCACCGTGACGACTTCGAACAGAAACTGCGCCCCGGTGAGCCGCTTCGCCTTGGCGTCGATGTAGCCGTGATCGAGATCGATCTCGACCCCCATCGCCTGCAAACCCTTGACGTGCTGATCTACCGGACGCAACCCGATCGCGCAGCCGCCAGGAAGCGAGACGCGAGCTTCGCCGCAACGCGCGATGAGCGGCCCGAGAGCGAGAATCGACGCCCGCATCGTCTTCACCAGCTCGTAGGGTGCGAGCGGCCATTCGATGTTCGCCGCCGAAAGCGTGAGCGCGCCGTCGTCCTGCTCCGCGCTGACGCCCATCTGTCCCAGCAGCGAGCGCATGGTGCGCACGTCGTTGAGACTGGGGACGTTGGCGAGCGTCAGCGGCTCCGGTGTGAGCAGCGACGCGCACAGGATCGGCAGCGCGGCGTTCTTGGCACCCGAGACGCGCACTTCCCCGCCGAGCGGGGCGCCGCCTTCGATGACGAGCTTATCCATTCGTCCCCTGTTTCGCGCTCCACTCGGCCGGCGTCATTGTGGTCATCGAGAGCGCATGAATCTCCTCGTGCATGCGCTCACCCAGCGCGTTGTAGACGAGCTGGTGGCGCTTCACCCGATTGAGTCCCTCGAAGGCCGCGCTGACGATGAGCGCTTCGAAATGCTGGCCATCGCCGCGGACCTCGACCGTGTCGCAGGCGAGCGCGTCGGCAATCGCACTCTTGATCATTTCGGGTGTGGTCATTTCGATTAGCAGACAGCCGACGACTTCAGCACGCGCGGCCGACGACGAGCTGGCGTTCCCAAGGCGTGGCGCTGTCGGAATCTGGCGTAGCCATGGCGATTCGGGCATTCAATGCCGAAGCTTGTAGCCGCGTCCGAGCACGAAGAGCGTCAGCGCCGTCAGCGCGACGCAGAACGCGGCGACAATGGCGAGGCTCAAGCCCGGTGCGATATCGGACAGACCGAAGAAGCCGTAGCGGAAGCCGTCGATCATATAGAAGAACGGATTGAAGCGCGACAGCGCCTGCCAGAACGGCGGCAGGGTGTGGATCGAGTAAAACACGCCGGACAGGAAGGTGAGCGGCATGATGAGGAAGTTCTGAAACGCCGCGAGCTGGTCGAACTTGTCGGCCCAGATCCCGGCGATGAGCCCCAGCGTGCCGAGGATCGCGCTCCCCAGCAGCGCAAAGACGAGCGCCCACAGCGGATGCTCGAGCGAGAGCGGCGCGAACCATGCCGTCACCGCCAGCACGCCGGCGCCGACCACGATGCCGCGCAGCATCGCGCCCAGCACGTAGGCGGCGTACATGTCCAGCGGCGAGAGCGGCGGCAGCAGGACGAAGATGAGATTCCCGGTGATCTTCGACTGGATCATCGAAGACGAGCTGTTGGCGAACGCGTTCTGCAGCACCGACATCATCACCAGCCCGGGAACGAGAAACGCCGTGTAGCGCACGCGGCCGTCGAACACCGACACGTGCGACTCGAGCACGTGCGAGAAGATGAGTAGGTAGAGCAGCGCGGTGAGCACCGGCGCGAGTATGGTCTGGAAGCTCACCTTCCAGAACCGGAGCAACTCCTTGTAGAGGAGCGTGAGCCAGCCGCTGCCGAACGCGGGGACCATCTCAATGATGCCGCGCCATGATGCGCAGGAATACTTGCTCGAGGTCGGCTTCCTGCAGCGACAGCTCGTCGACCTCGATACTCTTCCCGCGCAATGCAGCGAGCAGGCGCTCGAGCTCGGCGTAATTGGCGAGCGACAGCAGGTAGCTGTGATCGTCCTGGCGCAGTATCCGTCCGCGCCATTCCTCGGGCAGCGCCGCCGCGCCCAGCCGCACGGTCAGTCCGGCGAAAGACGAAAGCAGGTTTTGCTTGGTGTCGAGCGCGACGATCGCTCCCGCTTTCAGCATCGCGATGCGGCCGCACAGCGCCTCGGCTTCCTCGAGGTAGTGCGTGGTGAGGATGATCGTGTGGCCGTCGGCGTTGAGCTTTCGGATGAATGACCATAGGCTTTGCCGCAACTCGACATCCACGCCCGCGGTAGGCTCGTCGAGCACGATCACCGGCGGTTTGTGCACGAGCGCCTGCCCGACCAGCACGCGCCGCTTCATGCCGCCGGAGAGCGCCCGCATGTTCGCGTCGGCTTTCGCGGTCAGGTCGAGGTGATGCAGCAATTCATCGATCCAGTCGCCGGCGTCGCGCAAGCCGAAGTAGCCCGCCTGGATCGCCAGCGTCTCGCGCACGGTGAAGAAGGGATCGAACACGAGCTCCTGCGGAACGACGCCGAGCAATCGTCGCGCGTTCCGGTAATCGGTCACGACGTCGTGTCCCAGAACACGCGCTACGCCGGAGTCGGCGCGCGTCAGCCCGGCGAGGATGGAGATGAGCGTGGTTTTGCCCGCGCCATTGGGTCCCAGCAGCCCGAAGAATTCGCCGGGCCGGACCACGAGATCCACGCCGACGAGCGCCTGCACCTTGCCGAAGCGGCGGGCGACGCCGACGATCTCGACGGCCGGAGTCACGCCGCGACCGGGCGCTGACCTGCGCCGTCGGACGCGAGCAGCTCTTCGACTCCGTAGAGCGCCGCGAGCGCGGCGAGATTGAGGGGTATCCCGGTGAACGCGAGTGTCTTGCTTTCCTCCGCGGCGCGCCGCTTCCAGGCGAGCAGCAACGCGACTGCCGAAGAGTCCACCGTCCTAACGAGCTCGAGCGATGCGATGCCCGACGAGGGCATCGGCGCGGCGCGGCTCGCCGCGAACACGCGCGCCGCGCTGTCGATGGTGAGCGCGCCTTCGATCGACCAGCGCTCGCCGCCGGAGAAGGTCGCGTTGTCGCGTTCGGTCATTTAGAGGGCGGGGTCTGGTTCTTGTTGACGAGCGTCTTGATGAGACCGTCTACGCCCGAGCTCTTGACGATGTCATTGAACTCGTCGCGGTAGTTGGT
>DATKJP010000050.1:0-13544 GCA_035543635.1 Casimicrobiaceae bacterium
TCATCGTGGTGAACGAAGGCACGTGGCAGGGGATGGCCGCGAAGGATCGTGACATCCTCAAGGCGGCCGTCGCGACGTACGGCCAGGCGCAGGACAACGACATCCTGGGACAGGAAGCGAAGCTCACCGACACATTCAAGGCCGGCGGCATGAACGTCATCACGCCGGACCTCGAGTCGTTCCGCAAGCCCGTGCTGGCGAGCGTGCCTGCGAAGTTCGAGTCGAAGTGGGGCAAGGGGCTCTGGGAGCGAATCGCCTCGGCTTGACTCGACTGCCGCGCGCGCGATGAGCCGCTCGCCTCACGCCGCGCAACCGATGCTGCGCGCGCTCGCCGCCGGCTTCGACCGCGCCGCCGCGTTCGTCGCCTGCGCCATCGTCATCACTCTGCTCGTTTGCGTCGCACTGGGCGTCGTCACCCGCGCGCTCGGTGATCCGTTGATCTGGACCGACGAGCTGTCGCGTTTCCTGATGGTGTGGCTCGCCGTTTTCGGCTGGGTCGTGGCGACCCGCAAGCGCATTCACATCCGCATTCGTTTCTTCCAGGACCGGCTGCCCAAGCGAGCGCACAAGGCGACCGAGATCGCGATCCAGGCGGCAATGGTGTCGTTCGGCGTGCTGGTGACGATCTACAGCGTCGGGCTCATCGGAAAGAACTTCGACCTAGAAGCGACCTCGCTGCCGCTCTCGATGTCGTGGCTGTACGCGCCGCTCGTGCTCGGCGGCGCGGTCACCGCGCTGCAGGGCGCGATCGAGCTCACCGAAACGCTGCGGCGGCCGCGTCTGCCGCCCGCCGGCCCGGAGGTGGTCGTCGAATGATCCAGCTCATGCTGGAGATCGTCGGCGTCTGGCTCGCCGCGATCCTGCTCGGCATGCCGCTCTACGCGTCGATGGGACTGGCGGCGCTCGCCTTCGTGCTCTTCGGCGGACTCTCGCCCTCGATCGTGCCGCAGAAGATGGCGCAGGCGATGAACTCGTTTCCGCTCGTCGCCGCGCCCTTGTTCATCCTCATGGGCAACATTCTCGGCGCGGCCAAGCTCACCGATCGCATCGTGCGCTTCGCGACCTCGCTCGTGGGTTCGCTGCGCGGCGGCTACGCGCACGCCAGCATTTTGTCGAGCATGATCTTCGCGGGCATGGTGGGGTCCGCCGTCGCCGACGCGGCGGGGACCGGCGCGGTCGAAGTTCGCGCGATGAAGAAGGCGGGCTATCGTCCCGAGACCGCAGCCGCGATCAGCGCTGCAGCAGCAACCATCGGCCCGATCATCCCGCCGAGCCTGCCGATGGTGGTCTACGGCGTCAGCGCCGACGTGTCCATCGGCCGCTTGTTCCTCGCCGGATTTGTTCCAGGCGTGCTGATGGGGCTCTCGCTCATGATCATGGTCGCGATCATCGCGCCGAGACAGGGATTGCCGCGCCACGCGTTCGGCGGATTGTGCGACGTCTGGCTCGCGTTCAAGGACGCGGTGTGGGCGCTGATGGCGCCGGTGATTTTGCTCGGCGGGATGTTCAGCGGCTTGTTCACGCCGACCGAGGCTGCGGCGGTCGCGGATATTTATGCGCTCTTCCTCGGCTTCGTCGTCTATCGCACGCTGTCTTTGAGAGACCTGCCGGCGATCCTCGTCAACACGGCGGAGACGACGGGTATCGTTGCGGTGCTGGTCATGGTCGCGGGCGCGCTCGGCTGGTGCATGTCGATCTCGCGCATTCCGCAGACGCTCGCTCCAGTGATCGTTGGCGCGATCCATGACCCGATCGTGTTCCTGCTCGCAGCCAACGTCGTGCTGCTCGCGATCGGCTGCTTCATGGAAGCGCTCGCCGCAATGCTGATCCTCATTCCGATCCTGGTTCCGGCGGCGATCGGCTTCGGCATCGACCCGGTTCAGTTCGGGCTGATCATGATCTTCAATCTGATCCTCGGCACGATCCATCCGCCGATCGGTGTCGTGCTCTTCGTGATGTCGCGCATCGCGGAGATCACCTTCGAGCAGATCTCGCGTGCGATTCTGCCCTGGCTGGTGCCGCTGCTGATCGTGCTGCTCGCGATCACGGTGTGGCCGCCGCTCACTTTAGGGCTGCCGCACCTGCTGATGAAATAGGCGCCAGACGTTCAGCGCCGACCGCGGGTTTACTCGGCGAGCCGAATCGGCGCGAGATAGAGCTGGCGGAAGGCTTCGAACGACATTCTGTCCTCCGCCTCGATGCGCTTTTGCTCGTCGATCGATTCTTCGGCGAGGCGGGCGAAGCGCTCCGCCACTTCCAGCGCGAGCGGCAGGGCCATGATCTCTTCGCGATGCTTGCGCGAACGGGCCAGCGCGAACTTGACGAAGGAATTGCCGTAATCGCGCTGCGTCGCCCGCAGCACGCGCGCGGATGGCGTCGAGTCGGGATCGGCAAGTGCCGAGGCAGCCGCCTTGAGCGCGTCGCGATGAAGGTGGCCTCCCTTGGCGCGATCGAGCGCAGCCGCGATCGGCTCGCAATCGGCGAGCACTTCGCCTGCCCATTCCGCGAGCGGAACCTCGTCGCCTTCACGAACGAGCGTCAGTCCGGGCTCGCGTCCGCGCTGAGCAACGCGGAGCTTGTTCTCGATCACTGCAGCCAGCTCGTCCGGATCGTCCGGCGCACTGTCGCAGAGAATGCAATGCAGCAGGAACGTGTCGAGGAAACGCAGCGTGCCCGCGGTGATGCCGATCGGCACGAAGGGATCGAGGTCCATCAGCCGGACCTCGACGTACTCCACGCCGCGGTCGCGCAGGGCGTGCAGCGGCCGCTCGCCCGGTTTGATCACGCGCTTGGGCCGGATGGTGCCGTAGAACTCGTTTTCCATCTGCAGCAGCGTGGTGCCGAGCTGGCGATAGTCGTCGCCCTTCCTGATGCCGATCTTCTCGTAAGCCCGGTACGGTTTGGTCAGGGCTTCCTCGAGGGAGGTGGCGTAGCTGTGCAGATCGTTGTAGCTCACCGCGAGCGAGGATTGCGCGTCGCTCTGATAGCCGAGCCGCCCCATGCGAAGCGAGGTTGCGTACGGCAGATAAAACGTGTCTTCCGAGAGCTTGTCGAGCCGATGATCGCGGCCATCGACGAAGCTCGAGCACACGGCGGGCGAGGCGCCGAAGAGATACAGCAGCAGCCAGCCGTTGCGCCGGAAATTTCGGATCAGCGCGAAGTAGTCGTCGTTCGACCGCGCGTCGGGCAGCGAGAAATTGTAATGAATGCCGGAGATCGTCTGCATGCGGCGGCCGTAGCGGTGCGACAGCCCGATCCGATACACGGTCTTCATCCGGCCGATGTTCGACGTGCCGTAGCGGCCGATCGGAATTTCGCTTTCCGCGGGAAGCCGGCACGGCATGCTCGAGGCCCACAGCAGCTCGTCGCCGATCGCGCGGTAGACGATCTGGTGGATCTCGGTCAGCTCCTGGAGGCAGCTCTCGGCGCTGGTGTGGACGCCGGTGATCAGCTCCGGCTGCGACTCGCTGAAGTCGGTGGTAATGCGCGGGTGCTTCAGCGCCGAGCCGAGCGCCGCCGGATGCGGAGTCGTCGCGAGCGTCGCGTCCGGCCGCACGCGCAGGCTCTCCTTCTCGATGCCGCGGCGAAGAGTCTGCAGCACTTCGCGCGACAGCGCGGCGAGGCGCTCGCTACAGTGGGCCGTGCTTATGGTGGGTGCGACGGTGACCGACATGGCTTGTTCTTCCGGCGGGAGGCGCATTGTACCTCCGCTCGCGGGCGGGCAGCGATGCATGTTGCGAAGGCATGGCATGCGAGGCGGGAATGCGTTCATAATCGCCTCATATGGTGAAGCGACTGGTCTTAGCGATTGCCGCCGTTACCGGCGTAATCGCGCACGCCCAGGCCCCGATCGTCCTTATGGACTCGACCGGGCGAATCGCCGGAAGATCGCTCAACGAGACGCTGGCACTGATCGCGGTCGGCGGCGTCACCGCGCCGGCGTCGATCCGCTCGATCTACGGCTCCGATCAGAAGACGGTGTCGGGGCAGGCTACCTGGCAATCCGGAGGCAGCGTCCTGTTCACCTCCTCCGATTGCAGCACGGGCGCATATGTCTTCAGCTCGGCCCATGCAGGGCTGCGTGCGACGGCGCAGGTCGAGACGCCCGACGGCGTCGTGCTTTTCGTCGGCGCCATCGGAACGCCGGCGACCATATCGGTTCGCTCGATTCTTTACGGCAGCGGATGCTCGCCGGTGACCGTACAACAAAACGGCGTCCTTCCGGTCGAAGCGACGCTCAATCTGACCACGACCTATCCGCCGCCGCTCTCGTTTCAGTAACCGCATCGTCAGCGCAAGAGGAGGAGATCTATGCATCGCAACGTTCCGCTGTTCGGCCGCATTGTCGCGGCCTGCCTCGCGGGTATCCTGTCGGCCGCTGCTGGCGCGGAGGAGATCGTGGTCAGCAACTACGCCGTCTCGGCCAACGGCATGCCGTTCGGCGTCGCGATGGCGAAGGGGTACTTCAAGGATGAGGGGCTCAACATCACGGGCTTGATCTCGTCGGCGGGCGGCGGGACCACGCTGCGCAACATGCTGGCCGGAGGCGGCGTTCCATACGGCGAAGTCAATCCCGGCGTGGTCGTATCGGCGGTGCTGGCCGGCGCGGACCTGAAGATCGTGAGCGACAACGTGCTCACGGTGGCCGAGTTCGTCTGGGCTGTGAAGCCCGACTCGCCGGTCAAAACGCTCAAGGACCTTAAAGGCCACAAGATCGGCTATACCAATCCGCGCTCGACGAGTCAGGCACTTGCGAACATGCTGGTGCAGTCGGCGGGGTTGAAGCCGGACGAAGTCGAGCTGGTTAAGACCGGCGGTTTCGGCGAAGGCATCGCTGCGCTCGACTCGGGGCTGATCGACGTCGCGCCGATCACCGAGCCATTGTGGTCGAAAGTGAAGGGCAAGTACCGGGCGGTCGTGACGGCGAGCGACGTTCTGCCGCCGCTCGACAACGTCGTCGGCGTCGCGACCGAAGAGATGATGGCCAAGCGCGGTGATTTCATTCGCGCCGTGATCCGCGCCCGGCGCAAGGCGGTGCAGTTCATGAAGGAGCACCCCGATGAAGCGGGTGACATCGTCGCGAAGCAATACAACCTCGAGCCCGAAGTCGCGCGCGCCGCGGTGCGCAACCTCGTGACGAGCACGACCAAGGGTGTCCCGTACTGGGGCGACGGCCAGATCCATCTCGAAGGGTTGAAGCGCATGATCGAAGCGCAGCGCTCGGTCGGCGCGATCACAGGCGAGGTCGATTACAACAAGCTCGTCGATACGCGCTTCCTGCCCGACGATATCAAGGCGATCAAGTAGCTACCGCGCTCGGGACGGCCCGTGAGCGCTGAGCGCAGCTTTCTCTCGCTGCGCAACGTCACCAAGATTTTTCCGGCGCGTGGCGACCGCGCGCCGCTGCATGCGGTCGGCCCGCTCGACCTCGAACTGGAGCGTGGAGAGTTCTTCGCGGTCGTCGGACCTTCGGGCTGCGGCAAGTCGACGCTGCTTGAATTGATCGCCGGGCTTGCTTCGGCGACCGAAGGCTTGCTCGAGTTCGAAGGCAGGCCGATCGCCGGCGAAGCGCCGGACGGGATCGGCGTCGTGTTCCAGGAAGACGCGTCGCTGCCCTGGCTCGACGTCGCTCACAACGTGGCGTTCGGGCTGCGCCGCACAAGCCTTAGCAGCCAGGAAAAGGACGAGCGCGTGCGCAACGTGCTCAAGCTCGTCGGCCTCGCCGATTTCGCGACAAGCTTCCCGGCACAGCTCTCGGGCGGCATGCGCCAGCGCGTGTGCATCGCCCGAACGCTGGTGATGCAGCCGGAGCTGATCTTGCTCGACGAGCCGTTCGGTGCGCTCGATCAGCAAACGCGTTTGCTCATGGGTGACGAGCTGTTGCGGCTCTGGCGCGAGACGCACGCCACCGTCTTTCTCATCACGCACGCGCTCGACGAGGCGGCGATGCTCGCCGACCGCATCGGCGTGATGTCGGCGCGGCCTGGCCGGCTGATCGATGTCGTCGAGACGCGCTGGCCGCGCGATCGCGACAGTCGCATCATCGAGCGCGCCGAATTCGGAGCGGTCACCGCGCGGCTCTGGAAGTCGCTGCGCGAGGAATCGATGAAGACGATCGGACGCGTCGGCGAGCCCGAAAGACACGAGACGACTGGTCGCGGCGTCGACCCGGAAATGCCGACGCCATGAGCCGGGTGACATGGTATCGCCTCGCGGTCGTGGCGGCGGCTATTGCGCTGCTCGAAGCGCTCTGTCTCGCCGGCGTCATCGACAAGTTCACGATGCAGGCGCCGCACCTCATCGCGCGCGATTTCTACCGCATGCTCGTCTCGGGACGGATGAACGCGGCGATCGCGAAGACGCTGACCAACACGGTGCTCGCTTTCGTGCTGGCGCTCGGCGTCGGCGTAATCACCGGCGCGATCCTGCACCGGCTCCGCGAATTGCGGGACACGCTCGATCCGCTGTTCGCAACCTACTACGCGGTGCCTGTGTTTGCGTTCTACCCGTTCTTCATCGTCGTATTCGGGCTCGGTGACCTGCCGCAGGTGTTGATCGGTTTCATGCTCGGCGTCGTCGCGGTGATCGTCAACACGCTGAACGGCCTCGACCGAGTGCCTGCGGTGCTGCTCAAGACCGCGCGCATCCTGCGTCTCTCGCCGGTCGATACCGCGCTCACCGTGACGCTGCCTTCGGCCGGGCCGTACATCGTCACCGGCGTGAAGCTCGCCGTCGCCTACGCCTTCATCGGCGTGATCGGCTCCGAGTTCATCATGTCGCGCGGCGGCATCGGCTACGAGATCAGCTTTGCCTACACGAGCTTCGACAACGCCACGATGTATCCGCTGATCGTGCTGATCCTGCTCGCGTCGATCGCGATCAACTCGGGGCTATCGGCGTGGGAGCGCCGGCTCCTCTCGCGGCGGGGCATGCGATGAGCGAATCGCGCTGGCGCGGACCGCGCAATGCGCTGCTGCTCATCGTCGCGCTGGTAGCGATCTGGCAAGGGCTCTACTGGTGGGTAGGCGACGTCGCGCTCGCCTCGCCGCTCGCCACGCTGCGCGCCACGGTGCGGCTGGTCAGCGGCGAATCCTTCGGCGGTCACCTCTTCGACACCATGCGCGCTTTCGCAATCGCGTTCGCGCTTTCGGTCGGGATCGGGCTTCTGACCGGATTCTGGCTCGGGTTCGACAGGATCTCGGGCGACACCCTCGAGCCGATGGTCGTCGCGGTGTACGCGATCCCCAAGCTCACGCTCTATCCGATCCTGCTGCTCGCCTTTGGCTTGGGACTCTCCGCGAAGGTCGCCTTCGGCGTGCTGCACGGGGTGATTCCGATCATCCTGTTCACGCTTGCCGCCGTGCGCAACACCAAGCCGATCCTGATCAAGACGGGACACGTGCTCAAGCTTTCCCGCCCGCAGATGGTGCGCTGGATTCTGTTTCCGGCCGCGATGCCGGAAATCTTCACCGGACTGCGCGTTGGCTTCGCGCTGACGCTGATCGGGTGTCTGCTCGCGGAGATGTTCGCCTCGCAGCGCGGGCTCGGCTATCTGCTGATGACCGGCATCGGACTCCACAACGTCGAGCTGATCATGGCAGTGACGCTGCTCATCGTCGTTTTCGCCGCTGCGGTGAGCGTGCTGCTGCTGCAGATCGACCTGCGTTTGCATCGACGCGTGTAAGCTGCGCTACTTCCCATGCCCAATCGCCCCCAGAATACCGACGAGATCCTCGAGCGCCTGACCGCCGGCAACGCCCGCTTCGTCCGCGGAGAGCCGCGCTTTGCGGTTGTGACCAAGGAGAAGCTAGCCGATCTCGCTCGCGTGCAGCGCCCTTATGCGACGATCGTAGGCTGCAGCGACTCGCGGGTGGCACCGGAGCGAATCTTTGACGCGGATATGGGCGAGCTCTTCATCATTCGCGTCGCAGGCAACGCGATCTCGCCGGAAGTGATGGGAAGCATCCAGTTCGCCGCGCTGCATCTCGAAACGCCGCTCTTCGTCGTGCTGGGCCACGAAGGTTGCGGCGCGGTAACGGCGGCGCTCGACGCGATTCATCGGGGCGCGCAGCAGCCGTCGCGCATCCAGCGCCTGCTCGACAACATCATTCCGGGGCTCGCCGGCATCGACTCCACGCTCGCGCCCGACGAGGAGCTCCGACGCGCCGTGGAAGCGAACGTCCGCTGGTCGATGCATCAGATCACCGAGACGCCGGAAGCGAAGATGCGTGCGACCGAGGGGAAGATGAAGCTGGTCGGTGCGGTGTATGAACTTGCAACCGGAATGGTGCGGTTTCTTCCCGCGGATGCCTGATCAGTCCCGTCGCTTCGCCACACTCCGCTCCGCGGCAATCCCGCCGCCGATCACCAGCAAAAGGCACACACGCCGCCGATCCACGCGGCGGGGTAGAGAAGAGGATTCGTCACCTCGAGCTTCAGCTCCTGCCGCGACGAGTCCGCAAGAACAGCGTCGACAACGCGCCCCGCAGCGGCCGCGTCCTCCTGCGCGCTCAAGCCTTCGTATTCCGCAGCAAAGCTCCGATCGCCGTCGCCGACGAGCATCAGGAAGACGCGCGAGCCCTGGCCCCTACCGCCGCGTGCAAGCACGACGGTCGCGGACTTCAGCGAATGCAGCGGAATGGTCGTCTGCGTTGTGTTCGTCAACCGCCGTTGCTCGAGCGTGCACGCGTCGGCGCTTCTCGTGCAGCTGACGTCGTAGGCGATCACCGTGTCGAACGCGAGAAATCCGATCACACCAAGCACGATCAACCCGAACGCGGCGAAGACAGCGATGACGGCGAGCTTCATCGGCGCTCCGCGAGAAACCGCAACACGCCCTGCCAGAACTCCTCGCGCATGCCGAGATCGTTGTGATCCGCGCCGGGAATCGCGAGCCAGATCTTCGCCCCGCCCCAGGCGTCGAAGAGCGCAAGCGAGCGCGACGGCGGGATGATCGTGTCGGACGTACCCACGATCGCGAGCAGCGGCATGCGGTTGTTCTTCGCATCGGCAGCAGCGTCGAATGGATGCCGCAGCAGCAGCGATACCGGCAGATACGGGTAGTGCAGCTTGCCGATCGCCGTCATGCTGTCGTAGGGCGATGCGAGAATCGCGCCGGCGACCGGACGCTGCGCGGCGACGTGCGTCGCGACGCCGGTGCCGAGGCTTCGTCCGAATACGACGATGCGATGCGGATCGATATCCTCGCGCTTCGCTACCGCATCGTAGATCGCGAGCGCATCGCTCTTGAGCGCGATCTCGCCGGGCTTGCCCTCGCTCGCGCCGTAGCCGCGATAGTTCACTCCGATGATTGCCCACTCGCGCGGCCAGCGCGCGTCAGAGAGCGTCCACGAAACTTCCTCGGCGTTGCCGCCGAAGTAGATCACGGCCGGCGCCGGAGCAGCATCGCCCTTGACGATCCAGCCGCGAAGACGCGCGCCGTCGGCGGCGATCACTTCGAGCGGAGAGGCGCGCTCGGGCAAATGCGCCGTCGAGCCCACCGGCTGCGGAAAGAAGATCATCCTTTCCTGAGTCAGCCACGCGATGACCGGAACGGCGACGACGATGATGACGATAACGATGAACCATTCCATGGCGATGCGGCGCCATCGTGATGGGTCGTTGGGCATGAGCTCAGGTCACGGCTGGCCGGGCGCCATATGCACGAAGCGCTCGACCATCACCCGCATGCGCCGCGTGCGGACCAATTCCCGCTAATCCTCGAGCCCGAACTCGCGCAGGATCGCCGCCTTCAGCTCGAGGAGCCGCGGATCGCCGAGATGCCGCGGATGCGCAAAAGGCACGTCGAATCGCGCCTGGATCGTTGCCGGACGCGGCGACAGCACGAGGATGCGATCGGCGAGGTAGATGGCCTCCTCGACGTCGTGGGTGATGAACACGCAGGTGTGGCGCTCGATCTCGAGGATGCGCCGCAGCTCGAGGCGCATCCGCAAGCTCGTCAGTGCATCGAGCGCGGCGAGCGGCTCGTCCATGTACAGGATATCGGGCTTCACGACCAAGGCACGCGCGAGCTCGAGGCGCTTCAGCATTCCGCCGGAAAGCTCGTGTGGATAGCTTCGCTCGAAGCCGCTCAGACCGACGAGGCCGGCGTAGTGGTGACTCAGCTCCACGTTGTCGGGGTGATGCCCGTTGAGCCCGAACATGAGGTTCTGCTGGACCGTGAGCCACGGGAACACCGAGCCCTTCTGCGAGATGAGGATGCCCTTGGGACTGGGGCCGTCCGGTGGCGTGCCGTCGACCGTCACCTCCCCGGCGTCGGGCCGATCGAAGCCGGCGATGATGTGCAGGAGCGTCGTCTTGCCGCAGCCCGACGGACCGACCATCGCGACGAACTCTCCGTTGCCGACGGTAAAGTCGATGCCGCGCAAGACTGGAAGCTCGCCGCGATCCGTCGTGTAGCTCTTCGACACATCGCGGATGACGATCTTATCGGCCATAGCGCCACCGCACCGATTTCAGCCGCTCGAGGCGCCGCATCATCGTGTCGAGCAGGAGTCCCGTGAGGCCGATGATGATCATGCCGCCGACGACGAGGTCGTAGCGGTTGCCCGCGTTGCGCGAATCGATGATGAGATAGCCCAGACCCGAGTGCAGCGCGATCATCTCGGCGGCGACGACCACCAGCCAGGCAATGCCGAGGCTCACGCGCATGCCGACGATGATCTGCGGCAGCACCGCCGGAATCACGACCTGGAAGAACAGCCGCCCGCGTGAAACGCCGAAATTCTCCGCGGCGCGCAGGTATTGCCGCTCGATCGTGTGCACCCCCGAGGCGGTTTGCAGGATGGTAGGAAAGACCGACGAGAGGAAGATGAGGAAAATCGGCGACAGATCGCCGACCCCGAACCAGAGAATCGCAATCGGAATCCACGCGATCGGCGAGATGGGGCGAAGAATCTGCACCAGAGGATTCACGGTGTCGAACGCGCCGCGCATCCACCCCATCCAGAGCCCAATCGGAATCCCGATCGCGACCGCCAGCGCAAAACCCACGCCGACGCGAAAAAGCGATGCGCCGATGTGCTCCCATAGCTCGCCGCCGCGCGCGAGATCGACGATCGCCGTCAAAACCTGCAGCGGGGTGGGAAAGATGACGCTCTGGGTCTCGACGACCGCCGCCCACCATAGCGCGACGACCGCCGCCGCGACGGCGAGCGCTGGAAGGCTCTGTTTGAGTTTTCCCACTAGCCAGGAACGATCAGAACGCCGAGGCGAGCTGCGCCGTCGTGCGCCAGCGCAGTCGCGTCCAGCCGAGTTCCGGCTCGGGCTCGACCACGATCGTCAGCATGCCGCTCGTGTGCAGCGGACAGGTGAAGAGATACGTGGAAGCCTTGCGGAACGGGAGCCGGAACGTCTGGTCCGGCATGATCAGCACCGGCCCGAACAGATGCGGGACGTCGTCTTGATTCTTCATCACGAGCACGTCCTTGACGCCCAGCGTGAGACGGATCTCAGCCGGAATGAGATCGAACTTCTCGCCGGCCTGCCTTCGGGCGAACGTGCCCTTGGGAATCTCGTAGACGGCTTCGCGCGAGTCCGAAGCTATCGGCGCGAACGCGGCCCAGGCGGGAACGCCCAGAACGGCAACTGCCGACAGGATCAACACCGCAGCGCGAAGCGGATGGCTCGTTCTCATCTTGAGAGGAGCGCCTTGACGTCGTGCTCGATGTCGTCCGCGGACACGCCGAAGGGCATCATCGCACGCAACTGCCCGCTTCGATCGATCAAATACACGAACGACGAATGGTCGAAGAAATAGCTCGATTTGGGCATCGTCTCGACGAAGATCTTGTCCGACACCGTGATGCCGTACGCTTTGCGCACGTCGGCAAGTTGCCGCGGCGTTCCGGTCGCCCCGAGGAACGTGGGATCGAAGCTCGCGAGGAACGTCTTGAGCTGTTCCGGATTGTCTCGGTCGGGGTCGACCGTCACGTAGACGACCTGAAAGTCGCCGCCTGTGGAGGCCAGTTTCTTCCGCGCTTCGGCCAGGTAAGCCAGCGTCGTCGGGCAGACTCCGGGGCAGTGCGTGTAGCCGAACCCCAGCGCGACGACCTTTCCGCGATACCGCGACAGCTTGAGCTCGGAGCCGTTGGAGCCCTTGAGCGTGAAGTCGGGCGCAGCACGCGGCGGATCGAAGACGCCCGCACGCAACTCCGGCGTGCTCGCCGCTTCGACGGCGAGACCCAACGGAAGGAGCAGCGAAACGAAGAACGCTCCAACTGAAACTCCGACGTATCGCATGATCTCAGAGCATGATCCGCGCCGGAGCGATGCTCCTGACGAAGCTCTCGTCGACATAATTCTCGTAGCGCGAATGGTGCTTGATCGTCCCCGCCGCGATGGAAAGCGCCATCAGTTCCTCGAACTCCGCCTTGATGAGTCTCAAGTCGCCGTAGGTCACGCGATCCCAGGGATTGTCCATCACGAACTGCAGCACGGCCGGATCCTGGTTGAAGAACTTGGGACCGGCGGCGATCTGCACCGCCTTGGTCCGGTTGGCAGGCGAGCTGTCGAGCCAGGTGCCGGCGCCCTGAACGTAATTGACAAGCCGCTGCACCAGCGGCCGGCTCTCCTTGATGAGCTCATCGCGCACGGTGAGCACGCAGCAGATGTAATTGGGCCACTCGTCGCGCGTCATGCTCAGTGGCCGCGCGTATCCCGCTTTCTGCGCCACCGCGCCGAAGGGTTCTCCGGTCGCATAGGCGTCCACCGCCTTGGCATAGAGCGCGGCCGGCATGTCGGGCGGTGCCATCTCGATGACCTGCACGTCCTTGAGCGTCATGTTCTCCTTGGCGAGCATCTTCCGCAGGAACAGGTAGTCCACCGCGAAGCGGCTCGGGATCGCTACGCGCTTGCCCTTCAGGTCCTGAAACTTCTTGTACGTCGAGTCGGTGCGCACCATGATCACCGCGCCGGAGCGGTGACCGAGCGAGACCACCTTCACCGGGATGGCGCTGTCGGCGAGGTCCATGATCAGCGGCGCGAGCATGTAAGCTGCCTTGATGCGCCCGGTCATGAGGGATTCCTTGAGCTCGGGCCAGCCGCTGTACTTGCTGAACTCGAACAGCGCTCCAGTCGCGATCGGCGCGTCTCTGTCCGCTGCAGAGGCGGCGCACGCGACCGGCAGGGTCAGATTGCACGTGACCGGAAGTCCTCCGACGATGAGTGGCTTCGGCGCCTGCGCGCTCGAGCGCGCAGCCGCGGCGAGCAAGCCTGCGCCTGCGGCCCTGAGGATCTGGCGGCGGCGAAGGAAACGCGGCGTCGACGCAGCGGTGTGTATCATCAACTGTCTTCCTCTGTTGGTCCGATGGCGCCTAGCGCGCGGGCGACAGCGCTCTGGCGGGGCGAGTCGGGGTGCTCAAGCGGAACGCGGAACCGATTCTAGCGATAAACCCGCCGCTGCGACCGGCTCGACCTCGTCGTCGTCGCCGGCGCCATCAGGCAGGTCGCAATAATAGCGGAGCTGGTTCCACTGAATGTTCCAGGGATAGCTGCGCCATTCGTTGCGCAAAAAGTGCGCGTAC
>DATKJP010000051.1:0-4762 GCA_035543635.1 Casimicrobiaceae bacterium
ACGTAATGCCGGCTCAGCGCGCGCGCTTCGAGCAGGGGCGCTTGAGCGCTCATGCACCGGCCTCGCTCGGGGCCGTCCGCGTCTCCGGCTTCCACCCGCCGGTCGGCCGACCCGAAGCGTCGAGCGCGAAGTGGCAGCGCGCCTGACGTTCCGAGGGCCCGTAAAGCAACGGGCGTTCGCGCCGGCAGCGCTCGACCGCATACGGGCAGCGCGGATGCAGCAGACATCCCCTCGGTCGATCGTACTGGCCGGGCACGACGCCGGGAATCGCCTCGAGACGCGCGCGATCGCGATTGTGCTCGGGCAGTGCGGCGAGCAGCGCCTGTGTATACGGATGGCGCGGCGCCTCGAAGATCGCGGGTACGGGTCCGGTCTCGACGACCTCGCCGGCGTACATGACGATCACCCGCTGAGCGGTCTCGGCGACGATCGCGAGATCGTGGGTGATGAGAATGAGCGCCATGCCCTGCTCGCGCTGCAACCGCAGCAGCAGATCGAGCACCTGCGCCTGCACGGTCACATCGAGCGCGGTGGTTGGCTCGTCGGCGATCAGGAGCTGCGGACGGCAGGCGATCGCCATCGCGATCATCACCCGCTGCGCCATCCCGCCGGAGAGCTGATGAGGAAATGCCCGAAGCCGCGCCTCCGGATCGGGAATCTCGACCAGGCGCAGCAACTCTAGCGCACGTACGCGGCGGGCGTGCGCGTTCGAACGCTCTGCGTCCGTTCCGTGCACGCGCAGTGTCTCCATGAGCTGGAATGCCACCGTGAAGCACGGATTCAGGCTCGCCAGCGGATCCTGGAAGATCATCGCGATCTCCTTGCCGACGAGCGCTCTTCGTTGCGCGTCGCCGAGACTCAGCAGATCGCGGCCACTGAACACGAGCCGCTTCGCCCGAACGCGTCCAGGAAATTCGACCAGCCCCATCGCCGCCAGCGCCGTAACGCTCTTGCCCGAGCCCGACTCGCCGACGAGAGCCGCGACCTCGCCCACGTCGACCGCGAGATCGACGCCGTCGACGGCGATCAACGGCTGTGCTTCGCTGCCGAACTCGACGTGCAGGTCTTCAATCTCGAGCAGCGCCATCTTTTATCGCTTGAGCTTGGGATCGAGCGCGTCGCGCAGCCCGTCGCCCATCAGGTTGAAGGCGAGCACCGTGATCAGGATGGCCAAGCCCGGAAAGGTGACCACCCATGGCGCTCGCTGGATGAATTCGAGCGCGCCGGCGAGCATCGAGCCCCATTCGGGTGTGGGCGGTTGCGCGCCGAGGCCCAGGAAGCCGAGCGCGGCCGCATCGAGGATCGCGCTGGAGAAGCCGAGCGTCGCCTGTACGATCAGAGGTGCCGCGCAGTTCGGGAGGATCGTGTTGAACATCAGCCGCAGTGCCCCAGCGCCGGCAATGCGCGACGATTGAACGTATTCCTTCCCTGCTTCCGCAATGACCGCCGCCCGCGCTAGCCGCACGTAATGCGGCAGCAGCACGATGGCTATCGCGTACATCGCATTGATGAGTCCCGGACCGAGGATCGCGACGACCGCGATCGCGAGCAGCAGGCTTGGTAGCGCGAGCATCACGTCCATCAGCCGCATCAGGATCGTCTCGGTCGGTCCGCGCACGTAGCCCGCGATGACGCCGAGCAGGACGCCGAACGAGAGCGACAGCGCGACCGAGATGAGCCCGATGAGGAGCGAGAGGCGCGTGCCGTGGATGAGCCGCGAGAGCATGTCGCGCCCGACCGGATCGGTGCCGAGGATGAAGTTCGAGCTGCCGCCCTCCTCCCACATCGGCGGCTGCAAAGTGAACTGCCGGTACTGCTCGTTCGGCGGATGAGGCGAGATGACGTCGGCGAAGAGCGCGAGCAGCAACAGGGCTACGATCAGTGCCAGGCCGATCAGCGCACCGCCGCTCTGCGCGTAGGAGCGCCAGAACTCGCGCATCGTGCCGGGCGCCGGCGCGGCGATCGTCTGCTCGAGCGGCGAGCTTATCGCTTCATCCATGACGAATTCGCGGATTGACCACGCCGTAGAGCAGATCGACGATCAGATTGACACTGATCACGATCGTCGCAATCAAGAGGATCCCGCCCTGCACGACCGGATAGTCACGCGACTGCACGCCGTGCACGAGCCAGTTGCCCACGCCCGGCCACGAGAAAATCGTCTCGGTGAGAATCGCGCCGGAGAGTAGCAGCCCGACCTGCAGGCCGATGACGGTGATGACGGGGATCAATGCATTGCGCAGCGCGTGCACCAGGATCACGCGCCAGCGCGGCAAGCCTTTCGCCCGTGCGGTGCGCACGTAGTCCTCGCGCAGCACCTCGAGCATCGCCGATCGCGTCATGCGCGCGATGACCGCGAGCGGGATCGTGCCGAGCGCGATCGAGGGGAGGATCAGATGCGATATCGCGGAGCGAAACGCCGCCCAGTCGCCCGCGCGCAAGGTGTCGATGAGCATGAAGCCGGTCGTGGTGGCCACGTCGTACTCGACCGCGATGCGCCCCGACACGGGCGTCCACCCGAGCTGCACCGAGAAGAAAAGTATCAGCAGCAGCGCCCACCAGAAGATCGGCATCGAATAGCCGGTGAGCGACACGCCCATCACCGCGTAATCCGCAACGGTGTTGCGCCTGAGGGCCGCGAGAATCCCTGCCGGCAGCCCGAGACCCACCGCGAACACCATGGCGAAGAACGCCAGCTCGATCGTCGCGGGGAACAGAGTGAGAAACTCGTCGAGCACGCGCTCGTGCGTGGTGAGCGAGCTGCCGAGGTCGCCGTGCAGCACTTCGCCGATGTAGGCGCCGTATTGCACCGGCAACGGACGATCCAGGCCGAATTCGTGCAGCAGGCGCTGGCGTCGCGCCGGGTCCATGCCCCGCTCGCCCGATAGATTCTCGACCGGGTCACCCGGAATCAGGTGAATCAGCGCGAAGGCGAGCAGCGTGACGCCGACGAAGGTCGGAATGATGAGCGCCACGCGGCGGAGGATGAAGGCGAGCATCGGCGAAGACGGCCGTACGCCGCCTCCCCTCCGGTCAGAGCGTTACGGCAACGGCGCGAGGTCCACCCTGTTGAAGTAGTGATGCGCGGTCGCGTCCATCTTGTAGCCCTTCACTTCCTTGCGCACCGGGTCGAAGCGGATCGAGTGCGCCAGCGTGATCCACGGCGCTTCTTCCTTGAAGATCACTTGCGCCTGCTCGTAGAGCTTGGCGCGATCGGCCTGCTTCGGCGTCTGCGCCGCCTTGACGACCAGGTCCTCGAACTGCTTGTTGCACCAGCGCGCCGCGTTGCCTCCGCCTTTCACCGCTTCGCAACCGAGCAGCGGCACGAAGAAGTTGTCCGGATCGCCGTTGTCGCCCGACCAGCCGAACATGATTACCGAGTGCTCACCGCCTTTGCTGCGCTTGCGGTACTCCGCCCATTCGTAAGTCACGAGCTTGGTCTTGACGCCGATCTTCTCCCAGTCGGCCTGGATCATCTCCGCCATGCGCTTGCCGTCGGGGTTGTAAGGCCGCGTCACCGGCAGATACCAAAGTTCCAGCTCGAAGCCTCCCGGATGCCCCGCCTGCGCGAGCAGCTCCTTCGCCTTCACCGGATCGTAGGGATAGTCCTTGATCGCATTGTTGTAGCTCCACAGGATGGGCGGGATCGGGTTCTTCGCCACCTGCCCGTTGCCCTGATACACGGCCTTCAGGATCGCGGCCTTGTCGATGGCCATGTTCAGCGCCTGCCGCACGCGCTTGTCGTCGAAGGGCTTCTTCTCGACGTTGAACGCGATGTAGCCGATGTTCAGTCCTTCCTTCTGCTGGACTTCGATCTGCGGGTCTTTCTGCATTTCCGCGAGATCGGCCGGCTTCGGGAATGCCATCGCCTGGCATTCGCCGGTCTTCAGTTTCGCGTAGCGCGCGGTCGCATCGCGGGTGATCGAGAAGACGAGGTTGTCGATCTTCGGCCGACCGCCCCAGTACCTGTCGAAAGCCTTGTAGCGGATGGTGGCGTCCTTCTGGTAGGAGACGAACTCGAAGGGACCGGTGCCGATCGGATAGACGTCGGCGGCGTTCGGCGTGCCCTTCTTCAGCATCGTCTCGAAATATTCCTGCGAAATAATCGACGCGAAGTCCATCGCCATGTCGGCGAGGAACGGCGCCTCGGGCCGCTTCAGCTCGAAGCGCACCGTGTAATCGTCGACCTTCACGACCTTGTCGACGATGTTCTTCATGCCCATGTCATCGTAGTACGAGAAGGTCTGGCCCGCGGTCAGCTTGTGGAAGGGATGATTCTCGTCGGCCATGCGATTCCACGAGAACAGCACGTCTTCGGCGTTGAAGTCGCGCGTCGGCTTGAAGTTCGCGTTGCTGTGAAACTTCACGCCCTTGCGCAGCTTGAAGGTGTAGGTCTTGCTGTCAGCCGAGATGGTCCACGATTCGGCGAGCGCCGGAACGATGTTGGTGGTCCCCGTCTCGAACTCGACCAGGCGGTTGAACATCGGCACCGAGGCCGCGTCGAAGGTCGTTCCCGTGGTGAAGAACTGCGGCTGGAAGCCCTCGGGACTGCCCTCCGAGCAGTAAACGAGCGTGCCCTTGGCGAACACGCCCAGAGGCAGTGCGAAGAGCGCGGCGAGCGCGAGCCGAGCCAAGCGGCGTGCGTGCGAATCGTGATTCATGGTATCCCCCGTAGAGTTGCGTTTTCGCAGGATCGCAAGCAAGGCGCCCATCCTAGTCGCCCCCCAGGCTCAAGGCAACTGTAGGACCTGGGACTACGTCC
>DATKJP010000052.1:0-2585 GCA_035543635.1 Casimicrobiaceae bacterium
CGCGTTAAGTACCTGGCGGCGCTGCGAAACTTGCGGCGGAAGTGGCCAATATTTTCCCGAGACACGGCCGCTTAACCGGCTGACTCGCCCGCACGTTGCCTGGGACTGGCTCCGCAGGCATTCTCCGTCGGCCGAACAAGATCAAGAGGACGAGAATGGAGGGGGAGTCGCCAACTCAGGCGAGCACACCGGTTGCGGCCGTATTTCTGAGCTACGCCTCAGAGGATGCCGAGGCGGCCAAACGCATCTGCGAGGCGCTACGCGCCGCCGGCATCGAAGTCTGGTTCGACCAGAGTGAGCTGCGGGGCGGGGATGTTTGGGATCAGATGATCCGCAGACAGATCAAGACGTGCGCGCTCTTCATGCCCGTCCTCTCTCGAAACACTCACGATCGCGACGAGGGTTACTTCCGACTCGAGTGGAAGCTCGCGGTTGATCGCTGCCACCTCATGGCCGCCGACAAATTGTTCCTGCTGCCGATCGTCGTCGACGACACCCCCGAAGACGACGCGCGAGTGCCGGAACGGTTTCGCGAGGTACAGTGGCTTCGCCTGCCTGGCGGCATGTCTTCACCCGCCTTCACTGCGCGCGTCGCGGCTTTGCTGGGCGCTCGCTCGCCCGTGCTCGAGCCGGGTGACGCCCGCACGAGCGCACCACCGAAGCCCGAGCCGATTTCAGGCGGCCACATCGGGAAGCGCTGGCTCCCGCTCTCGGCCCTTGTAGTCGCAATCGCCGGTGGCTGGCTGCTGTGGCGACTCGCCGTCATGCAGTCCGCGGATCATCGCGCATCGACGACGGCCTCCGAGCCGCCAAGCTCCGACAAGTCGGTCGCGGTACTGCCTTTTGTCGATTTGAGTGAGAAGCACGATCAGGAATATTTCTCGGACGGACTCGCCGAGGAGCTTCGCGACTTGCTCGCGCTCGTGCCCGATCTCAAAGTGCCAGCGCGCACGTCTTCCTTCTACTTCCGGACTCACCCCGCGCCTGCGCCGGAAATCGCGAAGGCGCTCGGCGTGCGGCACCTCCTCGAAGGCAGCGTCCGCCGATCTGGTGATTCACTTCGCGTCACAGTGCAGCTGATTCGCGCGGACACCGGCTACCAGCTTTGGTCGCAGACCTTCAACCGGGAGGCGAGCGACCTGTTCAGGGTGCAAGATGAGATCGCAAGCGCCGTCGCCCGTACGCTGCGGTCGCAACTGTTGCCGTCAACTAAGCTCGTCGGCGCACGCCAAACCTCAAGCGCGGAAGCGCACGATCTTTACCTGCGCGGCAAGGAGCGCTACTACAGTGGCACCGTCGAATCCGACCGGGAGTCAATCTCACTGTACGAGCAGGCAATAGCGGCCGATCCGCATTACGCTGCCGCATACGCGGCTCTCGCGCACACGCGAGGAAACCTCATGATCGACCTTGGCCGGCGCGAGACTCCGGCGGAGGCCGCGAGTCGCTTCCGCGAAGCCGAGCGCGCGATCCAGCTGGGGCCGAATATCGGCGACGGATACGCAGTGCGGGGGATCACCTACCTCGCCAACGGTGACTGGAATCGCGCGCGGGACGACCTCCAGAAAGCTGTGGAGCTCGACCCCAACGACGCACGCAGTCTGCGCTTTCAGGCGCGGTACTACGCGAGCCAGGGAAATTTAGTGCAGGCCATCGCGACGGTGACGCACGCGATCAACCTCGACCCTTTCGATGCGTATGCGTGGGCGTGGCGAGCGCAGTTCGAGCTTGCAGATGAGGAGCGCGACAGCGCTCGCGCAGACCTGACGCAGGCCTTGCGGATCAGTCCGCGGAACGGAAAGGGGCTGAGCGTCCTCGCCTTCGTCGACATTCGGGAGGGGCGACTTGACGAGGCCACGCAGCTGGCACGCGTCCTGCCGAGCGAGGCGATGCGCCTCCCGCTCGAGTCCGCAATTGGCTGCGGGCGCGGCGAGACCCGCAAGGCGCTGGAAACGCTCAACCGCTGGATGGCCGGCGCCGGCGATCAAGGCCTAGCGCTGACCGTAGCGGCCTATTCGCTCTGCGGCCAGAAGGAGAAGGCGCTCGCCGCGCTCGAAGCGGACGCGCTGGCGCCAACACATCTCCTTGGTGAGACGCTCGAGGTGCTCAAGTACCACGCATACTTCGCCGGGCTACGCGCCGAGCCCCGCTACAAGGCCCTGCTGCACAAGGTAGCCTTACAAGATTGATTTAGCTCAGCCTGGCCGACCCCGGTCGATCGCTTCGAAGACGAACGCCGTCAGGGGCTTTAATATTGGACCCCGGCGGCGGTCGTGTTCCGGGGGTGGAGCCAAACATGAGAAGAAGAACCTTCTGTGCAGCGGGAATCGCTGCGCTCGCCACGGCATCCTTTCCCTACCGGCGTGTCCTCGGCGCCGTCAGCGGCGAGCTCGGAGCTATCGGGCTCGATGGCAAGCAGCTGACGTTGAGCGCCGCCGACATTGCCGACCTGCGCGCCGCGCTGCGCGGTGAGCTGCTTACCGCGCAGCGCGGCGCGCAGGTCGGCAATGTCGGCGGCGCTCAACGTCAGCTGCTTGCCATCGAGCCCGATAGCTCCGAGCTCGCCGCTGACGGCGCCGAGGACA
>DATKJP010000053.1:0-22526 GCA_035543635.1 Casimicrobiaceae bacterium
GACCAGCACCGCGGTCGTCCAATGAAAGAACTGCGCTACCGCTCCGTAGCGGAGTCTGCTACCGAAAACCGCGATGGTCAGCCCCGGTGAAAGCTCGGCTGCGTAGGTATCACCGGGGTTTGCCTCGCCGGCACGAGCGGCTGGATGAAAGGTACGGCGAGCGGCTGGATGAGCGAGGTCTGCATCGGCGAATGCGGCGACGGTTGCGGCCGGAAACCACGCCCGAATCCGGGCTTGAAATTGCGGAAGGGAGGTGTGGACACGACCACGACTCCCGACGGATAGTATCCCGGCCACCCGAAGGAGCAGCCGTACCACGACGGATCGCAGGGCTGATACGAGTAGTCCGGCGGGGCTTGGTCGACGACGTATTGCGGGGCCGGTTGCGGAGCCTGGATGATGTATTGCACGACGGGCGGTGCCGGCGGTGCGTAGACGACGGGAGGTGGCGCGTAGTTCATCGGGGGCGGCTGGCTCGTGGCCGCCGCCACCTGATTCTCGAGCTGCTTGACGCGATCGGCGAGCGCCTGGGTCTCGGCCTTCTGCGCTGCCGCGTCGTCGGTGTGCACCACCTTCAACACTTTCGCGTCGTCTGGCGGAGCGAGGTTGCTGACGTTGAGCGCGCCGGACGCATCGACCCAGGTGTAAATGTCCGCGTGCGCCGCGCGCAGCCCGAACGTCGCTGCAAGCGCAATGAGCAAGGCGATGCGAAGTAGCGAGAGCATCATTGGTGTCCGATAATCCGCACGACCATTGTAGGCTGCTGCGGGCGACAAGGGTAGTGGCTATACTGGCAACGCTTTTTTTCAACCAAGCCAGGGAGAAACAAAATGAAACATCTTCGGGCCTCCGCCCATTCCATCGGCTTCGCGCTGGCAATCCTGTCGGGACCGGCTCTGGCAGGAACCGAGATCAAAGGCGCGGCCATCCTCGACCACCCCTGCGGCAAGGTCGCGGTGAAGCAGATGGGCCTCCTTCACGCAGGCAAGATCGACGAAGCCAACAAGCTCACCACCAAGGAAATGCAGGAGCAGTGGAAGGCCATGCCCGCCAACGATCGCACCATGATGTCGGGGATGATGAAAGCAACGTCGCAGACCGAAGATCGGTACGCGGCCGACATCAAATCCGCCGGGGTGCTTGCCGTCGACGGCCAAAATGCGACCCTGACGGTGAAGAAGACGGACAAGAACAAGGACGGCAGCACTACGTCGACAATGACACAGAACTTCAAGTTCGACGGCAGTCAGTGCCTGGTGAGCCGCTAGACAATCCCATCTGGTCGTGCCTCACGACCCGGCACGCGCATCTCGCGAGCGGCGGAGCGCGCGTGCGTCGTTATCACGCGAGTATTTCGCCGATCGGCGCACTCTCGGGCGACGGATCCGATCCGGCCGCGGATCTCGAATCGGTGGTCGGCGCCGGAGACGACTTCGCGGTGTTCGCGCCGTCGGTGCCGGCGCTTCGGTCCAACTGGGAAACGCTTTTTGCGTCGCGCCTCCTGCAGATGGTGCGGGCCGACCGAAGCCTGCTGCCCGATGGTGACGTCGAGGTGGTGAGCCTCGACGCGAAGGACGTTCCCGATATGCTCGCGCTCGTGGCACTGACCAAACCGGGGCCGTTCCGGCTGCGGACGGTCGAGCTCGGAAACTATATCGGCATTCGCGAAGGCGGACGGCTGGTCGCGATGGCGGGCGAGCGCCTGTGGGTCGGCGACTTTCGGGAGGTGAGCGCGATCTGCACCCATCCCGACGTCCAGGGGCGCGGCTATGCGCGCGTGCTCATGGGACGCGTCATCAATCGCATGCTGCACGCCGGCGAGACTCCGTTCCTGCACGTCGAGTGGACCAACAAGCGGGCGATCGACCTTTATCGCGCGCTTGGTTTCGCGACGCGCACCGAGTTCGCGTTGCTGCATGCAAAGCGCGTTGCGTAGGAACGTCGTCTGACCTTGGCGATACGGGCATTTCTTGACCGCCTGCAGCCGATCGCGTAGCGTCGCGTCGAACAAGTCCGAACAAGGGAGACTTTCGTGAAGCGGATTTTTCTCGGCTTCATCGCCGCGGTGTTCGCACTCGTCACGTCGAGTGCCGTGGCGCAGGCGCAGCAGTCCAAGCTTCCGCGCGTGGCCTACGTCTGGATATTCAAGGAAGGCCCGTCGGCGCCGTATGAAAGTGCATTCCGCGAGGGAATGCAGCAGCTGGGCTGGATCGATGGCAAGACGGTCATCATCGAGCCCCGTGACGCACAAGGCAGTCAGGAGAAGCTGGCTGCGATCATGCAGGAGCTGGTGGATTCGAAGGTCGACGTCATCGTGGCCGCGTGCTCGCCCGAGGCTAGAGCCGCCACCAAGGTCACCAGCACCATACCGATCGTGACGGCAGCGACCGGCGATCCGGTGGCGGCGGGTCTGGCGCAGAGTCTCGCGAAGCCGGGGGGCAACGTCACTGGCGTGTCGGCGATGCAAATTGATTTGAGCGCCAAGCGCATCGGCTTGCTGAAAGAAGCCTTTCCGAAATTATCGGTCGCCACCGTGCTATGGAACCCGGCGCGACCGGACAACAAGCCGGAGGTCGCCGCTATGCAGACCGCGGCCAAAGGGCTCAAGGTTCGTCTCGACTCGCAAGAGGTGCGAACGCCCCAGGAGGTCGTGGATGCGCTCGAGCTGCTGCCGACCACGGGAACGCAAGCGATCCTCAACGCCGGCGATCCGCTGCTGAGCGGCGAGGGTCAGATCGACAAGATCATCGCGTTCGCGAACGCTCGGCGGCTTCCGACGCTGTTCGAGAGCAGGGTCTTTGTCGATGCCGGCGCGCTGATGTCGTTCGGACCGGACTTCAACGCGCTGCACCGCCGTGCCGCCGGCTACGTCGACAAGATTCTCAAGGGCGCGAAGCCCGGCGATCTACCGATCGAGCAACCGACCAAGTTCGAGCTGGTCATCAACATGAAGACCGCGAAGGCGCTCGGATTCACGATCCCGCAGTCGCTGCTGGTACAGGCCGACGAGGTAATCCGCTAGCGCATCGATCATGAGCCGCTGGTGCTGGATCGCGATCCTCGGCGTGGCGGTTTCGACCACGGTCGTTGCCGCGGACGTCAAGCTCGTCGGGCTGTTCCCGAACCGCGCCGTGGTTCAGATCGATGGTGGTCCACTGCGGACGCTGTCCGTCGGGCAGGAGACGCCCGAGGGGGTCGTGCTCATTTCCGTCGAGGCCGACGGCGCCACTTTCGAGATCGACGGCCGCCGCATTGCACTCGGCCTCTCGCACGCGCGGATGAAGCCGGGCGAAGGGGCTGCATCTGCAAAGGTCACCGCCGACGAGTATGGGCATTTCACCACGATGGGCCAGGTGAACGGCATACCGGTTCGTTTCGCTGTAGACACCGGAGCAACTTTCATCGCCTTCCACGCCAACGAGGCGCGTCGGCTCGGGCTGGACTATCGCAAGGGGCAGAGAGTTCTGATGGATACCGCGGCAGGCATCGCACCTGCCTATCGGATCAAGCTCGACACCGTGCGCGTCGGCGACATCGCGGTGAACAGCGTGGACGCCGTGGTGATGGACAGCGAAGGCCCGGCGATCGCGTTGCTCGGCATGAGCTTCCTCGGCCGCATGGACATGAAACGCGAGGGAGAGATCATGACGCTCACGAAGCGGTACTGATTGCGTTAGTACGTCACAGAAAACGTGACGCACTAACTCGCCGCGTTGAACGCGGCGCTTGCACCACAAACTCAGTAGGGATTGAGGACAAGGCTTCGCCGCATCTCGCCGACCGAGCGGACTCCGGTGAGCGCCATCGTCACGTCGAGCTCCTTGCGGATGATCTCCAGCGCCGTGGTGACGCCGGCTTCGCCCATCGCCCCCAGTCCGAACTGGAACGCGCGGCCGATCAAGGTTCCCTTCGCGCCCAGCGCGAGTGCCTTGAAAAGATCCTGACCAGAGCGGATTCCGCCGTCCATCCACACTTCGATCCTGTCGCCGACCGCATCGACGATTGGCGACAGCGCCCTGATCGAGGATAGCGCGCCGTCGAGCTGCCGGCCGCCATGATTGCTGACCACGATCGCGTCCGCCCCGACGGAAACCGCTGTCTTCGCATCCTCGACGTCCTGAATGCCTTTGAGGATCAGCCTGCCGCCCCATTCGTTCCTGACCCACTCGACGTCTTTCCAGTTGAGCGTGGGGTCGAATTGCAGCGCTGTCCACCCCGACAGCGCGACGAGGCCCTTTACACCTCTCACGTGCCCGGCGAGGTTGCCGAAGACTTTGCGCTTCGCTCCCAGCATGCGGAAGGACCAACCGGGTTTGGTCAACAAATCGAAGACGTTGGACAGTCTGATCTGCGGCGGCACGGTGAGGCCGTTCTTGAGATCCTTGTGCCGCTGCCCGAGCAAAGGCAAGTCGAGCGTGAGCACGAGCGCGGAGCATTTCGCGGCCTTGGCGCGGCCGATCAGTCGCCTCACGAAATCGCGGTCGCGCATCACGTAGAGCTGAAACCAGAAGGGCTTGGTGGTTTCCTCGGCGACGTCCTCGATCGAGCAGATGCTCATGGTCGAAAGCGTGAACGGCACGCCGAACTTCTCCGCCGCCCGCGCAGCGAGAATTTCGCCGTTCGCCCACTGCAAGCCGGTGATGCCGACCGGCGCAAGCGCGACCGGCATCGTCACTTTTTCGCCGAGCATCGTCGATTCAGTCGAGCGCAGATCGACGTCGATCGCTACGCGCTGCTTCAGCTGCAATGCCGCGAGGTCGGCGCTGTTGGCGCGATAGGTGATCTCGCTGTAGCTGCCGGCATCGACGTAATCGTAGAACGCTCTCGGTGCCCGCTTTCGATGCAGCCGGCGCAGGTCTTCGATGCAAGTGATGACGGACATGACCTCTCCCCGCGCTCCGACAAGAATCAGCTGGAAAGTTCCTGTGCTGATCGTGGCGTCACGATTGACTCGTCGTCTTCCAGGCTTTGCCCCAAGACCTTCGCTAGAAACTGCGGCAAGCTTTCCTCTTCGAGTTTTTTTCCAAGCACGCCATGCACCGAGCAATCCTCGCCCAGTAACTGCGAGGGAACGCAGCGGTGCATTGCATGCGCGGCATCCGCGTCGCGCTTGTGACCGGCAGCGTATACGATGAGCAGATCGGGAAACGGTTCGGGCCTCGACGCGAGGAGCGCTTCGTAAGGCTCTTCGCTTATTCCAAGTATCCTCAACCGAGAGGCGATGCGTGAGTAGTCAGCTCCGCCAACCGACACTGCTCGGTTCAGTCCGAGCAGCATTGCCGACAGGAGCGCCGGCGCGCCGCCGCCGCTCGTGCCTAGCGCGATTGTCCTCCGGTACGAATGCGGCATGAAGCGAAGGCTGAGACCGTGCATTGCCTCGAAGAAATCGCCACCCAATCCGCCGATGCCTTTGAGATACGGAGCGCCCTCCTCGAAATCGCGCAGCATGAGCACGTCGTAAAGCGCCGGGTTGAGACAGTCGAGGAAAGCATGCGTCGGCAACATCACACGTTGAAAGCCTCCTGAAAACGCGATGATGAGCGTCTTCTGCCGCGGCGACCCGGTCTTCCCAGTATAAAAGGACACGCCTTTGTGACCGCCTTGCCGCTCGAACTCGACGGTCCTTGCCTTCTGGACCGGAAGCTGCCGCGAGAGCTCGCCCCATGCTTGACGGACAATCGAGTCGAAGGGCTCGCTGGCGGACGCGGCTGTGAAGTACCGCACTTCCAACGGCGTCATGTAGCGACCCAGCACGATGTGAAGACGGTTGAACTGGTTCATGGTCCGGCAGCGGGCGAGCCGCTTCCGGTAAACGCGATAGAACCGCTCGAGATGTTCCGACTCGAAGGTCGACCACTGCGGCGTCACTTCGCCCTGAGGCTGTGCACTCATCTCGTCACTCGCCGAGCGCTTGGCGGATGCGCTGTTCTACCGCATCCGTCGAAGCGAGCTTTGCGAGTTGCGAAGGCACGAGACTTACGCCGGTCGAGAGCTCCAGTGAGATGCAGAATTCCATTTGTGCCAGGCTGTCCATTTCGAGGTCTGCGAGATTGAGATTCAGTCCGTTGGCCAGGAACGACTGCTGCAGTGCATCGCTGAACACCCCTCGGGCTGCGACCTTCAGTGCGTCGAAAACTGCTAGGCGCACACGCGAGATTTTCATCGGCGGAGCTACTTACTCGAAAGAAGGTCGGCAAGCTCGCGCTTGACGACCTTGCCCGCGGCGTTCCGCGGCAGCGCGTCGACAAGGATGATCTTTCGCGGCGCGCACACGCCGAGAAGCTCGCGCGCACGCGCCATCAATTCTTCCTCCGTAGCCAGCGCTGCTTCGTGTAATTCCACCGCAACGACAGGGATGTCGCCGTGTATGGCCGACGGTCGGGCGAACGCGGCAGCCGCCCGGACGGCCGGGTGCGCCTCCAGCGCGCGCTCGATCTGCGCCGGGAAGATCTTGATGCCGTGCAGATTCATCATGTCGTCGCTGCGGCCGTGCAGCCGCACCGAGCCACCCGGTGTGCACGAAGCCAGATCGCGCGGATAGAACCAGCCGTCCTTGAAGTGGCGTGCCGTGGCTGCGGGGTCATGATAGTACTGGTGCTCCATGCATCCGGACCGCACCCTTACCTCGCCGATTTCGCCGGCGGGAACGATGTTGTCATCGGCATCGACGATCTCGAGTTCGATCCACGGTGCCGGAATACCGACCGCTTCGAGATCGTCATCCACGGACGCAGGGTAGGTCGATGCGATCCTCCCGAACTCGCCGGCACCGTAATTCACGAACAGCGTCTTGCCGAAACGGCGCTTGAACTGTTGTCGCAAGCTGACCGGCGTCGCCGAGCCAAGCGCCCAGACGATGGTATGGGCAGGCAACGGCCGGCAATCGGCGTCCTGAACGAGGCTCGCCACCTGCAGCACGCTCAATTCGAGCGATGTCACACGGAGCTCTGCGCACAACTCGGGCACGGACGCCGGCGAAGCGCTGTTGCCTGCAAACACAGAGGTGAAACCGAGGTACGCAGTGGTGTGGTGCCTCCTCTTGGCGACCCCGTATTCGAGCGAAGCAAGTGCAAGCGCCCGGTATCCGGGTCCGATCTGCTCCCCTTCGGCGAGGCGCTCGGCGCGCCAAGCCAGCGTGCGTTGACTGTGCGAGTAGAGCTTCGGTTCGCCGGTCGTGCCCGAGCTGGTGCAGTAGATTGCGGGCGCATCGGCGTCTGAGAGCATCGCCTCGAGTGTGCCACTGAACGTGCGCGGATGATGCCGCGGCGCGGTCAGCGGCGAAACATCCCGTCCGGGAAGCGCATGCGCGAGATTGGTGACGACGACGCGCTTTACCTGGAGCTTTTCCGCCAAGGACTCTCTCTTCGACGCAGGCTCATGCGTTGGTAGGCAGACCTGCGGAACGCCGAGCGAGAGCAGCGCAAGGCTCGTCACCAGGTGCAGCATCTCGTCTGCGACCGTGATCCCGACGATATGTCCAGGAACACAGCCTTGGCGGGCGAGCCAAGCTGCGCAGTCGCGCACTTGCGCCGCCAGCTCGGCGTAACCGATCTCGCGCCCGGGCAGCGCCACAGCAGGCGCGCGCGCCGTGCTCTCGGCGTGTTGCGCCAGCCGAGCGCCGAATAATGTCTGCATCTTCCGTGGACCCCCCGCTCATGACAGTAGCACACCGTTTCCGTCGGCGGCAAAGACTGCTCGTGGGGGCGGGCTATAAGTTGCAGCTAGCGCAAGGCGTTGAGGCGATCCTTGAAGTCCTGTGCCCATCCGGCGAGCACCGGCTGGACGTCGTCCCACGTGATCGCCTGGTTCTCGGCGAACTGTTTCGTTCCCACGCCGGTGATGACGGCTTCGAGCAGCAGTTTTTGCGTGACGCTGTCTTCGCACATGATCTCGCCCGACACGCGCGCCACCTTGGCTGACGTGCCTGTGGCCGCGCGCACGACGTGGAACGCAGCCATGACTGGCACTACATCGCGTGGCCGGAACGCTGGCCGGTCCGGCGTGACACCGGTGATCGCGAAGCGGCAGGCGGCAACGCCGGGACCCGGCTGGTCGACGACAGGATATTCGGGAGCGAGCACCCGTGCGAACGACGTCTGATAGATGGTTGCGAACTGCTGGAGGACATCGGCGGCAAGACCGCGATACTGCGCGTCGGGGTCGATCCAGATCGAGAGTGGCGCCAGTATGAATTTCGTGTAAGTACGCAACTGCGCGTCGGGCGCCGTCCAGGCGTAGCGTCCCTCCTTACCCGGCACTGGCTTAAGAAGCGAATAATCGGGGAGAAAACCCGACGGGTAGGCAACACCGTTGCCCGGCGCTGCGGGTGGATTCTGCGCGGCCGCGTTCACTGCGACTGCCGCAATGGCGAGCGCGACGAGGGCCAGGCTGATCGTCTTTAGCATGTTCAATCCTCACAGGTGATGCGGTGGTCCGGAGCGTAGCTCGCGCTGGAGACAAGAGCAGCTCCGGAAATGGTTCGGGTTCGACGGCTTAGGGTTCACCCGAATGGACGGCTGTTATTATCCGCAAAAATAAGGCCCCAGGTGGACCACGACCTTTCTTCCCTCGTCAGTCAATACGGGCTGCCGATCGTCTTCGGCAATGTCTTCGCGGAGCAGATCGGCTTGCCGATACCGGCGATTCCGACGCTTGTGGTCGCCGGCGCTTTTGCCGTCGACGGCAAGCTGTCGCTGGTCGCGGTGTTCGCGGTCGCGCTGCTCGCCTGCGTGATCGCGGATCTCTCCTGGTACGTCGCCGGACGCATCTACGGCAATCGCGTGATGCGCATGCTGTGCGCGATCTCGCTCACGCCCGACTCCTGCGTAAGTCAGACGCAATCGCGCTTTGAGCGCTGGGGCGTGAACGCGCTCCTGATCGCGAAATTCGTACCCGGTATCGCGCTGCTCGCGCCGCCGCTCGCCGGAGCGACGCACATCGGCTGGCTTCGCTACCTCGTTTTCAATACCGCGGGTGGCGCGCTATGGGTGGCCGCCGGGATGGGCGGGGGAATGATCCTCGGCGCGCAGATACAGCGGCTGCTCGCTTATCTCCAGCGCTATGGGACTGCAGCCCTTGTTCTCCTCGTTGCGATCGTCGTCGGCTACGTCGCGTTCAAATGGTGGGAGCGGCATCGCTTCTACAAGATGCTGCGCATGGCGCGGATCAGCGTGGACGAGCTGTACCGGCTCATGGACGCGGGGGCAACGCCGCTCGTCGTCGACGTGCGTTCGGCGATTGCACGCTCGATGGAGCCGCGCCACATTCCCGGCGCGATACACCTGCCCCTGCACGGGTTCGAGGAGCACATCAAGGAGTTGCCGCGCGATCGCGAGATCATCGTCTACTGCAGTTGTCCGAACGAGGCCTCGGCAGCACAGGTTGCGAAGCTTCTGATCAATGCCGGATTCGTGCGCGTGCGCCCGCTGCTTGGCGGTCTCGAAGCGTGGATCGCCGCGGGGCTTCCGGTTGACGTGATCGCGCAAGAAGTCTGAGCGTACGCAACCTTCCCCCCGCGCGGAGGGGGAAGGTTCCCTGGCCTTTCGCTCTTACTGAGCGGACTGCCGCTCTTCTTTCGCCTTGGCCGCTTCGTGCGCAGGGGCGCTCTCGAGTTCCGGCGCTCTATTCGCTTGCGGCGCCGCTGCAGGCTCGTGCGGAGTTTGTTGCGAGCGCTGCTCGGCCTGTGCGGGCTGCTCTGCCTGCGGACGCCGCTCGGATTGCGCATGTTGCTCAGGCTGCGCGCGCCGCTCCACAGCCGCCGGCGGCGCGGCATGAGACGGCTGAGCCTCGCGAGTCGGCTTACGCTCACGCTGCGGCTGTTGCTCCGGCTGCGGGGCTTGCGCGACGCGCGCGCGTCGCTCTTCAGCCGGCGCACGTGCCGTCTCGGCCGGACGCGCCTTCTCTGTTCTCGCTTGCCGCTCGGCCTGCGTCGTTGCTTCTCGCCGCTCCGGCGCGCTGCGCGTGGATGGAGCGCTCTGCGGAGCAGCCTGCGTTACCGTCGACGCGCCGCTGGGCGGACGGCCGCCATGGCTGGGTTGAAGCTGCACATTCGCCGCCCATCGCGTGCGATCGCGGTAAAACGACGTGGTGCGGTAGTGCGCGTCCCAGTACGCGATCAGCGAAAAGCTGACGATGTGAATGCGAATCCGGGGACCGTACTGGAGGACCACGACGCGCGAACCCTGATAGGGAACGACGATGTCTCCGGCGTAAATCCAGCCACGATCACCGGCGAAAACGACGTCGCACCAGCTCCAGTCGGCAAGGCAGCCGACGATGTCGACGCGATAGTTCGGCGGCAATTGCGTGATCGGCGGATATTCGCTGCTCGGACCCGCGAAGACGTCGATCGAGCGTGTCGTGAACGCCTCTTCGGCTGCGACAGCGAGCGAAATCGCGCTTGCGATCGCGAAGCATGCCGCGCAAATGATTCTTCTCATCTCAACCTCCTGTGGTTGGTGAAGCGAAGGTTGGATTCGCGGGCGTTTCGCGTGGTTCCGGCGCAGCGTCGCGACGGCGCAGAAATGCGCGCGATCAGCGCTGCTCCTTGTAGGATTTCGACTGACGGCGGATCAAGCCGCCGCGGACTCAGGGAATTTCGTACACTGCGAGCTCGTCGGCGATACCGCGCACCGGCAACCGGCGCGACATCGGCTTGATGCCGTCGGTCTCGAGCAGCGAGGACGCCAGCGGGTTGTCGACGACCGATCCGGTCGCGAGGATCGAGCGCGACACAGCGAGCGCCTGAACGCGCGACGCGATGTTCACCGTCTGTCCGAAGTAGTCCTGGCGATCGTTGAGCGTGACCGCGAGGCACGGCCCTTCGTGGATGCCGATCTTGAGCAGCAGATCCTCGCGGCCACGCTGCTCGTTCAACGCTCGCATCGCGTCGCGCATGCGCAGCGCTGCGGCGAGCGCGCGGTCGGGTGTGGGGAAGGTCGCCATCACCGCGTCGCCGATCGTCTTCACCACAGCGCCCGATTCCGCTGCGATGATCTCGTGCAGGACTCGGAAATGCTCCTTCACGATGTCGAAGGCAACGAGATCGCCGACACGCTCGTAGAGGTCGGTCGAGCCCTTGAGGTCGGTGAACAGGAACGTGAGGCTCGTGATCTTGAGCCGCTGATCGACATCGAGCGTGTCGGTGCGATAGATGTCCCGGAACGTCTGGTTGCTGAGCAGGCGCTTGGCGGTGAGAAAGGGTTTGCGCTTGCCCAGCATGTCGTGCAGCGCATCGCCCGCGATGAAGACGCCCGGAAGCAGGCGCAGATCGGTGCGGTTCTCCAGCATGAGGCGCAGCGGGCCCGGCTGCATGGTGAGCGTCTGCGTCTCAGCGTGGCGGCGGTTGATGACCATCGTGAGCGACTGTCGCTCGCGCGTGGGCTCGCCCTTCACGTCGATGAACTGCGCGGTATGCGTCACCGGATCGAAGACAATGATGAACTCCGAGGGCAGCGTAAGCGATAACAGCGCCTTCTCGCCGGGAGGCAGCTCGATCAGCTCGAGGGTGACTTCCTCCACCATGCGCTTGAACCCTTCCTCGGCCACGTCGATGCCCGAGCTCCAGAATATTTGGCGGTAATACTCTGCGGGCGAAAGCTGGCCTGGATCGTGCGCCGCGATCTTGCGCACGCGCGGGTTGACCGTGAAAGTGACCTCGACCATCTCGTCCAACGTGGGCTCGTACCCGGCGGCGCACAGTGCGCACGGATATTCGGACTGGTGCACGTGCTTGAGCGAGCTTCCGGCATCGAGGACGCCGCCGCAGCCGGGGCAGAGCACGTTCCACGATAGCTCGAACAACCCGAGCCGCGCCGCGTGCAGGAACGCGGCGATTACGGCATCCTCGTTGAAGCCATGCTTGGCCGCGAAGTCGATGGCGTTCACGCGGCAGAGCAGGCGGTCGATCCCGTCGTGCACGAGCTTCTCGATCGCGTCGACGGCCTGCGCATCGGCGGATTGGCGCAAGGCGGCGAAGAGCGTCTGTGCTTCGCTCATGGTGTGGAAAATATCCCATCGGCGATTGCCGCGGTCAAGGTGTGCGTCGACGGCGGCTCTAGGCCCCTGTTATCATGCCTCGGCGGAGCGGCAGCATGAGCACGCGCTTTGTCGACACTTCCCTCTTGCACATCGCTTACGAGGCCGCCGGTCCCGCAGACGGCTTTCCGGTGATCATCGCGCACGGATGGCCTGACGACGTGCGCACCTGGGATTCCGTCCTGCCCGCGTTGCACGAAGCAGGATTTCGCACCTACGCGCCTTGGCTCCGTGGGTACGGACCAACGCGTTTTTTGCGAAGCGAGACGTTCCGCAGCGGTCAGCTCGTCGCGCTCGGCCAGGACCTGGTCGACTTCGCCGCGGCGCTGGAGTTGGGAAAGCACGCCCTCGTCGGTCACGATTGGGGCGCCCGCGCGGCGTATACCGCATCGTCGCTGAACGAAGCGCGCGTCGCGGCCTGCGTCGCGCTCTCGGTTGGATACGGCACCAATGTGCCGGGTCAAGTCCTCTCTTATCGCCAGACGCAGAACTACTGGTACCACTGGCTGATGGCCACCCCGCGCGGTGAGCGGCTCATTCGAGAGGACCGCCGCCCCTTCACGCGCCACGTCTGGAACGAGTGGTTCGTCGCGTACCAGCCCGACGACGCCGAATTCGAGCGCACTGCGATTTCCTTCGACAACCCGGACTGGGCCGAGATCACACTGCATTCCTACCGCTCGCGCTGGGGACATGCCGCTGGCGATCCGCATTATGCGGAGCTCGAGTCGCGCTTCGATCCCGCACCCAAGCAGCGCGTGCCCACGCTCACTCTGCACGGCGCGCTCGACCCGGTGAACTCGCCGCAGATGAGCGAAGGAAGGGAGAGCTTCTTCCTCGGTCCTTACGAGCGGAGACTGATCGCAGATTCCGGCCATTTCCCGCAGCGCGAGCGCGCGGCGGAGACCGGAGCGCAGATCGTCGATTGGCTGCGGAGGTACCGATGAGTCCCAAGAAAACGAAGCACCAGCTCGAGACGCTCGCCGCGCAGGGCATGGGGAAGGTCGCGCAGCCTTATCGCGACATCGTTCCGCCCGTCTACGTCTCGACCACTTACGAGCGCGGTGCAGACGGCTCGTTCCCGGGTGGGCGCGGCTATTCGCGCGCAGACAATCCCACCTACGATCAGGCGGAAGCGCTGATCGCCACGCTCGAGGGCGCAGCGGTTGGTGCTTTGTTCGCCTCGGGCGTAGCGGCCGCCACGGCGGTATTTCAGGCGCTGGGACCGGGCGCGGGCGTGCTCGCGCCGCGCAATATGTACTGGGCGCTGCGCAAATGGCTCGTGGACTACGCAGTGCCTTGGGGACTTGCCGTGGAGTTCTACGAGAACGCGTCGATCGACGATCTTGCAGTGACAGCGCGCGCGCAACGTCCTCGTTTGATCTGGATCGAAACGCCGGCGAATCCGACCTGGGACGTCACCGACATCGCCGCGACCAGCGAAATCGCGCGCGAAGTCGGCGCGATGGTTGCGGTCGATTCAACCGTGGCTACGCCGCTATTGACGCAACCGATCTCGCTCGGCGCGCACATCGTCATGCACTCGGCGACAAAATACCTCAATGGTCATTCCGACGTCGTCGCCGGCGCGCTCGCCACGGCGAAAGACGACGAGTTCTGGCAGCGATTGCGCTACATCCGGAGCGGCGGCGGCGCGGTCCTTGGACCGCTCGAAGCCTGGCTCCTGCTGCGCGGCATGCGGACGCTTCATCTGCGCGTGGCGAAGGCTTGCGCCAACGCGCTGGCGATCGCAGAGCGCTTCGACGGTCATGGGCAACTTTCGCACGTGCTTTATCCTGGTTTGGCGAGGCACCCCAACCACGACATTGCGGTAAAACAGATGAAGGGCGGCTTCGGCGGAATGATGTCTCTGCGTTTCAAGGACGGCGAGGAAGCGGCGAAGGGCTTCACTGCCAAATTGCGCGTATTCAAGCGCGCCACCTCGCTCGGATCGGTCGAGAGCCTCGCCGAGCATCGCGCCAGCGTCGAAGGGCCGGGCACACAATGTCCAACCGACCTCGTGCGGCTCTCGATCGGCATCGAGCACGTCGACGATCTCATCGGAGACATCGAGGAGGCGTTGTCATGAAACGCAGCACCGAGCGTTTTCTCTGCACGCACACCGGAAGCCTTCCTCGACCGGAAGACCTGATCCGTATGATGTACGCCAAGGAAGAAGGCGTGCCCGTCGGCCACGTGGCGCTTGCGGAACGGGTCGCTTCCGCGGTCGAGGAAGTCGTGCGCAAGCAGGCCGAAGCGGGAATCGACGTCATCAACGACGGCGAGATGAGCAAGCCGAGCTACGCGACCTACATCAAGGACCGGCTCTCGGGCTTCGGTGGCTCGGGTAACACCTTCGTCTATCAGGACCTCGTCGCATTTCCGATGCTCGCCAAGCGCGTGTTCGGCGATCCGGGCCGCTCGCGTCGCAAGACGCCGGCGTGCAACGCCGCGATCGGCGTGCGCGATCCCGACGCGGCGGGGGCCGACGTCGCGCATCTCAAAGCGGCGTTCGGGAAGGTCAAGGGCGAGGAGATGTTCATGAGCGCGGCTTCGCCTGGAGTGGTGTCGCTCTTCTTCCGCAATGAGCATTATCCGAGCGAGGAGGCGTACATCTTCGCCATCGCCGAAGCGATGGGGCACGAGTACGAGACAGTCGCCAACGCCGGCATAGTGCTGCAACTCGACTGTCCCGATCTCGCCATGGGCCGGCACATTCAGCACGCCGACTTGAGTCTCCCCGAATGGCGGAAGAAAGCAGAGCTGCACGTCGAGGCGCTCAATCACGCGGTCAGGAACATCGCGCCGGATCGTCTGCGCATGCATCTGTGCTGGGGCAACTACGAGGGGCCGCATCACTGCGACGTCGCTCTCGCCGACGTAATCGACATCGTGATCCGGGCGCGCCCCTCGGCGATCTCGATCGAGGCGGCCAACCCGCGGCACGCGCACGAATGGACGCTGTTCGAAAAGGTGAAGCTGCCCGATGGAAAGATGCTGATTCCGGGAGTCATCGAATCGAAGTCGAACTTCATCGAGCATCCGGAGCTGGTCGCGCAGCGCATCGGCCGCTACGCCAGGCTCGTCGGACGCGAGAACGTGATGGCTGGCAGCGACTGCGGCTTCGGCACCTGGGTCGGTCAGGCCGCGGTCGACCCCGACGTGGTGTGGGCGAAGATGGCGGCGATGGCCGAGGGCGCGCGGATCGCGTCAAAGGAGTTCTGGAAGCGATGAAGCGCAAGGACAAGACTACGAACACGGGCACTGCCCTAAGGCGCGATGTTGCGCTTGCCAACCGCATCATCGAGCGGTTTGGCCTGTCGAGGGCGTTCGGCCACGTGAGCGCGCGCATCCCCGGCACCGATACCTTCCTTATTCCGACGCGCCGCTCGCCGGTGTTCGCAGAAGCGGGAAAGCTGCTCGTCCTAAATACGGATGGCAAGCTGCTTTCTGGCGAAGGCGCGCCGAACAGCGAAATGTGGATTCACGCGCGCGTCTACGCCGCGCGCCCCGAGGTCGGCGGGGTCGTGCACGCGCATCCGCCGGCCTCAATCTGCCTGACGCAGATCGGCGAGCCGCACCGCATCGTGCACAACCACGGCGGCGTGTTCGTCGATGGCGTGGCCGAGTACGAGCGCATCGGGCTCATCCGCACGCGCGAGCTCGGCGATGCGCTGGCGCAAGCTCTCGGATCGCGCGTCGCCGTGATGATGCGGGGCCACGGCATTACGACCGCGGCGGCCGACGTTCGCCGCGCCACGATCGCCGCTCTCTACCTCGAAGAGAGCGCTTCGCTGCAGCTCGCGATGCTCGCCGCGGCTGGCGGCAACGCGGGAGCGATCCGCGAATACGCGCACGAGGAGGCGCTTCGCGTGCGCGATCACCTAAGCGACGTAATGCTCGAGCGCGCGTGGGAGTATTTCGCGTCGAAGGTGGACTAGTCGGCAGTCGCGCCCGTCCGGCGCACGAGCTCCGCATACTTTTTCGCGTCGGAGCGGATCACGTCGGCGAATTGCTCCGGCGTCCCGGACGCCGCCTCGAAGCCGAACTGCTGCAATTGCCGTTGCACCTCCGGGTCGGCGAGCAGCTTGTTGACGTCAGCATTGATGCGCCGGACGACTTCCGGCGGCGTTCCCCGCGGCGCCACGATCGCGAGCCAGGCGTCAACTTCGAGCCCTGGCGGACCGCCCGCTTCAGCCATCGTCGGAACGTCGGGCAGCGTCTTCAAGCGCTGCCCCGCGGCGATTGCGAGCGGCTTGATCTTGCCCGCCTGCATCAGCGGTAGCGCCGAACCCAATGTGGAGAACGCCCAGCCGAGATCGCCGTTCGCGATGCCGACGTACATCTGGGACTGATCCTTGTACGGCACGTGGATCATCTTCGTGCCGGTCAGGAATTCGAATTCCGCGCTGCCGAGGTGCGACGGACTGCCGACGTAGGACGATCCGTACGAGATGGTGTCCGGCTTCGCTTTCGCCGCCGCGATCAGAGCGGGCACGCTGGCGAACGGCCCGGACGTCGACACGATCAGAAAAAACGGCGTGCGATAGAACATCGCTACCGGCACGAAGTCCTTCTGCGGATCGTAGGGAAGCTTCTTGTACAACGCGGGGTTGATCGCGACGTGCGCGTTGCTCACGACGAGCAGCTCGTGGCCGTCGGGCGCTGCCTTCTTCGCTGACTCGATGGCGATGAAGCCGCTGCCTCCGGGCCGCGCGTCGACGATGACCGGCACGCCCCAGGCGGCGGCGAGCTTGTCCGCCATGAGGTGAGTGAACACGGCGGGCGCTGCGCCGGCGGAATAAGGCGCCGTGATCGTCACCAGCTTGGACGGGAAACTCTGTCCGAGCGCGAGCGTCGCTGCGCCGAGGCATGCCGCCGCGAAGAGTAACATGCGCGTGAACCATTTCATGCGCGCTCTCCGAAGATCGAGCGCCATTATCTCACGCTGCTGCGATCGTCCCGATCTCGACGAACGCGTCGGGATCGTAACGCAGCGCGCCGGGTTGCGCGTAGTCATCGAGGACGAGCCATTCGCCGAGAAGACGGTCGAGCGATCGCGGGCGGAAAGGGCTTAATCCCTTGTTGGGCGACGAGGTCAGCTCGCCGAAATAGACACGGCCATCGATTTCGTACAGATCGATGCGAACGAAATCCAGCTTCGCGGACAGCGCTTCGGCGGATTCGATCATCAGCGACAGCGAGGGCGGACGCTCCATCGGCGGTCCCTGCAGCGCGGCAACGGTGCCCTCGATGTACCGCCAATCGCTGTCGTAGAGGACCTGCGTGTGGCGCGTGAAGCGATCGCGGTCCACCTGAATCAGGCGCAGCTTGCCGCCGAAGACGAAGAGCTTGTAGTCCGGCGGCACGGCGCCGTCGCGACCGCGCAGAAGCTGCTCCGCATAGACGGCGCGTCGAATGTTCCGATACGCCCACTCACGTCCGACGATGGTGAAGTCCGACTTAAGCCAGCGCCGCGCGAGCCGGACGAGATCGGCGCGGCGCCGATCGGGCTTGCTCTCGACGATGTAATTCCAGCCGCTGCCGTGATTCGCCTTCAGCACGAACTCGTGCGGCAAGGAATCGAAGGGTAGCGAGTCCGCCCGCGACGACCACCAATAAAGCGTCGGCAAGGCAAGCCCGGGCGCGACGCGTCGCACATAGTCGCGCACCCGCAGCTTGTCCGAGAAGAGTGTGAGCAGCGGGCGGCGATCGTCCAGCATCTTGCGGAGGATCTTCTCGTTGAAGCCGGCCGGATGGTCGAGGTCGGGCCAGGCTCCGAGCTTGTCGTGGTAGAGCCGTGCGAGATAGTCGCGATCGGAAACGAAGTGCATGGCGAGCCTGCGGCGCAGATCCTGCCGCGTGTCGCGCCAAAGCTTCGACAACGAGGACTTCATCCGTCTCCCCACGCCTGCGACGCGGGCCGATTCTACTGCGGCGGGAGTATGATCGTTGATCGCATTCGTTATCCCGAGCGAGACGCTCAATCTCCCGTATTCACCCCACGCCATGAAGCTTCGGATCGAACCGCTCACGCCCGATCGCTGGGGCGACTTGGTCTCGCTCTTCGAGCGCCCGGGCCTGTCGGTCGCTCGCGGATGCTACTGTATGTACTATCGACGTTCCGGCCGGCACTCGCGACCTTCGGGCATTACCTATTCGGAGTGGAACAAGCGCCAGCTGAAGGCGCTGGTCGATCGCGGCGTGGTGCCCGGACTCGTCGGCTACGAGAAGAGTCGTGTGATCGGCTGGGTTTCGCTCGGACCGCGCGAAGACTACGCGAAGCTCGCACGTTCGTCGGTCATGAAGCCGGTCGACGACAAGCCGGTGTGGTCGATCATCTGCTTCGTGGTCGATCCGGAAGCGCGAGGGCGCGGCGTGGCGGAGGGGATGCTCAAGGGTGCGATGGCTTGGGGGCGCAAGTGCGGCGTGCGGCTTCTGGAAGCCTATCCCTGTGACAAGCCGGCGCGGGCGCGCGACGACTCGATGTGGTTTGGTGCCAAGTCGATGTTCGATCGCGCCGGCTTCACCGAGGTCGCGCGCCGCAAGCCGATGCGGCCGGTCGTGCGCAGGTCGATCAGATAGCGAAGACTCTGCAAAGGAGAGCATCCCATGGCGCCGCGCATCGCACCCATCGTCCCCGGCACGCGTCCCGAACTGGCTTCGATCGAAGCCTCGATCAAGGCCGAGCGCGGTCATATCAACCTGCTCTACCAGGTCCTGCTCAACAGTGCGCCGCTGTCCCATGGCTGGGAGAAGCTCCTCACCGCCGTTCGCAATCACAATTCGATCCCCGCCGACCTGCGCGAGATGGTGATGGTGCGCGTGGCGGTGCTCAATCGCGCGCCGTACGAGATCGACGCGCATCTGCCGCTCGCGCTGAAGGCGGGAGTCAGCGTCGAGAAAGCGGAGGCGCTGCGTGAAATGGAGATCGCCGATATGTTCACGCCGCGCGAGCGCGCGGCGCTCGCGCTGACCGATGCGATGACACGCGATGTCCAGGTGCCGGACGCGATCTTCGAGCCGCTGCGGGCACACTTCGACACGCGCGCACTGCTCGAGCTGGTCGCCACGGTCGCCGCCTACAACATGGTCTCGCGCCTGCTCGAAGCGCTGCAGATCGGGCATTAGCGTCCGCCCAAACGGCGGAGATGGCGGGCGACCTGCAGGAGCGGTAGACTTCCGCCGGGGAGGTCCCTATGAACAAACTAGCTCTGGCGGGCGCGGTCGCGATCGCGCTCGCAATGCCGTGGTGCGCGACAGCCCAGACGCCCGCGCCCGCACCGAAGCAGGCAGCACCGGCGGCAGTCGCGCCGGCGCCGAAGCAGTCTCCGGCGGCAGCGCCCGCGCCAAAGGCCGTTGCTCCGGCTACCGCGGCGGCACCCGCTGAGGAGCCGCAGAAGCCGCCGAAGCGCGCAAGTCGTCGCGCTCCCGCGCATGCGGATGCTCGAGCCTGCCTCGAGTTTCAGACCAACGCGCAGATCATCAAGTGCGCGGAGAAGTACCGCTGGGCATCGGCCTCGTAGTCACCACTTGCAACCGGTGTCGGTAATCGCGTTGGCGAGTAGAACCGGCGCGGCAAGAAGCCCCAGGCCCTGATAGGCCTCGCGGCAGTCGGGCCGCTGCGCCTTCTCGATCGCGACCGCCTCCTTTGATTTCTTCTCCGGCGGCACCGGCAGCGGCAGATTGAATACGCCGCGCGAGCCGCTGCGTCCGCTTGCAATCTCGCGGGCGCGCTCGCGAGACGCGTCGCGATCGATGTGCGGCGCGCCGCCGGGCTCCGTCGCCGGCGTCACGACGTCGCGGCGCTGCCTGAATATTTCCTCCTCAGGTGGTGCGGGCGGCGTACCGAAGCGCAAGCGCGTCTGGTCCTCGAGCGGCCTCGCTTCGGGGCGAGCCGGCGATTGCGCCGGCGCGACGCTCGTTCCGCTCGGACGTTCGGCGGAAGGTGTCCCCGTCGGCGGGGCGGTGCGTTGCGCTGGCGCCGCTTCGCCTGGGGGTGCCGCTTCGCGTGAGGGCGCCGGCGCTGTCGGCACCGCGGCAGGACGCGAGATTTCAGGCACCGCCGGCGCGAGCTCTCGTTCCAGGCCGCGCGGCGCGATGCGCTCAATCGGCGCGGCCGGCACGACCGGCACTTCACGCGGCGGCAGCTCGACGGGCGGTGCGATATTGCGCTCGATCTCTCGCGGCGCGATGCGCTCGATCGGCGCCGAGGGCAGGAGGGGCGCTTCGCGCGGCGGCAGCTCGACAGGAGGCGCAACGCTGGGTTCGATTTCCCGGGGTGCGATGCGCTCGATCGGCGCGGAGGGCACGAGGGGCACTTCACGCGGCGGCAACTCCACAGGCGGTGCGACCGCGCGCGCGTTCTCGCGCGGCGCGATGCGCTCTAAGGGCGCCGAGGGAGCGACCGGCAATTCCCGCGGCGGCAGCTCGACGGGTGGTGCGACCGCGCGCTCGATCTCGCGCGGGGCGATACGCTCGATTGGCGCCGACGGCACGACCGGCACTTCGCGCGGAGGCAGCGTGACCGGCGGCGCGATCTCGCGCTCGATCTCGGGACTAGACAGCTTCTCGATCGACGCGGGAGCCGTCAATGGCGTCGGCTCTGCGGTTGTTGGCGCTTCCGATGGTGGTTGGCGCGATGCCGGAGCCGGTTCGGGCTTTGGTTGTGGAGCGAGCGCGGGTGGCCGCGGCGTGAGCGCGCGCGGCCGCTCCTCGGCGCCCCGCGATTCTCGGGTCGTTTCCGGCAGGAACTGTCGCAGCGTCACATCCAGCGGACCCCACCAGGCGCCTTCGCCTTCGCCACGCCGCACGCCAGTGCCGGGGGCGTTGCCGAAGAGCACGATGATCCACAGGTGCAGCAGCATCGACAGCAGCAGGAATTGACCGAGCGTTGGCGGCTCGATCCTGGCTGCTCCGGCGCGGCGCGGTGCGGTGTTGCGAGGCGATCTCACGGCTTGTGCTTCCGAGCGCGCTAGCATACCGCTTTCGGATAAGCCTTTCGGACCGCATGCGGCGATTCCCCACGATCGTGTTGGGCCTCGGAGCGATGGGAAGCGCCGCTCTCTATCATCTGGCTCGAAGGGGACATAAAGTCTTCGGCATCGATCGCCTTTCGCCTCCGCACACGTACGGCTCGACTCACGGCGACACGCGCGTGACGCGGCTCGCAATCGGCGAAGGCGAGCACTACACGCCAATCGCGCTGCGCTCGCACGAGCTATGGCGCGAACTCGAACGCGCGAGCGGGCGAAGCCTGCTGACGACGAATGGCGGCCTCATCATCTCCAGCAGCGCTAGGGTCGCGCATTGCCACGTCGATGGCTTCTTCGCCAACACGCTCGCCGCCGCGGAAAGATACGGGATTGCGCACGAAGTCCTCGACGCAGCCGAGATCAGGCGGCGCTTCCCGCAGTTCAGTGTGGCCGACGACGAGCAGGGCTATCTGGAACGCGACGCGGGTTTCGTACGGCCCGAGGAATGCGTGCGCACCCTTCTCGCGCTGGCCGAAGCTCACGGCGCGGAGATCCACCGCAACGAAGAGGTTCTCGGCTTCGATGCTTCGGATCGCGAGGTGATAGTGACGACCGGTCGCGATCGATACGCCGCCGACAATCTGATCGTCGCGGCCGGCCCATGGCTGCCGTCGCTGCTGACCGAGCGCCTGGCGCGCCCCTTCGCCATCTACCGCCAGGTGCTCTTCTGGTTCGACATCGACGGGCCGATCGCGCCGTGGCTACCCGAGCGTTCGCCGATCTTTATCTGGGAGCTGCAGGGAAAGAAGCAGGTCATCTACGGTCTTCCTGCGATCGACGGCGAGCGCGGCGGCGTCAAGGTCGCCACCGAATCCTTTTCCGGCACGACCACGCCCGACACGGCTTCACGCGAGGTTGTCGAAGAAGAAAAGCGATCGATGTACGAGGATTACGTCGCGCCGTTTCTTTCCGGCGTCAGCCGCCGCTGTGTAAAGGCGCTTACCTGTCTTTACACGGTCACGCCGGATTTCGGCTTCGTGATCGACATGCATCCGGACAGCGCCCGCGTGATGATCGTCTCGCCTTGCTCGGGGCACGGCTTCAAACATTCGCCGGCGATCGGCGAAGCGCTCTCCGAATGGGTGATCGAGGGCAGGAGTCGATTCGATCTCGCGCCATTCGCGCTGAAACGCTTTATGTCCTGAGCTTTCCGGCGGGCACGGGAGTTGCTGTCTTCACCCCGCCAACCCGGCGAGAACGCGCTACAGGAGCAAGAGACATGTATCTGTACGACACAGACTGGAACGACGCTGACGCTCCGCGTCGCATTGACGCGGAATCGGTCGATGCCTGGATGCGCGCCGCAGCTTACGCAGCCGGCGACGACCCGGAGCTCGTACTCTCGCCGGGCGCCGGCAGCAAATCAGCGCAAGCCGAGCAGGACCTCGCAGGCTAGCTCAGCCCGCAAACAGGTAAGCCCGGCTGTCCTCGAGGAAGTGCGGTCCGGAGTCGGAC
>DATKJP010000054.1:0-40915 GCA_035543635.1 Casimicrobiaceae bacterium
GTTTCGCGAATCGTCGTGATCCGATCGGCGTGCGTGCTCGTGCCGGACACGAATCCTGACGCAGCGACCCGCAGCCAATGCGGTGTACCGCTGAGATCGAAGCCGCCTTCGCGCTCGACGCGTTGCCACAATTCCCGCACGATCGCCGGATCGTGCCCGACGATGTCGAAGACGTAGCGCTCGAAGTTTGACGCCTTCGAGATATCCATCGAAGGGCTCGACGTGTGATGGGTCTCCGATGCTTTCCGCACGCGGTAGCGCCCCGTGCGAAAGAATTCGTCGAGCACGTCGTTTTCGTTGGTGGCAAGTATCAAGCGCCGGATCGGCAGTCCCATCTCGCGCGCGACGTGACCGGCGAGTATGTTGCCGAAGTTGCCTGACGGCACTGCAAAGGCGACCTCTTCGCGGTTGTCCTTCGTCGCGGCGAAGTAACCTTTGAAGTAATACACGATCTGCGCCGCGACGCGCGCCCAGTTGATCGAGTTGACGGCGCCGAGGCGGTAGCGCGACTTGAACGCGGCGTCGCCTGCGGCGGCCTTGACGATGTCCTGGCAGTCGTCGAACACGCCCTCGATGGCAAGGTTGAAGATGTTGCCGTCGCTGAGCGAGTACATCTGCGCTGCCTGGAACGGGCTGATGCGTCCCTTCGGCGACAGCATGAACACGTTGACGCCGCGCTTTCCGCGGAGCGCGTATTCGGCCGACGAGCCGGTGTCGCCCGAAGTCGCGCCGAGGACGTTGAGATGCTGACGCTTCTGCGCCAGCACATGCTCGAACAGCTGACCGAGGAACTGCAGCGCGATGTCCTTGAACGCGAGCGTCGGCCCGTTGGCGACCCGCAGCAGATGGAGGCCCGGCTCGAGGGTCGCGAGCGGCGTGATCTCCTCGGTGCCGAAGATCGCTTTCGTGTACGTGCGATCGACGATCGCCTTGAGATCGGTCGCTGCGATGTCATCGGCGTAGGGCGAGAGGATCGCGAAAGCGAGATCGCGATAGCTAAGCGGGCGCAATCGAGCAAGCTCTTCGGCCGCAAAACGCGGATAGGATTCCGGTACGACGAGCCCGCCGTCGGGCGCGAGGCCCTCGAGCAGGACCGAACAGAACGGCTGCGGCGCCATGCCGCCGCGCGTGCTTATGTATCTCAATTCAACTCTTCCATCCGTATGCGCACCACCCTGTCGCGAACGGTGGCGAGCGCCTCGATCTTCGCCATCGCATCGACCACGCGCTTTTCGATCGTGCGGTGCGTGAGCAAGATGATGTCGGTCTGGTCCTCGCCTTCGGGAGACTCCTTCTGGATCATCGCGTCGATCGAGATGTCGCGATCGGCGAGTATGCGTGTGATGTCTGCGAGGACACCGGGACGGTCGAGCACGCGCATGCGCAGGTAATAACTCGTTTCGACTTCGCCAATCGGGAGCACCGCCAGGTCCGAAAGCTGATCGGGCTGGAAAGCAAGATGGGGCACGCGATGCTCGGGGTCGGCTGTATGCATGCGCGTGACGTCGACGAGATCCGCTATGACCGCGCTCGCTGTTGGCTCCGCGCCTGCGCCCGCGCCGTAGTACATCGTCGGCCCGACGGCGTCGCCCTTCACCAGCACAGCGTTCATCACGCCTTCGACGTTCGCGATCAGTCGCGACTCGGGAATCAGCGTCGGATGCACGCGCAGCTCGATGCCCTTCGCCGTGCGCCGCGTGATGCCGAGCAGCTTGATGCGATAGCCCATTTCCTCCGCGTAGCGGATGTCTTCGCGCGTGAGCTTCGAGATCCCCTCGGTGTATGCCTTGTCGAATTGCGTCGGCACGCCGAAGGCGATCGCCGACATGATGGTGAGCTTGTGCGCGGCGTCGATGCCCTCGATGTCGAAAGTCGGGTCCGCCTCGGCATAACCGCGCGACTGCGCCTCCTTCAACGCCGTTGTGAACGACTCGCCCTTCGCGCGCATCTCGGAGAGAATGAAATTCGAGGTCCCATTGATGATCCCGGCGATCCATTCGATGCGGTTAGCCGTGAGCCCTTCGCGCAGCGCCTTGATGATCGGCACGCCTCCGGCGACCGCGCCCTCGAATGCGACCATCACGCTCTTAGCGTGCGCGGCGGCGAAGATTTCGTTGCCGTGCCGGGCCAGGAGCGCTTTGTTGGCGGTGACGACGTGCTTGCCGTTGGCGATCGCCTGCAGGATGAAGCTGCGTGCGGGCTCGATGCCGCCGATCAATTCCACGACGATGTCGATGTCCGGGTGCTCGAGCACGACGCCGGCGTCGGTAGTGAGGTTGACCTTCGCGCCGCGGGTGAGCTCTCGTGCGCGCTGCTGCGCGGTATCGGCGACCCATGTGATGCGGATCGGTCGTCCCGCGCGCCGCGTGATCTCTTCCTCGTTACGGCGCAGCACGGTCCAGGTGCCAAGACCGACGGTGCCGATGCCGAGGAGGCCGACTTGAAGCGGTTTCACAACAGTTCATCCTCGCGGAACATCTGCTTGATGCCACGAATCGCCTGCCGAGTTCGAGGCTCGTTCTCGATCATCGCAAAGCGCACGTGACCGTCGCCGTATTCGCCGAATCCTATCCCAGGCGAGACAGAAACCTTCGCCTGCGCGAGCAGCTTCTTCGTGAATTCGAGCGATCCCAGCTTGCGATAAGCCTCCGGAATTTTGGCCCACACGTACATCGACGCTTTCGGAGCCTCGACCATCCAGCCCGCCTCGTGCAGGCCTTTCACCAGCACGTCGCGGCGCTTCTGATACTTCATGGCAATCTCGGCAACGCAGTCCTGCGGACCTTCGAGCGCCGCGATCGATGCAACCTGAATCGGCGTGAACGTTCCGTAATCGTGATAGCCCTTGATCCGCGACAGAGCGTGCACCAGATCCTTGTTGCCGACCATGTAGCCGATGCGCCAGCCGGCCATGTTGTAACTCTTCGACATGGTGAAGAACTCGACCGCGACCTCGCGCGCGCCGCGCACCTGCATGATCGACGGCGCCTTCCATCCGTCGAAACAGATGTCGGCGTAGGCGAGATCGTGCACGACCCAGATGCCGTGCTCGCGCGCGAGCTCGATTATCTTCTCGAAGAACGCGAGATCGACGCACTGCGCCGTCGGGTTCGCCGGGAAGTTCACGATCAGCATCTTCGGCTTCGGGACGGTGAGCTTGATCGTGTGCTCCAGCTCGGCGAAGAAATCGACGTCCGGGGTAAGCTGCACCTGCCGGATGTCGGCTCCTGCGATCACAGGCCCGTAGATGTGAATCGGATAGCTCGGATTAGGGACGAGCACCGTATCGCCTCGCCCGAGCGTGGCGAGCGCAAGATGCGCAATCCCTTCCTTGGAGCCGATAGTGACGATCGCTTCGGTCTCCGGATCGAACTCGATGTCCCAGCGCCGCTTGTACCACTGGCAGATCGCGCGGCGCAGACGCGGAATGCCGCGCGAAACCGAATAGCCGTGCGTGTCGGGGCGCTGCACGGTTTCAACCAGCTTGTCGACGATGTGCCGCGGCGTCGGGCCGTCGGGATTGCCCATGCCGAAGTCGATGATGTCCTCCCCGCGGCGGCGGGCGGCCATCTTGAGCTCGGAAGTGATGTTGAAGACGTACGGCGGGAGGCGCTGAAGGCGCGCGAACTGCGTCTGAAGCGGAGAAGCCATGCCTGTCCTTCTGCGCTCGTCAGCGCCCGGAACCGTCCGAGCGACGCCGCAGGAGTTGAAGTTTATAATCGTAACGGAGTTAAGGACTTGCCGCAACGCACAATCGCGGATGAAATTCCACCTCAGCACCACCGAAGGCAACGTATTCACCGGCCACGGCGCCGATTACGTCCGGCTCGGTGTGGTCGAGTATCGCGAGAATCTTTTGGTGACGCCGGAGCGCGTCGTGACCGGATGGGCGACTGGAGGATTCGACGCGCTGACCGAAGCCGACTTCGGAGCGCTCGCCGCGCTCGAGCCCGAAGTCGCATTGCTCGGCACGGGCGCGACGCTGCGCTTTCCGAATCCTCGCCTCACCAAACCGCTGATCGATGCGGGGATCGGTCTCGAAGTGATGGACACGGCGGCCGCGTGCCGCACGTTCAACATACTCGCCGCGGAAGGCAGGAAAGTCGCCGCGGCGATAATCTTATGAGTTGCTGACGATCCGCGCCCTGAGCGACTCGTATTCCGGGTCGGTGATGCGCCCTCAACCGAGAATCTCGCCGATCTGAGTCTTGCGCTCGAGCTCGGCGGCGAACTGCTGCAGCTCGGGGCCGAGCGCGTCGCGCGCGGACACCATGCCGATCGGCCGTCCGTTCTCGACCACCGGCACGTGCCGGAACCCGCCTTCGTACATCAGATGCAGCGCGTAGCCGAAGGAACGGTCCGGCCCGATCGCATGCGGCTTAGCGGTCATCACGTCGGCGAGCTTCGTAGTGACCGGATCGCGCCCATCGGCGAGAACCCTGAACAGCGCATCGCGCTCGGTGAAGATGCCGATGAGCTTGTCCTTCGCGACCACCATCGCGGCGCCGACACGCATCTTCTTCATCAGCCGCGCGGCCTCGCGCACCGTGGTCTCTTTGGGTACGGTGAGGATCTTCTGTCCGGCGATGAGAGTCGCGACCGACCGCTGCGGCATGGCGAGGCACTTCCGTGGTAATGTCGTTAGCATACGTCGGCGTCGACCCGCCGGCAATCGGAGAGCACCATGCTTCGCGTATACGGCATGTCGACGTCGGGCAACTGTCACAAGGTGCGCATGGTGCTGGAAGCGCTCAAGCTTCCATACGAGTGGACCGAGGTCGACACGGTCCGCGGCGACACGCGAACCGCAAAATTCCTGGCGATGAACCCGAACGGCAAGGCGCCGGTGCTCGAGATCAAGCCGGGCAAGTACCTCCCCGAGTCGAATGCGATCCTCTTCTATCTCGCCGAAGGCTCGCCGCTGGTCCCTGATGACCGGCTCGAGCGCGCGCAGATGCTGCAGTGGCTCTTCTTCGAGCAATACAGCCACGAGCCCTACATCGCGGTGGCGCGCTTCCTGCGCAAGTTCCATCCCGATCCAGGCTCACAGCGGGCTTTCGCCGACAGCAAGATGAACGGCGGCTACCGCGCGCTCGAAGTGATGGAAAGCGTGCTCAAGAATTCACCATTCTTCGTCGGCGGACGCTACACGATCGCGGACATCGCACTCTACGCCTACACGCACGTTGCGCACGACGGCGGTTTCGATCTCGAGCGATTCCCGGCCGTGCGCGCCTGGATCGCACGGGTGCGGCAGCAACCGGGCTACGTTGACATGCCGACTTGACTCAACATTGAATCGTCTGCCGGCAGTACTCGGTCATCTCGCGCACCATCGTCGCCGCCCCGACCGGAAGCTTCGCCTTGCCGGGACCGTAATCGAGCGCGAGGCGGAAATCGTACTTGCGAAAGAAGGCGTCGAACTGCTCTGCGCCGATCGTGCCGAGCGCGGACAGCTGGTCGCGCTGCGCATCGTATTCGAGCAGGATCGCCGCGAGCGGCTGTGGCGCCGGCCCGCTCATCACGCGTGCTCCCGCCGCCGGATCGTACACGCTGTGATCCGCGCAGCAGTGGATCACGTTGCCGTCGGAGGTTGCCGAGCGATCGCGCTGGAAGCGAATGAAGCTCACCTCGCGTGTCGGATACGCGAGCTTGTGCGCGCAGATCGCGGAGAACGCGACGATCGAGCGCGACGCGCCGGCGCCGCCGTCCCAGCGATAGGTCTCTCCATCCGCGCGGCGCATCGCGGCGACACCCGTGGCCGCGTGACCCAAGTTGAGCAGGAAGCAGGGTGTCGCAGCGAATGGATACTGGAAGACGTAATTGGTGTTGGCGATAAGCCGACTCGCCTTGATCGGCTCGCCGTGAACGTCGACCAGCAGGGCGCGCGAGTAGGCGCGTGGTGTAACCGAGGCCAGCGTGTCGCGCATCGCACCAATGCCCGCCGCACCGATGGCGAGCCCGCATCCGGCAAGAAAATTGCGCCGCTGCACTCTCTAGCCTAGAAGTGCCCCAGCGCTCGCAAGTGCTCGGTTGCGCTTCGACCGAGCGCCGACAACGCGTAACCGCCTTCGAGCGAAGACACGATTCGGCCCTGCGCGTGCCTCGCCGCCAGCGCGACCAGCTCCTTCGTCACCCAAGCGTAGTCAGCTTCTGTGAATTGCAGGTTCGCGAGCGGATCCTCGCGATGCGCGTCGAAGCCCGCGGAGATGAACAGCATCTCCGGGCGGTGCGCCTCGAGCGCGGGAAGGCACACATCGTTCATCGCCGCGCGAAACGCATCCCCGCCGCTGCCGGCGCGAAGGGGCACGTTGTGCATGTTGGGCCCAAGGGGGTCGACGCCCGAGTACGGATAGAGCGGATACTCGAACGTGCCGACCATCACCACCCGCTCGTCGCCGGCGAAGATCTGCTCGGTGCCGTTGCCGTGGTGCACGTCGAAGTCGATCACCGCCGCGCGTTCGATCCCGTTGGCAAGCGCGTGTGCGACACCGACCGCGACGTTGTTGAAAAGACAAAATCCCATCGCTCGCGCGCGTTCGGCGTGATGGCCGGGCGGACGCACGGCGCAGAACGCGGTCTTGCATTCGCCGCGAAGCACGAGCTCGGTGGCGTGAACGACCGCGCCCGCGGCGTGCCGCGCCGCGGTGAGCGAATGCGGATTCATCGCGGTGTCGGGATCGAGATAGCACACGCCTGCTTCCGGGCTCGAAGCCTCGATCGCGGCAATGTAGTCGCGGTCGTGCACGCGCTCGAGCTGCTTGCGCGTGGCGGCCGGGGCGTCGTGGTGGACAAGGTGAGGATCGAGTCCGCTCGCGATTAGGCGATCTGATATCGCGTCGAGCCGTTCGGGACATTCCGGATGGTGCGGACCCATCTCGTGCATGCGGAACGAGCGGTGCGTGACGAGAGCGGTAGGCACGCGGATGTCAGATAACACGCACAAAACAGGGTGAACGGAGTGTAGCGCGCAGCCAGCGGTCGTGACTAGACGCCCGGCTCCCTCTATAGTGATGTTTTTCCCCCTCGCGCCCATGACCGTTCGTCCCGCCGAAAAGAACCATGGCGTACCCGTCCCGACGCGGCTCGCCGCGGTGGTCGACGAGCTTTCGCGCATCGTCGTGGGCAAGGACACCCCGCTCAAGCTCGCGCTGGCGTGCCTCCTCGCGCGTGGCCACCTCCTGATCGAGGACATTCCGGGCGTTGGGAAATCGACGCTCGCGCAAGCGCTCGCGACGGTGTTGGGGCTGAATTACTCGCGCATTCAGTTTACCAGCGATCTGCTTCCCGCCGACGTGCTCGGCGTCTCGATCTTCGATCCGTCGTCGCACGCTTTTCGCTTTCACTCAGGCCCGATCTTTCATTCGGTGGTGCTCGCGGACGAGATCAATCGCGCGCCGCCGAAGACGCAGAGCGCCTTGCTCGAGGCGATGGAGGAGCGGCAGGTTTCGGCGGACGGAGAAACACGTCCGCTGCCGGAGCCCTTCTTCGTCATCGCCACCCAGAATCCCACCGAGCAAATCGGCGCGTATCCGCTGCCCGAATCGCAGCTCGACCGCTTCCTGATGGCGATCGAGCTCGGTTACCCCGGCGCCGCGGCCGAACGCGAGCTCCTCATCTCGGGGGATCGACGGCAGCGCATCCCCGCCTTGAGCCCGCAAGCCGATCCACCGACGCTCATCGCCTGGCAGCGTGAGACCGCGGCGATTCACATCGCGCCTGCACTCCTCGATTACGTCCAGGCGCTGCTAGCCGCGACGCGCGGTGCCGGTGCACGCGTTTCGACGGAAGGCGCTGTGCCTGCCGTACAGCGTGGCCTGTCGCCGCGCGCCGGATTGCTGCTGGTGGCGGCGGCGCGCGCGTGGGCAATGCTCGCCGGGCGTCCCATGGTGCTGCCTGAAGACGTGCAAGCGGTGTTCCCCGCGGTTGCCGGGCATCGGCTTTCCGGCAGCAGTCGCGCGGGCAGTCCGCAGGCGAAAGCGCTGCTGCGCAGCATACCGTTGCCTTAGTGAGTTCGACCGCTACCGCAGGATCTCTTACTGCGCGCTGGCGGCAACGCATCTGGCGGCGCGCGCCTGGTGATGCTGGAACCGTCGTACTGCGCCATCGCCGCATCTACATCCTGCCGACCCGCCGCGGTCTCGCTCTGATCGCAACGCTGGCGACGATGCTCGTCGCGTCGATGAACTACGCGCTCTCGCTCGGGTTCGCGCTCACCTTCCTCATCGCGGGACTGGTCGCCGCCGCGCTCCTGCATACCTACCGCAATCTCCATGGCGTCGCCATATCGCCGATCGGCGCCGGCGAGGCATTCGCGGGAACCGAGCTCAGCTTCACGCTCTCGCTCGGCAGCGCGGGAAGCGCCCGCCGGGGCATCGTGGTCGCGACGGCGGGCGAGCGCTCGGTCAGCGTCGATCTTGCTGCGGGAGCGACACAGCTCGTGCAACTCGTCGCCGAGGCTCCGCGCCGGGGCCGCCAGGCCCTCGGACGCGTCACACTGTGGACGGATTTTCCGCTCGGACTGTGGCGCGGATGGGCTTACGTGCACTTTCCCCTCTCGGGGATCGTGTATCCCGCGCCCGAAGCGCCGGCGCCACCGCTGCCGCTGGGCAACGAGGGATCGGACGCGCACAAGAACGTGCACGCCGCCGACGCTGAGCTCGCGGGCTTACGCGACTACCAGCGCGGCGATCCGCTCAATCGCATCGCGTGGAAGGCGGTCGCGCGCGGTGCAGGCTGGTACAGCAAACAGTTCGAAGGAGCCGGCGGGCGCGGCGCGCTGGAGCTTGCATGGGCCGATCTTCCGCCGGGATTCGACACCGAAGCGCGGCTTTCCCGCCTGACCGCCTGGGTGCTCGCGACCGAGCGCGAAGCGCGAGCCTTTGCTTTGCGCGCGCCGGGCCTCGAGCTGGCGCTTGGTCACGGCGCGGCACATCGCCGTGCGGCACTCACCGCGCTCGCGCTATATCCGCCGGAGCGGGCGCAATGATCTTCGCCGCCGCGCCGGCCACGCCGCTCGCACGCACTCAGCTCGCCTGGCTCGGCGCGCTTGTGCTGCTGGCACAGCTCACGGTGGCGAGCCATGTTCTGCCGTGGATCGCGGGATCGGGTGCAGCGCTGGTTCTGATTCGCTTCGTATTGTCGCCGGATCGTCTGCCTTCGCCGCGACTGCGGCGCGTGCTGCTACCGGTGCTCGCTTTCACCTTCGCGGTCGCGATCCGGATCAAGTTCGGCTATTTTCTCGCGCGCGATCCCTGCGTCGATTTCCTCTATGTGCTCGTCGGGATCAAATATCTGGAGACGCGCAACGCGCGCGACGGCGGCTTGCTCGTCTGTCTCGCCGTGTTCCTCCTGCTCACGCAATTCTTCTACGCGCAGACCATCTTCGCGGCATTGCTTACGCTGCCCGTGCTGCTCGTGCTCGGCGGAGCGCTTGCCGCGCTGCGCGAGGCGCCGGCCGACGCGGAATGGAAAGCGCCGCTGCAGCGCACCGGGCGGATGATCCTGCAGGGCATTCCCATCGCGGCGCTGCTCTTCATTTTTTTCCCGCGTCTGGCAGGTCCCTTGTGGGGAATGCCGGCCGACGCAGGAGCGCATACCGGACTTTCGGAGCGCATGGCGCCGGGCACGATCGGCGCACTCTCGCTCTCGGACGAAGTCGCGTTCCGCGTCGACTTCGAGGCCACGGCGCCGCCTCCTGCGCAGCGCTACTGGCGGGGACCGGTGCTGGCACGCTTCGACGGCGAAGCGTGGACGGCACTCTCGTACCTGCGGCGCGGCGAGCCCGTTCGTGCGAGCGCGCGCACGATCGAGTACACCGTCACGCTCGAGCCGCACGGGCAGCGCTGGCTCTTTGCGCTCGAGCATGCCGCGAGCCTCCCGAGCCGGCCCGCAACCGATGCGACGTCGGGTGGACCGCCGGGCGATCTCGCGCTGCTCACGTCGGATCAGCAGCTCCTCGCCAAGTCGCCGCTTATGCAGTCGGTGCGCTACACCGAACGGTCCACGCTCGGCGACAGCTTCCCTTCGACCGGCAACATCGAGCGGCGCGAGAATCTGCAGCTCCCGCGCGACCGGAATCCGCGCACGATCGAGCGCGCACGCGAGCTTCGCGCCGGTGTGGGATCCGATCGCGCTCTTATCGCTGCCGTACTCTCGAGCTTCCGAAGCGAACCCTTTGTATACACCTTGACTCCGTCGCCGGTGGGGGACGAGCCCGTCGACGGATTTCTATTCGACACGCGGCGCGGCTTTTGCGAGCACTACGCGAGCGCGTTCGTCGTCATCCTGCGCGCGGCAGGCATTCCAGCGCGGGTGGTGACCGGGTATCAGGGCGGCGAGCTCAATCCCGACGGGGGGTATCTCATCGTGCGGCAGTCCGACGCGCACGCCTGGGCAGAGGCTCTTCTCGACGGCGTCTGGCAACGCTTCGATCCGACGGCGGCCGTCGCACCTTCGCGCATCGAGCGTGGACTCGGCGCCGCTCTTCCACTCGGCGAATACGTGCCGTACATGGCGCAGCTCGACATGACCTGGCTTAAGAGCCTGCGCCTGCACTGGGATGCGATCAACTACCAATGGCAGCGCGGCGTCGTCGGCTTCAACGTCGATCGGCAGCGAGATCTGCTGCGCGATCTCGGGCTTGGCAATGCGCGGCACTGGGAGCTCGTCGCCCTCGTCGCGGGCATGATCACCCTTTGGGGCGTAGTCCTGCTCGCCCTAGCGCGGCGGCGCGCGCTGAGTGCCGATCCTGCGGGAGCGCTGTGGTTACGCGTCTGCCGTCGTCTCGCCCGCGCCGGATTGAGAAGGAGCCCGGAGGAAGGCCCGCTCGCTTACGCGCAGCGCGCGGCGCGGCGCTGGCCGCAGTGGGCCGCGCTCTTCGCGCGCATCGGGAATTCCTATGCGCTGCTGCGGTACGGGCCGGAGTCGGAACAGCGCACGAAGCTCATCGCGGCGCTTCGGGAGGGGGTGGCTCAACTGCCGGGCGCGCGTAAGCTCCGAACCCAGTCTCCCTCCTAGGATTCCCCAGGTAGTCTTCGTTCGCCCCGAATCTAGAGCGCGAACGCGCCAGCGTAGGAAACGGTGTAAACCCTCGCCGCATCGTCTGCGCCGTCGAGTGCGCGCGTCGAGACCGACAGGTGGAGCGGCGCAGCGTTCGGACAGTCAACGATCGCGGTCAGAAGAAACGAATCGCTGCGCCAGGCGTCGAAGGCGGCCAGCTCCTCTTCGCCCGCACACAACATGAGTCGGAACGGCTTGACGTCGACCTGAACGTAACAGCGCAGCAGGACAAGCAGCCGGCCAGGTTCTTTCACCGGGACGCGGAATCCCGGTCGCGTCGTTGAAGGGAGCAAAGCGCGCACGCCTTCCACCGAGGTACTTAGCGTCCAGTCCTCGGCAGGAAACGCTGATTCGATCGCGTTCTGGGACGCCGACTGCAAGTCGGGCAGTACCGCGCCGTGCGCGTCGAGCAGCCGCGCGAGTTGCGGCGGAAAGGCGCAGACGACGTCGTCGCGCATGGGATAGTCGTGCAGGAAGCGGTTCGACGCCGCGCTGCGGCGTGCTCCTCGCTTGCGCACGGCGATGCGCACCGACGCCCCAAACAGTTCGGCGAGCCCGATGCGGAAATCGGCCGATCCCTCGTCGGAAGGAAGCTTCGCCAGCGCCTCCATTGCCTCCACGCAAAGCGCTTCGATCTCGGCGCGCGACGGCAGACCGAAACCCATGCCGCGGTCCTCCGCGCTCATCGCCGCGGCGGACCCTTCGATGCGACGCGACATTTCGGACACGAGCCAGCGCGTGCCGGTTTCGCGATCGAGCCTCCGCGCGACCATCTCCCGCTCGAGCCCGGCCATGCACGCGCCGCAATCGGCCGTGACGGAAAGCGGAACGCACCGGCGCGCGAGCATGCCGCAGAGCGCTTCGATTGGAATCGTCTGGTTCTCGACCATGCCAAAGAGCTTCTCCGGCCGGGTGCCCGGAAACGGTTCCCCGACCGTGCGCAGAATGCCTTGGCTGTCGAGTGCCTCCTCGAGCGCGCCGTAAGCGTCGTTCCTGTTGGTGCGGAAGCGATAGTGGCAGAAGCGTCGGCGGCAAGGTTCATTCTCGAGCAACAGCACGCCGCCGGGTGCGAGAACGCGCAGCATCTCGTCGAGGACACGGCGCCAGCGCCAGGTGTGATGCAGCGCCGAGCAGATGTAGACGAAGTCGAATGCGTCATCCGCATAGGGCAGGTCGTGGAAATCGCCGGCGACGCAAGTCGTGCCGTCGACAGGCAGACCACGCGCGCGCGCCATGCGCCGGCCCAGGCGAAGCGTGCTCGGCGAAATGTCGAATAGATCGACCGTCGCCCCGAGCCGCTGGTTGAGCATGTAGCCGGTCGTATGGGCGTAGGCGGCGACTTCGAGGACGCGTGCATCCCGCGGCTGAAGGCCCGCGTCGGCGATCACGCGGGCGACCACCTGGAAATGCTCCGCGCTCACCTCGGTAAGGCGCGGATCAAGCGTGAGCGAATGCCACGCAAACTCGCCGAGCACTGGCGCAAGCGCCGGATCGACTCCTTCGGCGACGCGCTCGAGCTTGCAATCGATCGCGTCGTCTTGCGGCGGGTCCTTCCAGATGCTGGCATCTGCAAGCGAGCGCGGCGACCCGTCTACCCGATCCCGCAGGCGGGCCACGACGCGTCGTAACGCTGACGCGACTGGATGGACCGTCCTCATGGGGCCAGCGATTATTGAACGGACTTGGCGGGGGACGAATAGATCGAGAACGTTACAGCAGCGCCTCGCGCGACAGGCCGTGTACGCGCAACCGCGCGCGCAGCTTGTCGAGCGCCTCGGCCTGGATCTGCCGCACGCGCTCGCGCGTGACTTCCAGCTCGCGCGCCAGCTCTTCGAGCGTGGCGACTTCGCGTCCGTTCAAACCGTAGCGGCGCTCGATCACTCGCCGCTGCCGGTCCGAGAGCTCGCTCAGCCATTGGCGGATCCAGTCTTCAATTTCGGAGTTGTGCAACACCAGCTCCGGCGTAGGAGCCTCGTCGTCGGTGAGTTGATCGCCGACCGATAGCCCAGGCTCGGACTCGAGCGGCGCATCGAGCGAGGTGACGTGCTCGTTGTAGCCCAAGAGCTTTCGCAACTGTGCCACGGGCTTGCCGAGCAGATGCGCAGCATCGTCGAGCGTGGGCTCGCGGCCCTCGCCGATCATCCCGTGCGTTTCGAGATGGCGCAGCGCGCGCAATACGACGTTCAGCTCCTTCACCACGTGCGCAGGCAGGCGGATCGTGCGCGATTGGTTCATGATCGCGCGCTCGACCGACTGTCTGATCCACCACGTCGCGTAGGTCGTGAATCGGAATCCGCGCTCCGGATCGAATTTCTCCAGCGCGTGGATGAGGCCGAGATTGCCTTCCTCGATCAGGTCGGCGAGCGTGAGCCCACGGTTCAGGTAATGCTTGGCGATGCTCACCACGAGGCGCAGGTTGCGCTCGATCATCTTCTGCCGCGCTTCGAAGTCTCCGGCGCGGGTCGCCCGCGCGCACTCCAGCTCTTCCGCCGGCGTGAGCAGCGGGCTCTGCCCGATCTCGTTCAGATAGATCTGCGTGACGTCGTTGAGAAAGTCGGCGCCCACGCCTTCCGCAGGCACCTCGAGCGGAAGTTCCTGTGTCCGCGTATCGGGCTCGCGCGCGTACTGTGCGTCGGCCTCGTCGTCCGCGCCCGGAGAGTAGGACCTCATGCCGGCGGCAGGAACTTGGTCGGGTCGACCGGCTTGCCGAGGCGGCGAATCTCAAAGTGCAGCTTCACCTGATCCGCGTCGGTGTCGCCCATCTCGGCGATCTTCTGTCCGCGCGTAACCTGCTGGCCTTCCTTGACCGAGATCTCCTTGTTATGCGCGTAGGCGGAAAGGAAGGTGCTGTTGTGCTTGACGATGATGAGCTTGCCGTAGCCGCGCAGTCCGTTCCCGGCGTAAACGACCTTGCCGGACGCGCTCGCCACTACCGGCTGCCCGGCCTTGCCGGCGATGTCGATACCTTTGAGATTCGCAGTCTCGGAGAAGGTGGAGATGATCTTGCCCTGCGCCGGCCATACCCAGTCGAGCTTCTCGTCGTCGATCTCCGGGACACGTCCTTCGGAGCGCGGCGTCGCCGTCGCCATCGGCGGACCCGCAGCGGCGACTGGCGCGGAAGGCGCTGTCGACCGCGCCTCGGGCGCGATCGGAGGCGGAGGCACCGGCGAGGTTTGCTGCAGTTGCGCAAGCGCCTGCGGCGAATACGGCAGCTTCACCGCGCGCGGCTCGGTTTTGAAGGTTGCCGTGTTGCCGCGCCCGCTACCCGGGGCCAGTGTCGGACGCGCTTCCGTTCCGCTCGCGACAACGGGCGGCGCGGTCACGAGGGGCGTCGTCACCGCACCGCCTGCCGGTGCCGCTGTCGTCGGCGGCCCGGCCTGACCCGGCGCCGAGAGCACGAGCACCTGGCCAACGCTGATGCGGTTGACGTTGTCGATGTTGTTCCAGGCCGCCAGGTCGCGGTAATCGAGTCCGTGGTCGAGCGCGATCTGGTAAAGCGTATCGCCCTTCTTCACCGTGTAGCTCTGCGGCCGCCAATCAGGCTCGCGCCCGGGCAACGGAGCGGGTGCAGGAGCGGCCTTGGGCGCGGCGAGAGGCGCGGCCTCGCTGACGGGCGCGGGAGCCCGGGTCATGCAGCCCGCGATGAGCAGTGCCGCGAGCGCGAGAAGCAACGACGAAAAAAGTTTAGGCGCGCGATCGATCATGCGGTTCCGGGCAGCAGCGGTACGAATCTTACCGCATCGAACGTCTGCTCGCGGATGCCGGTCGGCCCCTTCTCGATCACGGTCAGCAGTTGCACGCCGCGCAGCTCCTCGTCGTTGCGCGCGAGCGGCAACACCATCCGTCCTCCCACCTTGAGATAGCGCAAGAGCATGATCGGCACCTCTCGGGCTGCCGCGGTGACGATGATGCCGTCGACTTCGATCTCTTCGCCAAGATCGGATGATCCATCGCCGTGCTTGATGCGCACGTTGTTCACCTTGAGCAGGCGCAGATTGCGTCGCGCCTTGGCCACCAGCGAACCGATGCGCTCGACGGTGTAGACCTCGTCGGCGACCTGCGCCAGGATCGCAGTCTGATAGCCGCAGCCGGTGCCGATCTCGAGCACCTTGCCGACCCGCGTGCCGGCGCGCAGCAGCTCGGTCATGCGGGCGACGACATAGGGCTGCGAGATCGTTTGCCCCGCGCCGATCGGGAGCGGCGAGTCCTCGTAGGCGCGGCTGGCGAGAGCCTCTTCCACGAAGATGTGCCGGGGCACGGTGGCCATCGCAGCGAGCACGGTCTCGTCCTTGACGCCCAGCTCGCGCACGCGCTCGATCATGCGCGCTCGGGTGCGCGTCGAGGTCATGCCGATGCCGTTGAACTTGTCGCCGGTCGAGCTCATCGGGTCCGCGCAGCTTTCACGGCGCGAGCCACTGCGCCACGCGCGGCAGCTCGCCATGATGCGTGAGGTCGATCTGAAGCGGCGTTACCGAAACGTAGCCTTGATCGATGGCGTGAAAGTCGGTGCCATCGCCGGCATCCGCGGCAGGCCCCGCGGCGCCGACCCAGTAGCAGGTCTCCCCGCGCGGCGTGATGGTCTTGATCACCGACTCCGCCTTGTGCCGGCGCCCGAGGCGGGTCATGCGGAAACCCTTGATATCCGCGAGCGGCACGTCGGGAACGTTGATGTTGAGAAGCCACCCGCCGAGGGGCTGCTTGCGATGCCGCTGCAGCAGCTCCACGACCACGGATGCCGCGGTGTCGAAGTGCCGGCCGATCTTGCTCGTCAGTGACACCGCGAGCGAATGAATGCCGAGAAGATAGCCTTCGGTGGCGGCAGCGACGGTGCCGGAGTAAATCGTGTCGTCGCCCATGTTGGGACCGAGATTAACTCCGGAGATCACCATGTCGGGAAGCTCTTCGAGCAGACCGGTCACGGCGAGGTGCACGCAGTCGGTCGGCGTGCCGTTCACGAACAGAAAACCGTTGGGAGCGCGGCGAACCGTCAGCGGGCGGTCGAGCGTCAGGGAGTTCGACGAACCCGAGCGGTCGCGCTCCGGCGCGACCACGGTGATCTCCGCATGTGATGCGAGCTGTGCGGCGAGCAGTTCGAGACCCGGCGCGAAGTAGCCGTCGTCATTGCTGAGCAGAATGCGCATCGCGAACGGTTGAAGGTCGCGCTCAAAATGCTGCGCGACGCGTCATTATAAACGCCTGCGGCGGCGGGACCTGATTCATCGCGCCGCGCCGGACGGGAATGGTTTCGCGCCTACGCCTTCGGCCAATGCTGAGCGAATACCGGCGCTAGCTTCGGATGCGCTTCGATGCGCATCAGCGTCTCGTAGAACCGCGGCCGGTGCTCCTCGAGGTGCTTGCGCGTCCCCGACCACTTCGACACGACGGAGGCTTGAACGTCGAGCGCTCCGAGGCTCCCGCCGCCGAGATAGGGACGAGCAGGGAAGAGGTCCGCGAACATCTCCCAGTGCTTGTGCAGCCGCGCGCGCGTGCCGGCACGAATACGCTCCTTGACGACGTCGTCGTTGTCGGCGTCGGAACACCAGCGCTCCGGAAAATCGATGATGCTGATCGCGGCGTAGCAGTTGGCGGCGATGAAGACCATGCCGCGCACCGCCTGCGCGCGTGCCGATGCCGCGCGCGGCAGGAGACCGCTCTGCGGATGCGCATCGCCGAGGTAAATCAGAATCGCCGCGCTCTCGGACATGACGCTGCCGTCGGGCAGCACCAGCGTCGGGATCTGGCCGAGCGGGTTCAGCTTGAGGAGATCAGGGAACGCGTCGTTCGCCTCCCACGACGCGGTCTCGATCATCTTATAGGGCGCACCGGCGATCTCGAGCGCAGCCTGCGTGGTTGCCGAGCCGGAGCCTTTCTTGCCGTACAGCGTGTACATTGTTTCTCCTTCGGGCTCAGTAACGGCTGCCGTCCTTGTGCGCCGCGTAGTGTTTTCCTGTTTCGGTCTCGATCCACATCAAATCGTCGTCTGGATAGAAGCATCCGTCGCCGGGCACCCGTGTCCCAAACACCAGCAATCGTGCCGGCTTGCCCGAGCGATTTACAAGATGATGAGCGTTGCGCACGCCGGCCTTGAAGCCTGCGCACATGCCCTGACGCATGACGGTCTCTCCCGCATCGGTGCGCAACACCAGCTCGCCCTCGAGCAGGTAGACAAACTCGTCGGATAGCGTGTGCCAGTGGCGAAGCGCAGACTGCGCGCCCGGCTCGTAAGTTTCGAGATTGACCCCGAATTGGGTTAGCCCGAAGGCGTCGCCGAGCCGCCGCCAGTCCGCCTCGCCCATCCGTGTCTTGAAAGGCTCAGGATAACCGACGCTCGATTCGGCTTTGACTTCGAGCGCGACGACGGCAGGAACCTCGCTCATGCTAACTCCGTTGGGGCTGTTGCTCGACCGTTGCGGGATCCGTCGATGCGACACGATCCGGCGCGAAGCCGATTATAGCCGTTGCCCCGCCATCGCCCGTCAACCGCGGACGCAGGCAGCGCGTTCGTTCAGCATCGGTAATAAACGCGACGATCCCCCATGCATTCTCGAGCCCTGCTAGCGCTGTGCTGCGCCGCGTTTGCGCCGCTTGCATGGGCCGCCAGTCCCGCCTCCGAACTCGCGAACCCTGCGATCGATATGGCGGCCTATCTGCGCTTCGCGAACGAGGCCGCCGCGCAGCGCGAGACGCACCGCGTGAGCGAGAGCGAGTTCATCCGGATGAGCGGGGAGCCTGGAACGGTCGTGCTCGACGCGCGCAGCCGTCAGAAGTACGACGAGCTGCACGTCCGCGGCGCGATCAACCTGAGCTTCCCCGACATCACGGCGGCGAGCCTCGAGGAGACGATTCCGAGCAAGACCACGCGCATTCTCATCTACTGCAACAACAATTTCGCCAACGCGCCGGGCGCCTTCCCCGAGAAGCTGCCGCCGGCCTCGCTCAACCTCTCGACCTACATCGCGCTGTACACTTACGGCTACCGCAACGTCTATGAGCTCGGCCCTTATGTGGACATCGCCGCTTCGACGCTGAAATTCGAGTCATACTGCGCCGATCGCCGATGCGAAGAAACCCCGCTGGAGTATGACCGCACGGAGCGCATGCTGCGGAGCAGGATCAGGGCCGGGACAGCCATGGGATATCGCTGATGAACAAAGCCGCTATTGCAATCGCGCTTGTTGCTACGGTTGGCCTCGCCGCCGCAATTCCCGCTAGCGCCGACGAGCCGCCGCGTTTCCGCGAGGGCTTGTGGGAGTTCGATCGAACCGCGCCCGGCGGGCAGAAGATGCATACCACGCAATGCACGAACCCGAGCGACGATATGAAGCGCCAGAACGAGATGATCGAGAAGCGCGGCGGCTGCACGATTTCGCCGACGCAGCATTCGGGGAACACCTACACCTTCTCTGCCGACTGCAACATGAATTCACCCCAGGGCGGAATGGTGAGCTTCCGCTCGACCTCGGTCATGACCGTAGAGAGCGACAGCGCGTACAAGATCGACGTGACCACCAACGCGGGACAGCCCGGCCCAACGGGCAAGGAGCAACTCACCGCGCGCCGCGTCGGGGATTGCGCCGCGAAATAAGCGCGCGAGCATTCCGATCGAAGAGGTCCGCCGAGCGGTCAGGTCGATTCCAGATCGACCCAGCTTCGCCGCTCCTGTGAAGCCATGCACGCCTCGATGAAAGCCATGGTGTGCATGCCGTCCTCGATGCTCGGGTAGGGAAACGCGGGCGCAGCCTGGCCGAGCGCCAGCGCCATGCGCTCCAACGCCATCTCGGAGTAGATGTTCGCAAAAGCGTCGCGCAGACCCTCGGGATGCCCGCGCGGCGAGCGGCCCGCGGCGATGATGTCCTCGGGCAGACCCGGATCGCCGCGGCCGATCACACGCACGGCCTCGCCTTGCAGCGCGAGCCTCAAATAGCTCGCGTCGCGGTGATTCCAGTCGAGCATGCCTTTCTCGCCGTAGACGCGCAGCCGGATGTCGTTTTCTCCACCGGCCGCCGCCTGCGTGACGGTGAAAGTGCCGCGCACTCCGTCTTCGAATTCGCACAGCGCTGAGGTGTAGTCGACCAGGCTGCGTCCGGGCATGAGCGCGCCAACCTCGGCGCAGACGCGCACCAGGCGCAGATCCGAAGCGAAGCAGGCGAGATGCTGCGCATGGCAGCCGATCGCGCTCATCACGAGCGAGAGACCGCTGCGCTTCGGGTCGAGAAGCCAGCGCAAGCGGTTGTTCTGCGGACCCTCCTCGATGCGCGTAGCAAGCCCGCTCTGGATGTACTCGACCTGTACCAGCCTCAAATTCCCGAGCGCGCGGTCGCGCACCAGCCTCCGCGCGTAGCGAGTCATGGGATATGCGGAATAGCCGTGCGCGATGGCGAATAGTCGCGCGCCCTTCTTCGTCCGCGCCGCAAGATCGCGCGCCTGGACGAGATCGCGTGTCACTGGCTTGTCGCAGATTACGTCGAGCCCCGCGTCGAGCGCCGCCGCCGCGTACGGAAAGTGCGTGTCGTTGGGCGTCATGATCGCGACCGCGTCGATCCCATCGGAGCGCGCGCGCTCTCCGGCGATCAGCTCCGGCACGGTGCCGTAGCAGCGAGTCGCATCGAAGCCGAGCGCGGTTCCTGATTCGCGCGAGCGCGCAGGATCGGCCGAGAACACGCCGCCGACCACACGCCACAGGCCGTCCAACTCGGCCGCCGTGTGATGCATGCGCCCGATCCATGACGTCGGTCCGCCGCCGATCATCGCCAGGCGCAGGGGGCGCCTTCGCAGCTCGTTCATTCTCGGAGCTCGCTCAGGGAAGCACTTTCACCTGATCGGCAAAGCGCAGCGTGAACGCCTTGCGATAGTCGACCTCGGGACGGATGAGATTCGAGCGCGTCATGAACTGGAATGTCTTATGCCATCGCGCGTCGGTCATGGTCAGGATGCCTCTTGTTGCGGCGTCGCCGCCGGTAACCAGTTGGTACTCTTTCATCTTCGCCGCGCTAAAGGTGAGCAGATCGTCCTCGATCTGGGGATTGTCCTTCTTGATGAGCGCGTTGCCGGGCTTCGGGTTCGCGAGATAGCTCTTCCAGCCGAGAGCGCTCGCCTCGATGAAGCGCTTGATCACGTCAGGCTTGCCGTCGACTGTTTTCCGCGTCGCGACGATCGTCTCGGCATAGGGTGGGTAACCATAGTCGGCAAGCAGAAAAACCTTGGGCTTCACCCCGCCCTTCTCGATCGAATACGGCTCCGAGGTCGCGTATCCCTGCTGCACGATGTTCTTGTCCGCGAGAAACGGCTGCACACTGAATGAATACGGACGCTTGTTGGCGTCGACGAAGCCGAACTCGTTCTTGAGCCAGGGCCAGAAAGTCGTCTCGCTCGCCTGCCCGATCAGCACCTGGCGCGTCCGAAGCTCGGTGAGATTCTCGGGAGAGTTGCCGGGGCCGGAGTGCGCGATCAGCACCGCAGGATCACGTTGGAAGGTCGCGGCAACCGTGACCAGCGGCAGGCCCTTCTCGATCCCCTCCAGCGTCGCGACATCGTAGCCCATGACCAGGTCCGCCTTGCCCGCGAGGAGGAGCTGGTAGACATTGACCTGCGGCCCGCCCATCTTGATCGTAACGTCGAGGCCGTGCTTCTTGTAGATCCCTTCGGCCAGCGCCTGGTAGAAGCCGCCGTGCTCGGCCTCCGCGTACCAGTTGGTCATGAAGACCACCTTGTCGGCCGCATCCGCGCCCGCCGCGGAGACCATGGCGAGTGCGCCGAGCACGATCAGTTTGGCCGCCGCTCGGACGCGAATGCTCAGAACGGATGACCGGCCCTTCCCGCCATCGCAACGCATCCGATCTCCCCTTCAGTCGTCCTTGATCTCGCTCTCGTGCCAGTGCCGCAATGCGAGCCTTGCGGTCCACGCCGTCAGTGTGGACAGCACTATACCGGTCAGCGCAATGAGAAACAAAGCCGCGAAGAGTCGCGGAACGTTGAGCTGGAGACCGGACAGCAGAATCTGATAGGCGAGACCTGAAACGGTTCCTCCGGTGCCGGCGACGAATTCCGCGACCACCGCACCGATCAGCGCGAGTCCAGCGGAGATTCTCAAGCCCGCGAAGAAATACGGCAGCGCGCTCGGCACGCGCAGGCGCACGAGTGTCTGCCAACGACTCGCGCCGTAGAGTCGGAAGAGATCCGCGAGTCCTGCATCGATGCTGCGCAGGCCGAGCGTGGTGTTCGAAACGACCGGGAACAGCGCCACAATGGTCGCACAGATCACCAGCGCGATGCGCGTGTCGTTGACCCAGATGATGATGAGCGGCGCGATCGCGACGATCGGCGTGACCTGGAGCAACACCGCGTAAGGAAAGAGACTCGCCTCGATCACCCGGTTCTGCACGAAGACAAACGCCATCGCCACGCCGAGGATGACCGCCGCGGCAAGCGCGGCGAGCGTGATCTCCAGAGTGAAGACGAGCGATCGCGAAAGGAGCGTCCAGTCGTTCACCAGTGTCCGTGCGACGAGCGTGGGCGATGGGATCAGATACGAAGGCACGGCGTATGCGGTGACGGCCCACTGCCAGAGCCCGAGGAGCAATACACCGACCGCGACCGGCGCCCCGTAGCGCGAAGCGAGTCCCGTGGCGCGCGAACGCTTCACGCTGCATCCTTCGCGCCGACCGGTGCCTTCGACGCGGCCGCGAGAAGCTCGCTCAGCCGCGCGCAATGGCGCGCGAAGGCCTCCGAGGCGCGGAAGGCCGCGCCACGCGGATGCGTCTCCCCGATCGCGACTTCGGCGAAGATCCTTCCCGGCCGTGCCGACATCACCAGCACGCGCGTCGACAGGAACACCGCTTCGTAGACACTGTGCGTGACGAAAAGAATGGTCAGCGCCTGCTTCGTCCACAGCGCGGTGAGCTCGTCGTCAAGACGCGCGCGTGTGATCTCGTCCAGCGCGCCGAAGGGTTCGTCCATGAGCAGCAGCGATGGGTCGGTGACGAGCGCCCGGGCGATCGAAGCGCGCATCTGCATGCCACCGGAGAGCTGCCGCGGGTACGCGTGACGGAAATCCTGCAGGCCGACCAGCATGAGAGCGCGCCCCGCTCTCCTGCTCGCCTCTGTGCGACCCACACCGGCAAGATCGAGCGGCAGGCGCACGTTCTTTTCGACGTCGCTCCACGCCATGAGCGTAGGGCTTTGAAAGACGAAATCGAGGCGCCGGCGCTTCTCATCATTCGACTGAGCGTCGGGCCACAAGCGAACGCTCCCGCTCGACGGCGAGACAAGTCCCGCAATGAGCCTGAGCAGCGTGCTCTTGCCGCAGCCTGACGGACCGATCAGCGTCGCGAGCTCGCCTTCGCGCACGGCGAGCGAGATCGGCTCGAGCGCGCGTACACCGTTGTCGAAGACCTTGTCTGCTGAAGCGATTTGTATGACGGTCATGCTCCGGTCCCGAGGATACCTGCCGCGACAAGCGCGGTCCGGAGGCCTCGCCTCTGGCGCAGCGATTGTAGCCAGTTTGCGCGGCGTGGACCCGATCGATTATGCTCAGTTACCGCGGCGCGGATGCGCTCCCCCGCGTCGTGTGCCCGCACCGATCATGATCGACCCGTCCCTGGATTCCACTCGGCAATCGCTCCTTGACCACCGGCGCACACTGGCCGGGCGGTCGCTCGCCTCGCTCTTCGATGCCGATGCCCAGCGCTTTGCGCGGCTTTCGCTCGCCTGGGACGACTGGCTCGTCGACTGGTCGAAGCAGCGCGTCGTCCCGGAAACGATGTCGCTGCTTGTCGCCTATGCGCGCGAGCGCAACCTCTCCGAGTGGATCAGCGCGTTTTTCAGCGGCGAGAAGATCAACCTCTCCGAAGACCGCGCGGTGCTGCATACGGCGCTGCGCCAGCAGGACGAGACTCCGGTGCGCGTCGACGGGACGGACGTCGTGCCTGCCGTACGCGCCACGCAGGCACGCATGCGCACGCTCGCTACACAGCTGCGTGCCGGGTTGCGGCTAGGTGCAACGGGCCGTCCGATTCGCGACGTCGTGAACATTGGCATCGGCGGCTCCGATCTCGGGCCTGCGCTGGTGTGCGAAGCGTTATGCGGTCCGCGCGTATCGCGCCGCGACGGCGTCGACGTCGCCTTCGTATCGAATGTCGATCCCGAGCACCTGACGCGCGCGCTCGCCGGGCTCGATCCCGCGACCACGCTGTTCATCGTCACGTCGAAAACCTTCACTACGACTGAAACGCTAAGGAACGCAACCTCCGCGCGAGAGTGGCTTGCGGCGAGCCTCGGCGGCGGCAGCGCGCTCGCGCGACATTTCGTCGCCGTCACGGCGAACATCGACGCCGCGCGCGCATTCGGTGTGGCGGGCAGCGACGTGCTGCCAATGTGGGATTGGGTCGGTGGGCGTTATTCGCTCTGGTCCGCAGCGGGCGTTTCGATCGCGGTGCGCAGCGGCTGGGAAGCCTTCGCCGCTCTCCTTGCCGGCGCCGCGAGCATCGACGAGCACTTTCGGAGCGCCCCTCCAGAAGCCAATCTGCCCGTTCTGCTGGGGCTGGTGGATTTCTGGAACGCCCAGCTCCTCGGATATCCTCAGCGGGTCGTCGTGCCGTACGCGCAGGCGCTCGCCCGTCTTCCGGCGTTCCTTCAGCAGCTGTCGCTGGAGAGCAACGGCAAGTCGGTCACTCGCGACGGCGCGCCGCTCGGCTCACCGAGCGCACCCGCTCTGTGGGGAGAGCCGGGCAGCAACGCACAGCACGCGTTCTTCCAGTGGCTGCATCAAGGCATGCATGTGACGCCGGTCGAGTTCGTCGTGCCGGTTCGCGCCGTGCACCCCCTGTCCGACCAGCAGACGGTCCTGCTAGCGAACGCGCTCGCACAGGCGCAGGCGCTCATGACCGGCAAGCCGCTCGCCGCGGTGCGCACCGAGCTCGCCGCGAAGGGACTGTCGCCCGAAGCGATCGACGTGCAGGCGCCGCATCGCGTTTGTCCGGGCGACCGCCCTTCGACGATCCTGCTGCTGCCCGAGCTCAACGCGCGACGATTGGGGCAGCTGCTTGCTCTCTACGAGCATCGCACCTTCGTCGAAGGCGTGCTCTGCGGCATCAACTCCTTCGACCAGTGGGGCGTGGAGCTCGGCAAGGCGCTGGCCGGACCGATTCTTGGTGCACTGCGCGACGGTTCCGACCCGGACGCCGCGGACGCTTCAACGCGTGGATTGATCGCGCATCTGCGAACGCTATCGCGCCGCTGAGCACCCGCTGTGACGCTCACCGTCGGGGCGCCGCGGCTGCCTTACCTCTCCAGCGACGCTTCCGCTTCGGCCGTCTCCGGAACGCGCAGGTACACAGGATCGGGGCCGAGGAATCTCGCCTTCGCCGCCGCCGCGAGCACGGCGAGCGCCGACAACGATGCGATCACTGCAAGCGTAGGAACGACCACGATCCACAGGGCTGGAAACCACAAGGATTCGGCGAGCGCAGGAATCTTGGAGGAGAGAAACCAGCAGACCGTAGCGACGAGAGCGCACTGCGCGACCCAGCTTCCCCAAAAACCTGCCCAGCGCAGCAGATAGCCACTCGTCGACTCGTCGCGGCGCGGCAGCGGCCCGAGCCGCGCGAACGCGAGACGCGCGGGCAGGGAATCCGGAAACAGCCGCAGCATCGAAATCGCCGCGATGACGAACATCCAGAAGACGACGATGCGCGTCAGAAACGACATGGCCCGATTTTCACGTTATATGAAATGCAGCGGGTGTCCTCGATGCCTCCGGTCATGGATTCGGCCATAGCAGACCATGACGGCGGTGAGCGAGAAGGCGATGACGAGCGGGGCGATGAGCAAAGTGGCGAGCCCGTTCCAGCTGCCTTCTGGATCGCGCAGCTCGAGGCACAGGTAAACGAGCGCCGTCGACGCGATGCCGGCGGCGAGCGACGCGTGTCTGGTATCGCGCCAGACGAGCTCGGCCACGATCCCGAACAGCACGGGCAGCACGAAGAAGACAAAGAACGGCTCCACGTTGATGGCCATGGCGCAAAAAACCTGTCGGCGCCCAGTGTAACTCCGGTGCGCGCGCCGTGAAACGTCCCTGGCTCAGGCACCCGAGTCGTCTTCCCGCCGGCGCTGGTACCAGATCTCGAGCCCGTCGCGGGAGCGCACCGCGCCCCAGCCGCGAAACGCCAGCGGCGCCGCGATGCGCAACAGCTCGGCGGCGGTGTAGGAGCGAAGCTTCCGCCCCGAGGTCACCACCGCCTCTTTCAGCACGATGAAGCGGCCGTGCCGCTTGAGCGCTCTGCTCATGAAGATCTCCTCCGCCGCATAGAGCGTTTCGTCGAAGCCGCCCACCGCGTTGAAGGCCGATTTCGTGCAGAACAGAAAGCAGCCCGCCGCCAGTCCTGCGACGCGAAAGCTCCAGACGAATGCCGGCAGCATCAGCTCCACCCAGCGTGGAATCTGCCCGTCGAAGGCGACGGCCGCCCCACCGCCGACCGCACCCCCTTGGAGTGCGCGCAGTGCCGCGCGCACGACGTCCTCGCTCACCACGGTGTCCGCGTCGACGAAGAAATAGCGATCTCCACGGGCCGCGCGGGCGCCGGCGTTGCGCGTGGCGGCGATCTGGCGATGCACGACGCTCACCACGCGTGCGCCGCCTGCAAGGGCTGTCGCCGCTGTCGCGTCGGTCGACGCGTCGTCGGCGACGACGATCTCGTAGCCTTCGGCAACCCCCGCCGCGGCGCCGTGCAGAGCGCGTAGCGTTCCCGCAAGGAGCCGCTCCTCGTTGTAGGCAGGGACGATGAACGAGATCATGGCGTGTTTCTCGCCGCTTCCTTCAGCGCTTGCGCCAGCTCCGCGACCGCCGAAGCATAGAGCCGGCTGCGGTTATAGCGCGTGATCACGAACCAGTTGTTGAATACGATCCAGTACGACGGCCCCCCCTCCTCCTCGAGCATCAACAGCCCGACGGGGTCGGGTGCGAGACCCTCGAACGAGTCGAACGCATCGACGCCGTCGGCCTGCCATTGCGCGAGCGGCTGCCGCTCGGAGACTCCCGCATCGAGCTTTTGCAGTACGGCGTCCCTCGCGTCGTCTTCGATCAGTGCCGGCGACGTCAGCGGTTGTCCCCGCTGCCAGCCATGCCGAGCGAGGTAGTTGGCGACGCTGCCGACGGCGTCATCCGCATCGTAGGCGAGATCGACTTTGCCGTCGGCATCGTAGTCGAGGGCGTAAGCGCGGATGCTGCTCGGCATGAACTGGGGGAGCCCCATGGCGCCGGCATAGGAGCCCCTAGGCTCGAGCGGCGGAATGCGCTCATCTCGCGCGAGAAGCAGAAATTGCTTGAGCTCGCCGCGGAAGAAGTCCGCGCGCCGCGGGTAGTCGAAAGCGAGCGTAGTCAGTGCATCGAGCACGCGATAAGCCCCGGTGTAGCGTCCGTAATAGGTTTCCACGCCGATGATCGCGACGATGATCTCGGGCGCAACGCCGAACTCCTGCTCAGCAAGCGCGAGCGCGTGCTCGTGCGCCCGCCAGAACGCGACGCCCGCGTCGACGCGCTCCGGCGCGAGAAAGCGCGGCGCGAATTCATACCATTTCGGCGGCGCGAGCACGGGCCGCGAGATCAGCTCGATCACCTTCGGCTGATACTCGACCTGCGCGAACAGTCGTCTCAACGCCTTGGCGTCGAAGCCGCGCTCGCGGACCATCTCGTCGATGAAGGCGAGCACTTCGGGGCGCTGCGCGTAACTCGCAGGCGCGGCATCGGCCAGCGTCGCCAGACTCGCGAGGCACGCCAGCCCCGCGAGCGACAGCCCGCGCATCGTCAATCCCATCATCGTTCGCCGCCGATGTTTTCATCCGCCGGCCCTTGCTTCGGCCCGGCGCTCCTCCGCCACCAGGCATGCTTTATCCGCTGCTGCGCCCGTTTTTCTTCGCGCTCGATCCGGAGACCGCGCACGATCTCGCTTTGGCGGGACTCGATGCTGCGGCGACGACCGGAATTGCCCAAGCCGTCGCGCCTCGGATACCAAGCTCACCCGTTGAAGCGATGGGACTCCGGTTTCCCAACCGCATTGGGTTGGCGGCCGGACTCGACAAGAACGCAGCCCACATCGACGGGCTGGCAAGCCTTGGCTTCGGCTTCATCGAATGCGGCACCGTGACGCCGCGCCCGCAGCCCGGCAATCCAAGGCCGCGGGTCTTCCGCCTCCGGGAAGCGGAGGCGCTCATCAACCGCCTCGGCTTCAACAACGACGGGCTCGAGCGTTTCCTCGACAACGTGAAGCGGGCGCGATTCGGTCCGGCGAGCGGGGGCGTCCTTGGCCTCAACATCGGCAAGAACTTCGACACGCCCAACGAGCGCGCCGAAGAGGATTATCTCGCGTGCCTCCGCGCCGTATATGCCCACGCGAGCTACGTCGCGGTCAACGTTTCCTCGCCGAATACGGAGCGCCTGCGCGAGCTACAGCGCGCCTCGAGGCTGGACGCGCTTCTGAAGCGACTGAAGAACGAGCAGTCGAAGCTCGCCGACAAACACGGCAAATACACCCCGATCGCGGTGAAGATCGCACCGGACCTCACGCCGGAGGAGATCGAAAGCGTCGCGCACACCCTCGTGGCTCAGCGCATCGACGCGGCGATCGCGACGAATACCACGGTCGATCGCGCCGCCGTTGCTGGATTGCGTCACGCGGACGAGAGCGGCGGCCTCTCCGGCCGTCCCCTGCGCGACCGGGCGATCGCAGCGCTGCGCAGCCTCGCCGCGGCACTCGACGGAGCGATCCCCGTCATCGGCGTGGGCGGGATCATGTCGGGCGCGGACGCGCGCGAGCGTATCGCCGCCGGCGCGACGCTGGTGCAGATTTACACAGGTCTTATCTACAGGGGGCCGGAGCTCGTGGCAGAGATCGCAACGGCTCTTGCCGAGTAACTGGAGCGGCCGCTCAACGTATTACGTGGTCGCTTCGCCGAATTTTTCTTCGAGCGAAGCCATCATGCTGACGAATGCGCGATCGACCAGAGGCTCGGCCTCGACCAGGCGTGCACGATCCCTGCGGAAGCGATCGGCAAGCTCGTCGGCGGTAAGAGAGACGGCCTTCTGTCCCTGCCGGTTGGTGAAGAGATACGTTCCGCGCAGCGGGCTGACCCAGGCCAGCTTGGCGAAGGCGAGCTGACCGTCTTCGCTTTCGAACTCGATCCACATGCCGCGCTCGAGCGTGGCGGCGAGCTCCGCAAAGTGGTCCTGCACGACCTCGACGGAAGCCTCGGGCGGAGGTGGCGGAGGCGGCGCCGGCGCCATCGCCTCGGCGAGCGCACGCGCCTTTGCGGCGGTTTCGGCGTCGCCTTGGGCGCTCGCCTGCTCGGCGGCCGCGGCGGCGGCTTCTGCGACGGCAGTCGTGGGTACCGGAACCGAGGCGAGGCTGGGTTTGACCGCCGCAGCGTGCGCCTCGACCAGATTGGACATGAACAGCTCACGCTCGCCCTGCTGCCATTCGACGCCGTGCAAGCCGCCGTGCAGGCGCTTGAGCAGATTCGGCAGTAGCGCGATCAGCTTCTTGCGATCCTCGGAGCTTCGCTTCGGCTGCACGCTCCACACCAGATCGTCGAGCGTGGCGAGAGCCCCGGCCCAGGCTTCGCTTTCTTCGCCGCCCTGCAGATGGAGCTGCACCAGTGTGCCGAGCCACTTCTCGCGCAGGAAGCTCGCGAGGAAATTGGGTGAAGTGTTCGTCTCCAGCCGGCGCTCGATCTCGGAGCGCGCGACCACGCGCGCAATCTCCTGCCGGTCGCGCTGGTTGATTTCGTCGGCGGAAGACTGGATGTTGGCTTCGGCATGCTTCTCTTCCTCGGCCAGGAAGCTCTCCAGGTCGTGGCGCAGCGTGTCGAACAGACCGATATCGTCGCTGAACTCGTCGAGCACCCGATGCACCAGCGACTCGATTTTCTTGTACAGCAGGTCGTCGGTGCCCATCGTGGGCGACCAGCCGATTCCGGCGTGCGCCAGCGCGTTGACGAACAAGCGCGAGGGATGCGTCTTCTTCGAGAAGAAGGCGCCGTCGAGCATCGCCGCCTTCAAGACCGGAATCTGCAGGCGTCCGATCAGCACCTTCATGCTGTCGGGCAGATCCTTCGTCTCGAAGATGAAATCGAACAGCATCGCCACCAGCTCGATGGTCATCGCCTCGAGCTGGTTGGCCTTGGCACCGAGCGGCGATTCCTGGAGGTCGCGCAGCACGTTGTGCATGCCCTCCGGAACGCCGGCGAACTGGACCGGGATGCCCGCGACGTCGAACCCGGTCTCGCCCTGCTGCAGGCGCGACAATGCATCGCCGAGTTCCTGCGTCACGAGGATGCGGGGACCGCCGAACGGACCTATCGCGGGAGTGCCGGGAGGCAGGCCCGGAGCGTGAATCTGCGGGAGCCCGCCGTCGCCCACAGGCGGCATCGGCATGCCGATCGCTCCCGCCCCGGCCAATGCTGGAGGAAAGCGTGCTAGGGGAACTCCGGCGCCCGCAAGGCGCTGCAGAAGCTGCATCAAGTCGATCTCTGGTGGCGGGGATGCCGCGGCCGCCGCGTGGGCGTCGAGCGGATGCCCGTCCTTGCCGACGGCGCCGCCGCTACCGCGACGAATGGTCGCGCCGCGCATCGGCGGCACGACGTGCAGGTTCACCAGGTGTTTGTTGAGATCGGAGTAGATCGCATTGAGGTCACCGAGCGAGCTATGGTTGAGCTCCTTCAGGATCGTGAACTTGACGCGCGGGTCGCCCTTGATCGAATGCAGCGCCTCGGTGAATGCCTGCACGATCGTGTTTGGCGCGAGCGGATTGCCTGCGGTCTCGAGCTCCGGACGGCCCAGGAGATATCCCACCGCGCGGTTGAACTCGAGCAGCTCGTCGTGGCACTGGTTTTCGACCACCCGGACGATGTTCCCCAGCAGAACCGATTCGTCCATCGCGGTGGTGTCGACCAGCGTCAGCTTGCGCGCATCGACGGCCGAGAAATCGGCCTTGGACTGTTCGTCGCCTTTCATGCGCCGATCGACGAGGTCGCGCAGGTGGCGCTCGAATTCCTTCATCAAGTTGGCGCGCTCCGTCTGCAGCAACGCGCGCGAATCGAGAAACAGGGTCTGATCCTCGCGCACATCGGACTTTTCGGCGCGCAACATCAATAGGTCGCCGACCCGATCGAGCATCGAGGTGAACGAAAGGAGCAGCCGATGAATGGCGAGATCCCTGCAGTCGCTCAGGATCTTCGCCATGTCCTTCGGCAGCGGCCGCCGGACGGCGGCAGCACCGGCCGCCAGGCTGGCGGGAGTCGGGGTCGTGGTTGCGCTCACGCGTGGAGTCCGTGTTGCGGCGGTCGGCCGCCCCCCGCAGTCCGCTTTTCCCCCGCGCGTTGGCTTAACCTACCTTGCCGCCAAGTTACTGTATCACGCGCGGTTTCAGGGTGCCAATGCGAAAAATGGCCGGTTAGCCCGCCGCAAGCGCCTTCCAGGCTTTTTCGAGACGTTTGTATGACACCGGAAAGGGTGTTCGCAGCTCCTGGGCGAAGAGTGAAACCTTGAGTTCTTCAAGGAGCCAGCGATAGGCCTCCAGGCCGGGCTCCACTATGCTGCGTCCGCGGTCAAGATCGACCCGCTCGCGGTAGCGTTCCCACAGTTCCGCGACCGCGGCCGCGTGTTTCGCGTCGCGACCCGGGTTTTCCGGATATTTGGCGAGCCGTCGGTCTAGCGCCTTGAGAAAGCGCGGGAGATGGCCGAGTTGCATCCAGGGGGTCCTGCTGACGAAACCCGGGTAAACGAGTCGGTCGCGCTGAGCGCTGGCCTCCGCGCCAAGCCTCGACTGGCTTCGCGGCAAGCCGCCGATGCGTTGCGATACGGCGCGATATTCGACGGCGATCTCGGCCAACAGCCGGAACAGGCTCTCAGCGACTGCCGGCAATCGCGCCCGAGCGCGTTTCACGGTTTCCGTGAATGCGCGCTCGTTACGCGGCAGCGGATCGTCACCGAGAAATGCGCGGGCGCGAATCGCCGCGAGCGAGTCGCTAAGAAGGGTGTCGGCCGCCATTGCGGGCTTCAACTGCAGCGCCGTCGGCACGAAGCCGGCCGGACTTTTTTCCCAGGTCCGCAGCGCATCCTTGAGCTGCAATCCGACGAGCTCGATGACGGCAACACGCGTGGCGGCGTCGGCTGCCGCGCGCGTGTCGAGCAGCTGCATTGCGATGCCATCTTCGCGGAGCACGAGGGCGGGGTAGCCCGTGATGCGTCGACCGTCGCGCTCGATCGCGAGCGTTTCCGGGAGATCGCCGAAATCCCAGCTTCGTATGCGCGAGCGCTCCCATTGCGGCGCGGCGGCCGCAAAGCTCAGTTGCGCCGCGTCGCCGAGCCGTGCGCGCAGCGCGGCGAGATCTCGTCCGGAGCCGAGCTCTCTGCCGGCGTCGTCGACGACGACGATGTTCACGCGAAGATGCGGGGGCAGCGCGCGCTCGTCCCAGGCATCCGGGGCCAGCGTCGCGCCGAGACGTTTGCCGATGAAGCTTCGCAGCGCGGACTCCAGCCCACCGTTGCCCCAGGGCTCTGTCTCGAGGAACGCAGTGACGACTTTGGGCAGCGGCGTGAGTCGATTGCGCAAGGGCTTCGGCATCGCCGTTAAGTACCACGCAAGCTTCTCGCGGATCATTCCCGGCACCAGCCAGGAGAGCCGATCGGAGTCCAGCTGGTTGAGCGCGTCGAGCGGAACCGCGAGCGTTAGTCCGTCAAGCGGATGTCCCGGTGCGAATCGATACTTCAGTGGAAGGCGCAAGCCGGCCATGTCGATGAGCTCCGGATACTGCTCCTCCGTGATTCCGACGGCGGCGTGGCGCATCAGCGCTTCGCGGGTCATGAACAGAAGCCGCGGTGCCTTCGCCTCGGCTTCCTCGCGCCATCGCTCGAAGGCAACCCGTGTCGCGATGCCCGCGGGGATGCGCTCCGCGTAGAACGCGTAGATCACCTCGTCATCGACAAGCACGTCCTGTCGTCTGGCTTTATGCTCGAGCGCGGCCACTTCGGCGACGAGCGCGCGGTTGTGCGCAAGGAAGGGCCCACGAGTCGCATACTCGCCTGGCACCAGCGCTTCACGGATGAAGACTCCACGCGCCCGTTCCGGATCGATCGCGCTGTACGAGACGCGACGTCGCGGCACGAGCGTCAGCCCGTAGAGCGAGACACGCTCGCTCGCCGTGACTTCCCCGCGCTCGGGATCCCAGCGCGGGTCGAACCAGCTCCGATCGACGCGGTCGCCGGCCACGGCTTCGATCCACTCGGGCTCGATTCGCGCTGCGCAGCGCGCGTACAGACGCGCGGTTTCGACCAGCTCGGCGGCGAGCACCCATTTCGCCGCTTTCTTCGCGATCCCCGACCCGGGATGCAGGAAGAATTTGATCCCGCGGGCGCCGAGATAATGGTCCTCGCCCTCCACGCGCGTGCCGATGTTCGACAGCAACCCCGCGAGAACGGCGCGATGGATGACCGCGCAGCGCGCGATGTCGATCTTCTCGGGCAGCGTTTCGCGCCAGCGCCAGCCCAGCTCGGCAAGCTGCTCGCAGAGCTGCCGGTGCAGGTCGCGCCATTCGTTCAAGCGCAGAAACGAAACGAACTGCGCGCGGCATTGCGCCAGAAGCTCGCGATGCGATCGCTTCACCCTTAGCGCATCGTCGAAGAATTGCCACAGCGCGATAAGGCTCAAGAAGTCCGAACGCTCGTCGCGAAAGCGAAGGTGCGCCTGGTCGGCCGCCTGCTGCTTCTCGAGCGGACGCTCGCGCGGATCGGGCACCGCAAGGGCGCTCGCGATGACCAGGACCTCGGGGAGGCATCCGCCCTCCTTCGCCGCGATGATCATGCGGCCGAGGCGCGGATCGATCGGTAGCTTCGCGAGCTCGCGTCCCAGCGGCGTGATTGCATTGCGCACGTCGACCGCTCCCAGCTCCGCCAGTAGCTGATAGCCGTCGGCAATCGCGCGGGGCGAAGGCGGGTCCAGAAAGGGGAAGGCGTCGACTTGCCCGAGATCGAGCGCCGCCATGCGCAGGATCACCGCCGCAAGCGAGGAGCGCAGGATCTCCGGATCGGTGTAGCGCGGCCGCGCGGCGAAATCGTCCTCGCCATACAGGCGCAAGCACATCCCCGCCGCGACGCGGCCGCAACGCCCGGCGCGCTGTGCGCCGGAGGCCTGCGATATCTTCTCGATCTGCAGCATCCCCACCTTGTTGCGCAACGAATAGCGGCGCACTCGCGCGAGTCCTGGATCGATCACGTAGTGGACCCCGGGAACGGTGAGCGAAGTTTCGGCGACGTTAGTGGCGAGCACGATGCGCCGGCCGTTGCTGAGCGCGAAGACGCGTTGCTGCTGCTCGACCGAAAGACGCGCGTAAAGCGGCAGAATTTCCATCGCACTTGCGTACGGGCGCCGCGACAGCCCGCGCGAAAGCAGCTCCTGGGTCTCGCGAATCTCGCGCTCGCCAGGCAGAAATACGAGGATATCTCCGGGCGCCTGGCGCCATAGCTCTTCCACGGCACCTACGATCGCCTCTTCCAGCGGCTCCTCGTCGTCGTCCTCGTCCTGCGTGAGCGGCCGATAGCGGATCTCGACCGGGTACACTCGCCCCGAGACTTCGATCACCGGTGCCGGCCGGCCTCGGATGCCGAAGTGCTGCGCAAAGCGCTCCGCATCGAGCGTCGCGGAAGCCAGCACGATCTTGAGATCGGGCCGGTGCGGAAGCAGCTGCTTCAGGAAGCCGAGCAGGAAGTCGATGTTGAGGCTGCGCTCGTGCGCCTCGTCGACGATGATGGTGTCGTAAGCGGCGAGCAGCCGGTCGCTCTGCGTCTCGGCGAGGAGGATGCCGTCGGTCATGAGCTTGACGTAGGCCTCCGGTCGCGTGCGATCGGTAAAGCGGACCTTGTAGCCGACGGCAGTGCCGAGCGGCGTGGCGAGCTCCTCGGCGATCCGGGAGGCGACGCTGCGTGCAGCGATTCGCCGCGGCTGGGTGTGGCCGATGAAGCCCCGCACGCCGCGCCCGAGCTCGAGGCAGATCTTGGGCAGCTGCGTCGTCTTGCCCGATCCGGTCTCGCCGCAGACGATGACGACCGGGTGCTCGCGAATCGCGGCCGAGATCTCTTCGCGCCGCTCGGACACCGGCAGTTCGGGCGGGAAGCTGAGCAGAGGAACGCCGGCGGCGCGCTTCTGCGCTAGGTCCCGGGACGCTGCGAGCTCACGCGCCAGCCGCTCGATCTCGGCCGGACGCAGCTCGCGCCCGCGCAGCCCGGCCAGCCTGCGTTCGATTCGCGCGCGGTCCGCAGCCATCACCGCATCCAGCTCTGAGCGCAGGCGATCGATGGGCGAGGGCGAAGGGCTGGAGCGCACGGCGGGGGATTCTAGCCCGACTGCGTTATGATGATCGGACTCGAACGACGAGGAGGATCGTCATGCTGCGAAAAATCATTCTCGCGATCGCTCTGGCAGGGCTCGCGATTCAAGCTGACGCCGTCACCCTGCGCTGGGCGAACCGCGGCGACCCGCAGACCACCGACCCGCATTCCCAAAACGAAGGTCTCACCAACAACGTCAACCAGCTCATCTACGAATTCCTGCTCTGCCGGGACAAGCAACTCAATCTCCAGCCATGTCTCGCGACTTCGTGGACGCAGGTGAGCCCGACCGTATGGCGTTTCAAGCTCAGGGCCGGTGTCAAGTTCCACGATGGAACGCCTTTCACCGCCGACGACGTCGTGTTCTCGTTCCAGCGGGCGGCGGAGCAGACCTCGCAATTGCGCGTGTACTCGAACGCATCTGGCGTGCCCAAGAAGATCGACGATTTGACGGTGGAGTTCACCACCAACGGGCCCAACCCGATCGAGCTCGAGCACGTCGCTTCCATCAACATCATGAGCAAGGCGTGGTGCGAGAAGAACCGTGCGACTAAGCCGCAGGACTACACGCACAAGGAAGACATGGTCACGGCGCACCAGGCGAACGGGACCGGCGCCTACACGCTCAAGTCGCGGGAGCCCGACATAAAGACCGTGCTGGTGAAGAACCCGAACTGGTGGGGGATCAAGGACGGCCAGTTCACCGGCAACGTCGACGAGGTGGTCTACACGCCCATCGCGTCCGACGCGACGCGGCTCGCGGCGCTCGTCTCCGGCGAGATCGACATCATCAACGACCCGCCCGTACAGGACGTGCCGCGGCTGAAGCAGAACCCGAGCATCAAGGTGCTCGAGGGCACCGAGAACCGGGTCATCTTCATCGGCATGGACCAGAATCGCGACGAGCTGCTTTACTCGAGCGTCAAGGGCAAGAATCCGTTCAAGGACAAGCGCGTGCGCCAAGCTCTCTATCAGGCGATCGACATCGAGGCGCTGCGCACGACAACGATGCGCGGCTTGTCGAAGCCGACCGGTGCGATGCTTCCGGCACCGTTGCCCTGGATCGCGGAGCCGGAGGGGCGTTTTCCTTTCGATCGCGCAAAAGCGAAGCAGCTCCTGGCCGAGGCGGGATATCCGAATGGATTCGAAGTGACGCTTGATTGCCCGAACAACCGCTACGTCAACGACGAGAAGATCTGCCAGGCGCTCGCCGCGATGTGGAGCCAGATCGGCGTGACCACGAGCGTGACAGCGATGCCGCGCGCCAATTACTTCCCCAAGCTCGACAAGCTCGATACGAGTCTCTACATGCTGGGCTGGGGCGGCGCAGCCACCGATCCGATCTTCATTCTCCAGCCGGTGCAGCATACGGCGAACGCCAAGGGCGACGGCGACTACAACTATGGGCGCTACTCGAATCCGAAGCTCGACGCGCTGGTCGATCAGATCAAGGTCGAGATGGATGTGGAAAAGCGGCGCAAGCTCATCAATGAAGCGCTCATGATCCAGCACGACGAGCTGCTGCATCTGCCGCTGCACCGGCAGGTTATCCCGTGGGCGACGCGCAGCAACGTCACGGCGGTGCACCTCGCCAACAACAATGTCATTCCGAACTGGGTGACGGTGCAGACCTCGCAGTAGCCAATGCTTCAGATCCGGGGGCTGCCGCGTGCGGACTCGGGGCCTCCCGGATCTCGCCCTGAGCCACCAGGTAGCGAGTCGCCAGCCAGGAGATGGCGAGGGTGAGCGCCGCACCGATCGCGTAGAGCGTCCAAGTCTGGAAGCTGCCTTTACTGAGCGCGTCGACCGCCCCTTCGGTGGCTGCGTAGAGCGCAACGAGCGCGGGCACTGCGCGCAGATCGAAGCGCAGAACAAAGGCGAATAGCAGCGCAGTCACCGCTCCGCCGATCACACCCGTCAGCGCGATGTCGGTCCAGTCGTTCGCGCGCGTCGCCGCAATCGCGCCTTCGGTCAGGATCAGAATCGCGACGCAAAGCGCTCGATGCCGGGTCCATCCATGGCTAAGGCGATCCAGCCAATGCAGCGCGACCACCGTGGCCGCCATCGGAATGATGATGTTGACTGTCGAAGACGCGGCGCTGAGCCACGGCCAGGCTGCGTTCTCTGCGGAGAAACGCGGCCACGCCGGGGTCAGATGAGGCGTTAAGAGTCCGATCAAAGCATCGATACCGACCACGAACAGCCCAACGGCAGCGCCGCGCAGCCAGAGGCTCTTCGCGTTGAGTTCGAGTCTGACATGCATCCGCGCGGCGTAAGCCGCGACGCCGCACCACAGTCCGGCAAACAGGGCCCGGACCACTCCCCCGAACAGCCCCCCAGCCGCGGCGAGCGCAACTTGCTGCAACACAGGCTCGGTTGTGCGCAGGTTGAATGCGACCGACGGCCATTGATCGACGGCGTTGATGATCGCCGCGCCGAGCGTGACCGAGGCCACGACCCAGAACGCACGGCGATCGAAGTGATCGCGCGTCCACGCCACACTCGCCCAGATGATCGCAGCCAAGGCTACGAGGGCCAGGACAAGCGCCAAGCCGATCTTCACAATGCTGAGCCGTCCGGTGCGCTCGCGCTCGGCACGCTGCCAGGCTTCCGGCACGAAAATGTAGCGCCCTGCACCCGCAATCTCGTTCCCGGCGATGGCGACCAGGGCACGCGCTTCGCCGCCTTTGCCGACATCGACTCGGGGATCGGAAACCGTGAACTGCCAGTCGGTGCGGGCCGGCTGAGGATCTTCTTTCGCTTCCACCTCACGCAACTCGCCAGGATCGAGACCGAAGGCCCGACGGAGCTCCGCTTGTGCAAGCGTGCGCGCATCGTCACGCGCGAGGTGCGCACCGGCCCGTTGCTCCGGAAGCGTATGACGCACGCCCCGCACCTTGCCCGTGCCTTCGACGGTCACGCGCCATTCCTCGGCGCGATCGGCGACGTCGCCGCCCTCGAAGCGCGCGTAACGGACTTCCCACAAAGGCGGGGCAAGCCACTGCCCGATCAGCTTGTGATATGCGGCTTGTCCGGCTTCGCGCCAGACGAAGCTGTGCCATTGCCACTGCGTTGCGTCGTCCGGTGCCGTGCGGGTGAGCGAGTAGCGACGCCATTCGGGAGACAAGTTCACCCCACGCGCGGCGAGCGCGGCATCTGCAGCCGCCTCCGCCTCGGCGCGTCCAATAGCCAGTGACGGCACATCGCTGCGGAAGCTTCCCGTGAGGGCAATCGCAATGACGCCGAGAATGGCGAGGATCGGCAGCGCTCGCTGAAAGCGAAGTGCCCATGCACCGGCCGCGGCTCGCGGCCGCGCTACCGTATCGCGCACGCGCGCCGCACCGGGGCTCCACGCGCCGTTCAGAAGCGACGACGGCAGCGCGAGCCACGCGCTCGCGCTGGCGCGGCGCAGCAGCACGACAAGCAGCGGAACGAGCGCAGCGGCTGCGACGATCGTCTGGTTGAGCTCGCCCACGTGGCCGCGCACGAGAAACACCGGAAGCGACATGAGGATAAGATCGAACAGCGCATGCAGGATTACGGTGGGCAGAAGCCCGAAGCGGAGGAAGATGAGTCCCCAGATGAATGCCGGCCCGATCAGCTCGACCAGACGCGAATACGCCGGAAAGCCCGGATAGTTGGCGTGCGCGGCCGCGAAGATGAGCGACTCCAGCACCAACGTGATTCCGATCAGCGTACGCCGATAACCGAAGTGCGCGCCGATCAGCGCCGCAAGCGAAAGTGGCACCGCGCGGAACAGGCACTCTTCCATGAACCCCGCTTGCAACGCCATCCCAATCGGCGAGAGCGCCGGCAGCGCGCTGCCGAGAATGTTGGGATCGGTGAGTATCTCGGAGGGTTGCCACCAGCCGAAGTAACGGTTGGTCACCAAGTAAAATGCGGCGATGAGCCCCAGCTCGATCGGCACGAAGAGATAGCCGCCGAGGGTGCGACCCAGTACGGCCGCTGTAGGTGCCGCGTTGCGAGACCATAGCCGCCACAGCTGAGGATGGTCCGGAAAAGCTCGGCGCGACAGACTCTCGGCGGCCATGAAGACGAGAGCCAGGGCGAGGCCGCCGCCGATTGCGACGACCGCGGCGATGCCGATCTGCTGCGCCCAGAATATCGTAGTGGACTGCGCTGTATCGAAGCTGAACCACGCCTGCGGAAAGTTGGCAAGCAGCGCGATCGCATTGATGCCGGCGACAATCGCGCCCGCGGCGAGCGCCGGCTTCCAGAGCAAACCGCGTTTCCGCATGTGCCACAGCACGGCGAGAATGCATCCGCCGAGCCCATACAGCACTCCTGCAGAAAGGGACGCGACATTGGCGATGGTGTTGTTCGCCGCGCGCAGCTCCGCATAGCGGCGCTCGAATGCCTCCGGAACGAAGACGAAATGTCCGAGCCCGCTGAGCACGTCTCCGCTCACGACCAGCTTCAGGCGAATGCGACCGTCGCCGAGCTTCTCGTCTTCGCGCTCGTAAGTGAAGGTGTGGTCGACCCGCTTGCTTACCTGCTCCTTCTGTGATTGCTCGATCAGCTTGTACGGCGAGAAGTCGATCGACCAGTCATCGCGCGCACTCTTTTCGGCGATGGCGCGCGCCGCGGCGGCGTCGAGCGCCGCGCCGGGAGCGCTCTCGGGAAGCTTGCGTGAGAACCCATACGGCGTGCCGTCGGGCTTGAAGCTGACGCGCGCCTCCGCGATCTCTCCCGGCTTGAATAGCCGCACTTCCCAGCGGTAGGGTGCGTAAAGATCACCGGACAACAGGCGCGTGAACGCCGGTTTCCCTCCGGCCTCTAGCTCGACAAAGTTCTGCGTTGTGCCGTCGTGAGTGAACAACGCGGCCTCGCGCGCACCGCGATCGATCAGGTGCAGGCGATCGGCCATCGCGGCCGCCTGCACGACCGCGTCCTCGCGTGACATCGATACGTCGAGGTTGATGAGCGGTAGCGCCTGCGGAAAGTAGTACCACGCGAACACGCCGGAGCATGCCGAAACGACCGCGAACACGATCCAGAATGCAGGCTTGCGGGTTATTCCGCTCATGGGGATGATTTATCCAGACGGCGTGCTCGGTGCGGCAGCCGACCGAGTATACCGGACCGGCCGGCCGCGATGCCGGGCGCCGATCCAGGTTAATTGTTACCGCCTGTTCGCGAATCTAATCGACCGGCAGCATGACGGGCACCGCACGCTCGATCTCGCGTTTCATGAGATTGCGCAGCGCCTCGACTTTTTGCGTCGGCGACAGCGCATCCGCGGGATATGTGTCGCCGACCACAACCCGCTCGTGGGCCTCGATGGCTTTCGTTTGCAGGTTGATCAGGAGCAGCTGAAAGTTCGCGAAGACGCCGAGAAAGGCGGCCGTGACTTGTTTTTCGGCGTAACTCTCGCCGGATGCCTGGTTGCCGGATCCGGAGTAGAAACCAAGCCCCGCGATCTTGCTGCCGGTAAACGGATAGCCCTGGTCACTCTTGAGCTCGAGCTCGGCCCGGTAGGGCGCGATGAGAAGGAGGCGCGCGTCTGATGAAGACGATACGAATTTCACGACGATCGATGCGAGCGTTTTGACATCGCCGCCTTCCGTATCGAGCCACGAATTGCGCAGCGCATACAGCGAAGGGTCGTTGGCGCGCAGCATGGTCACCGAAGCTGACGGCCGGGCTTTCTCGATCGCCGCGTTTGCCACGCGGGAGCCGAAATCGTCAAGGCTGCGGTCGTTGACGGTAACGACTTCCTTCTGATTGAGATCAAGATGGCTGCCGAGCTGCTTCTCCGACACGATGAAGGTCAACCGGTCTCCGACCAGCGACATGACCGCGTAGTTGTCGACCCGAGCTGCAGCGCTCGATACGACGAGGGCCAGGCACAATCCGAACCAGTTCGACCAGCGAACCCATGCTGTCCCGGATTCGTGTCGGCGTGGGTCTCGCACTATTCGACTGCCTTGACGAGATCCTCGACCACCTTCTTGGCATCGCCGAAGACCATCATCGTCTTGTCCATGTAGAAGAGCGGATTGTCGATGCCGGCGTAGCCGGACGCCATCGAGCGCTTGTTGACCAGCACGGTCCTCGCCTTGTGCGCCTCGATGATCGGCATGCCGTAGATGGGGCTCCCCTTCTGCTCGGCGAGCGGGTTCACCACATCATTGGCTCCAAGGATCAGCGCCACGTCGGCCTGCGGGAACTCACTGTTGATGTCTTCCATCTCGAAGACCTGGTCGTAAGGCACTTCCGCCTCGGCCAGCAGGACGTTCATGTGTCCGGGCATGCGCCCGGCCACAGGATGAATGCCGTACTTCACCGATACCCCGCGCTCTTCGAGAAGATTCCCCAACTCACGCACCGCGTGCTGTGCCTGCGCTGTGGCCATCCCATAGCCAGGAACGAAGACCACCTGGTTGGCATATGCCAGTTGCACTGCGACGTCATCCAGCGTGACCTCGCGCATGGAGCCGGCGGCAGCGGTCTCGGTGC
>DATKJP010000055.1:0-19377 GCA_035543635.1 Casimicrobiaceae bacterium
GGGTGGAATTACGCGCACCCCTCAAGACGTCGGGCCGATTGCAGGAGGCGCTGCGCCTGATCCGCGGCCAAGTCGCATTCTGGGATCGCGATCGCGCCTTCGCGCCCGATCTCGTTCGCGCCAGGGCGATGATCGAGACGGGGGCTTTCGAGCGCTTCGTCGGAGCGCCACTCATCGCGTGACCCGGGCGCCGCGCTGCGCGACAATCTCCCATTGACGATCCGGAGCTGCCATGAAGCGAGACGACCCTGAAAAGCTCGCACGCGCGCGTCGTGCCGAGCGCTTGATACGCGCGCCGCGCGGGAGCGCACGGACCGCGAAGAGCTGGCTGACCGAAGCGCCGCTGCGCATGCTCATGAACAACCTCGATCCCGAGGTCGCGGAGCGGCCGCAGGACCTCGTCGTCTATGGCGGCATCGGGCGCGCCGCGCGCAACTGGGAATGCTACGACGCGATCGTCGCCGCGCTCACCGCGCTCGAAGACGACGAATCGTTGTTGATCCAGTCGGGCAAGCCGGTCGGCGTGTTCAAGACGCACCCGGACGCGCCGCGCGTGCTGATCGCGAACTCGAATCTCGTGCCAAAGTGGGCGACATGGGAGCATTTCAACGATCTGGACCGCAAGGGCCTGATGATGTTCGGCCAGATGACCGCCGGCTCCTGGATTTACATCGGCAGCCAGGGAATCGTGCAGGGCACTTACGAGACTTTCGCCGAGGCCGGGCGCCAGCATTACGGCGGCGATCTCGCTGACAAGTGGATTCTCACCGCGGGCCTCGGCGGCATGGGGGGCGCGCAGCCGCTCGCGGCGACGATGGCCGGAGCGTCGCTGCTTGCGATCGAATGCCAGCGCTCGCGCATCGAGATGCGGCTGACGACACGGTATCTCGATCGCTCCACGCACGACCTCGATGAGGCGCTCGCGATCATCGACGAGGCCTGCAAAGCACGGCGGCCGACTTCGGTTGGCCTGCACGGCAACGCGGCGGAAATTCTTCCGCAGCTCGTGCGGCGCAAGCTTCGGCCGCATCTCGTCACCGACCAGACTTCCGCGCACGACTTGGTCTATGGCTATCTACCCGCGGGCTGGACGGTGGAGCGCTGGCAAGCGGCGCAGGCCGATTCCATGCAGCACGCGGCGCTTACCGAAGCCGCGCGAGCGTCGATCAAGACGCACGTCGAGGCGATGCTCGCGTTTCACCGGCAGGGAATCCCGACGGTCGACTACGGCAACAACATCCGCCAGGTCGCTTTCGATGCGGGAGTAAAGAATGCATTCGCGTTCCCCGGATTCGTGCCCGCGTACATCCGGCCACTCTTCTGCGAAGGCCGGGGGCCGTTCCGCTGGGTCGCGCTCTCGGGCGATCCAGAAGACATCCGCAGGACCGATCGAAAGGTGAAGGAGCTATTCCCCGAGAACAAATCGCTGCACCGCTGGCTCGATCTCGCGTCGGAGCGGATAGCGTTCCAGGGATTGCCCGCACGCATCTGCTGGCTTGGACTCGGAGAGCGGCACCGCGCGGGCCTCGCGTTCAACGAGTTGGTTGCCAGCGGAGAACTGAAGGCGCCGATCGTGATCGGCCGCGACCATCTCGACTCGGGCTCGGTCGCGAGTCCCAACCGCGAGACCGAAGCGATGGCCGATGGCTCCGACGCCGTGTCCGACTGGCCTCTGCTCAACGCGTTGCTCAACACCGCGAGCGGCGCGACCTGGGTCTCGATCCATCACGGAGGTGGCGTCGGCATGGGCTATTCGCAGCACGCAGGCGTCGTGATCGTCTGCGACGGCAGCGAAGCCGCAGCGAAGCGCATCGAGCGCGTGCTGTGGAACGATCCCGCATCAGGAGTAATGCGGCATGCTGATGCGGGTTATGAGAAGGCAATCGAGACGGTGGAGGCGAGAGGGCTGAACCTGCCCATGTTTCGACGTTAACGCGACGCGGAGCTTGAAGACGCCTCGTCCAGACAAGCTTTGACGCATGCGCCCGTCGTTGCCACGTGGCGGGTGAGCGCGGGAAGGTGACCTCCGGGGATGGAGTACGTTTGGACCTGCGCTGCCAAGGCCTGCCAACCGAGATCCGGGCGCACGTCCCTTATGCCGCCTGAGCGCAGGACCGCGATGCGTCCCGGAAAACGCTTTGGGACGTAGCGCATCACTGCGCTCTTGTAGAGTTCCATGAGATCCATTACGCGCAACTGCGCTGGGCTTGCTGCCTCGGCCTCGCGGCTGCGCCGTCCGCTCTCCGCTCTAGGCGCGCCCGCGAAGATCTCAACGAAAACAGCACGTGCGACGCCGTCGATAACTACCACGATCGGGACCTCTTCTCCCGCTGCCATCAGCTGGCGGGCAATCTCGACGGCAACCAACGCGCCGTTGCAATGGCCGCCCAGGAAGTAAGGACCTCGCGGCCGCTCGCTCTGCAGTGCCTTTATTCGATCGGCTGCCATCTCTTCGATCGACGCAGGCACATCGGTGCCGTCGAGTCCGTGCGGATGCACGACATAGAACGGTTGGTCGGGACCGAGCGCTCCTGCAAGTCCGCGACAGTAGAGGCCGCTTTCGTAGAAGTCACCGTGCAGGAAGAACAGCGGTGGACGAGAGCCCCCGGCATTCAGCGCGGTGAGGGGGGCGGGCGGAGAAACGCCGATTCGGATCAGTGCAGCGAGCTGCTCGATGGTCGGCGCCGTGAACAGCGTCATCAGCGGCAGGCGCACGCCGCAGGCGTTTTCGACCGCCTCCATCATTTGTGCGGCGAGCAGCGAGTGGCCGCCCAAATCGAAGAAGCTGTCGCGGACGCTGACTCGGCGCAGCCCGAGCAGTCTTTCCCAGATCGATGCCAGCGTGTGTTCGAGAAAGGTTCCTGGCCGAATTGCCGGCGCCTTTTGCTCCACGAGCTCGACCGGGTCGGGCAACGCGCGGCGGTCGATCTTTCCGCCCGTAGTGAGCGGCAGCGATTCCAGTAACACGAGGCTGGTGGGGACCAGGTACGCAGGCAATATCTGTCGGAGCTGCAGCAACAGTTCCGCTGGAGCCGGACGCTTGCCTTCCGCGGCGACCACATACGCGCTCAGCCGTCGAGTATCGGAGCCGGCGCCATGAACGAGTACGACGGCCTCGCGCAACTCCGGCAGACGCAGCAGCGCCGCCTCGACCTCGGCCGGCTCCACGCGGTGACCGCGGATTTTGACCTGGCTGTCGAAGCGGCCCAGGAATTCGATCGTGCCGTCGTCGCGATAGCGGGCGCGATCGCCCGTGCGATACAGGCGCGCATTCCGGTCGGAGGCAAAAGGATGCGGCAGAAAGCGCTCGGCCGTGAGCTGCGGTTGATTGAGGTAACCCAGCGCGAGACCGGGACCGCCGATCCAGATTTCGCCGGGCACGCCCGGCGGCACCGGTTCACGGTGCGCGTCCAGGATGTAGACCTCGGTGTTCGCTAGCGGCTTCCCGATCGGTACGGTCAGGGCATCGGCTTCGACATTACGCACTTCGTGCCACGTGGCGAAGGTTGTCGCCTCGGTCGGACCGTAGACGTGCAGGAGGCGTCGCGGGCAACCCTCGAGCAAGGCGGCCGCAACCGAGCGCGGGTCGCAGGCTTCACCTCCGAACAGCACCTGCCGCTGGGTGAAAGCTTGCGGCGCCCCGCGGGCAATCTGATTGAACAAGGAAGTGGTCAGGAACAGCGTGGTCACGCCATGGCGGTCCAGAGCGGCGGCTAGCGCCGGAGCGGAGAGCACGGTCTCGAGGGGGAGCACGGCCAGACACGCGCCGTTCAGAAGCGCGCCCCAGATCTCGAAGGTCGCGGCGTCGAAGGCCGGATTCGACAGATGCGCCACGACGTCGGCAGGCCCGAGTTGCACGTAATCGCTGTCGCGCACCAGCCGCACCACGCCTCGCTGCGCAGCAACGACTCCCTTCGGCGTGCCGGTCGAGCCGGAGGTGTACATGACATAAGCCGGATCCTCGCCGCTCGCGCTGGGCAGCTCTTCCGTGAAATCGTTCGCAACCACTTTGGCATCGTCATCGTTGACGCTCAGAACCGGGCGTGCGCTTGCCGTGCGCGCGGCCGCGAGCGCGCGCAGCGAGGCCGGAACCGCGACGACCGCCGTCGCTTCGGCATCCGCGAGCAACGCGGCGACGCGCTCGGGAGGATGCGACGGATCGAGCGGCACGTACGCACAGCCGGCTTTGAGCACGGCGAGCAGCGCAACGATCTCTTCGATCGAACGCTCGATGCACACTCCGATGCGCCCGCCCGCCATGACGCCTGAAGCGCGCAGCTGCCGAGCCAGCGCGCTGCTCCACCGGTCGAGCGCCGCGTAGTCGATGTTGCGCTCTCCGTCGGCGATCGCGATCGCGTCAGGGGAGCGCCGCGCCTGCACGGAGAAGAGCGCAGCGAGCGACGCGACCTGGACTTCGCTCGAGCTTGACGCTCGTTCGCTCGGGAGGATGCTACGTCGAACCTCATCGTCAAGCCGAATTCGCGAGAGCGGACGATCCGGATCGGCGACGACGTCGGTGAGCAGGGTGCGCCACTGCTGTGCGATGCGTTCGATCGTTCCCGCATCGAAGAGGTCCGTCGCGTAATCGATGGCCGCGTCGAGCTTCGCACCTTCCTCCGCCACCAGGAAATGGAGGTCGAACTTCGCCGTTTCGGTGCCCCTGGTTTTGATCCATTCAACGGCAAGCCCTTCGAGGTCCGGGGCACTACGCAGGCCCGTCACCTTGTTCAGAGACACTTGGAAGAGCGGATTGCGCGACATGTCGCGCCGCGGGGCGAGTTCCTCGACCAGCCGCGCAAACGGCAAATCCTGATTCGCGTAGGCTTCCTTCGTTCTCTGCCGGGTCTGAGCGAGATATTCCCGAAATGTCGGGTTGCCCGACAAATCGCCCCGCAGGACGAGCAAGTTTGCGAAATAACCGATCACCGGCATGAGAGCAGGCGAGCTGCGGCCGGCGACCGGCACGCCCACCGCGACGTCTTGTTGTCCGCTGTAGCGCGAGAGCAGAACTTGAAGCGCAGCGAGCAGCACGGTGAATAGCGTCGTTTGCTCGTTGTGGGCGAGTTGCCGCAAACCAGAGACGAGGTCTTCCGCAAGCTCGAAGGACACACGCCGTCCGCGACAACTCGGTACCTGCGGTCTGGGCCGGTCGGTGGGCAGATCGAGCGTGGGCAAATCGGCGAGCGCTCGTTTCCAGTAAGCGAGCTGAGCCGTGAGCGCATCTCCCCGAAGCTGCTCGTGTTCATCTTTGGCGTAGTCGGCGTACTGCATCGCTAGCTCGGCCAGCGGCGAGGCTTCGCCGTGAAGGTACGCGCGATAGAGGGCCGACAGCTCGTGCGCGAAGATTGCGTCCGACCTGCCGTCTCTGATGATGTGATGTCGGGTGATCAACAGCCAGTGCTCGCTCGGCGCGAGCCGGAGCAGCCCAACCCGAATGAGCGGGCCGCGCTCGAGATCGAATCGCACACGAGCCGCCGCGACCGCTCGGCGCTGCGCTTCGGCCTCGCGATCCGCTTCGGACAGCGCGGTCAGATCCACAGTCTCAAGAGCCAGTTTGAGCTCGGGCGCGATCTCCTGCACCGGTTCGCCATCGACGAGGCGGAAGCGCGTCCGCAGCGCTTCGTGCCGCCGCACGATTTCGTTGATGGCGCGGGTCAGCGCGGGGACGTCGAGCATTCCCTTCAGCCTCAAGGTGCTCGGCTCGTTGTAGACGGCGTCGTCCGGCAGCATGCGGCCGAGAACCCATAGGGCACGCTGGCCATATGAGGCAGGGCTCGACCGTACGGCCGTCGCCGGGTCGCCGGGATCCACGGCTTTCCACTCGACGAGTATGCGGTGGCGAGTGGCGTCGTCGAGCAGCTTGAGCCGCGAGACCGGACGATCCGGATTGGCAACGACCTCGGCGAGGAGGGTGCGCCATTGCTCGGCCATGCGCTCGATGCTACGCCGATCGAAAAGGTCGGTGGCGTATTCAAGGCGCCCGCTCAGCGCGCCGTCGCTCTTTTCGATCGCCAGCGTAAGGTCGAACTTGGCACCCTCGATGGCGATGTGCTCGAGCGGTTGCACACGGATACCGGGCAAGCTCCATCGGAGCGGAGGCGTGTTTTGCAGCGCGAAGACAACCTGGAACAACGGATTGCGTGACAGGTCGCGCGCCGGTGCGATTTCCTCGACGAGTTTCTCGAAGGGCAGGTCCTGATGGTCGAGAGCCTCGAGCACGTGCGTTCGCGTGCGCGCCAGCAAGTCGCGAAAGCTTGGATCGCCGGACAGGTCGCCGCGCATCACGAGCGTGTTGACGAAACAGCCGATCAGTGCCTCCAGCTCGGGCCGGCGGCGACCGGCGATCGGCACCCCGACCGTGATGTCGTCCTGCCCGCTGTAGCGGCCGAGCAGGACCTGGAAGCTCGCGAGCAGCGTCATGAATAGCGTGCTCGTTTCGCGCCGGCTTAGCTGCTCGAGCGCGTTGGTGAGATCGGTGTCGATTTCGATCGGGATGCGCCCGCCGCGGAAGCTCGCAACGGTCGGCCGAAGCCGATCGGCCGGAAGCTCGATCGGCTGCTGCCCGGCGAGCCTGCGGCGCCAGTAATCGAGGTGGTTCTCGAGGACCTGCCCCTGGAGCCACTCGCGCTGCCAACGGGCGTAATCCGCGTATTGCACCGGCAAGGCGGCGAGCGCCGGCGGTTCGCCAAGCAGATTGCTTGCGTACAGTGCAGAGATTTCATCCGCCAATACGCGCATCGACCAGCGATCGCTGACGATATGATGCCGGGCGAGCAACAGCCAATGCTCGTTCTCCGCCAGACGCAGAAGCCTCGCTCGCAACACCGGGCCGCGTGCCAGGTCGAAGGGCTTGTGCGCCTCTTCTTCGGCGCGCCTGCAGGCTTCGCTCTCGCGGGCGGTTTGCGGCAGTCCGGTGAGATCGTCGATCACCGACTCGATATTCGACTCGGGGTCGATGACCTGCCAGGGCTCCCCATCGATCACCTCGATCCGCGTGCGCAGGATCTCGTGCCTGCGCACGATTTCGTTGAGCGCCGCGAAAAGCGCTGAACAATCCAGCGTTCCCTCGAGCCGCAGAACCTGCGCGCTGTTGTACACCCAGGGCTCGCGCAACAGGCGATCGAGCAGCCACAGGCGCTGCTGAGCGAACGACAAGCGCTCGCGATCCCTTGGCGAGAAGCTGGTTTGGGTAGTCATCATCTGCCCGCGGCCGGTGATTATCGGTCATCGCCGCCGCCGGGCACAATCGCGTCAGACCGGATGCGGGGCATTGGAGCATTCTGCTAACATCGGGCGCCGGTTTCATCACAGGGAAAGAGGTGGCCGTTGACGTTGCTCGAGTTGCTCGAGGCGCGGGCGCGCTCGCACGAATCCTTGCCTGCGCTTCTTGCGCCGGGACGGCCACCGCTGACCTACGGAGCGCTGCTGCGCCAAGTCGAGCGAGCCGGGGCTGCGCTCGCTGCGATCGGATTGGGGCGAGGTTCACGCGTCGCGCTCGCACTGCCTAACGGCCCCGAGCTGGCCGCTGCGATCGTGTCCACGATGAGCTGGTCGACCTGCGCGCCGCTCAACCCGACGTACGACGAAGACCTTTGTCGGTATCTGCTCGCGAAGATGCGGGCCGCGGCGCTTGTTGTCGGCGAAAGTCCTGAACCGCCGGCTGCAGATGCGGCACGTTCACTGGGCATTCCGATCGTGCGGCTGTCGTTCGCGCGCGGCGGGCCCGCGGGCACATTCCGTTTGTCAGCCGACATTTCCGGTGACGCTGTCCCAGTCGAGCGGGCGGGCCCTGAAGATTGCGCGCTCATGCTCCACACCTCGGGCACCACGGCGAAACCCAAGCTCGTGCCGCTCACTCAATCCAGCCAGATCGAGGCATTTCTCTTTCGGGCGAAGTTTCTTCGGCTGGGGCCCGAGGATCGCTGCCTTTGCGTGGCGCCGCTCTTCACGGCGAGCGGAATCAAGCGCAACCTCGGGACGGCGCTGGCCGCGGGATCGAGCGTAGTGTGCACGCCTGGCTTCGATACCGATGAGTTCTTCACCTGGCTGGAAACATTCCAGCCGACGTACTACACGGGGCCGCCAACGGTGCACCGGGCGGTTTTGGCCGCACTCGAACGGCGCGAGACCACGCTTCAGCATTCGCTCCGCTACGTCCTTGCCACATCGGCCTCGCTGCCGGAGGCGGAGCAGGAACGGCTCGAGCGAGCGCTCGGTGTTCCGGTCCTGCAGGCGTATGCGATGACGGAAGGCGGTGGCATCGCTCATGACCCTCCGGCCCCCGTGCGGCGCAGGCCCGGTTCGGTGGGTCCTCCCGCCGGCTGCGAGGTCAGGGTGCTGGGCGCAACGGGGACGTTCTTGCCGAGGAAAGAAGTTGGCGAAATCGTCGTGCGCGGAAGCGACGTCTTCGAGGGCTACGAAGATGACGCGGAGGCCAACGCTGCTGCGTTCCACCAAGGCTGGTTTCGCACGGGTGACCTCGGCTATCTCGACGAGGATAGCTATCTGTATGTCGTCGGCCGCATCAAGGAGCTCATCAATCGCGGCGGACTCAAGGTATCGCCCACCGCCGTCGACGCTGCGCTGATGCAACACCCGGATGTCATCGATGCCGCGGCGTTCGGCGTCCCTCATCCCACGCTCGACGAAGACCTCGTCGCGGCGATCGTTCCGCGCGCTGAGGCATCGGTCACCGAACAGCAGTTGCGCGACTTTCTGCTGCAGCGACTCGCGGGATACATGGTGCCGAGCCGCATTCTCGTCGAATCGCAATTGCCGAAGAGCGCGCTCGGCAAGGTGCAGCGGGCAGCACTTGCAGAACGTTTCGAAGCCGATCGGCGTTCGCCATTCATGGCACCGCGCGATGCGCACGAAGAGCTGGTGGCCGGATTTTTTTCGCAGGCGCTCGCAGGGGTACGCGTCGGCGCACTGGACAATTTTTTCGATCTCGGCGGCGATTCGCTCTCAGGAGCGCAGGTGGTGACGCGCGCCAATGTCGCGCTCGGGGTCAGTCTTCCAGTCGAAAGTCTCTTCCGCAGGCCGACGGTTGCTGAGTTCGCGGCCGAGTTGAATGCCGCTGCTTGTTCCGGCGTAGCGTCGGTTCCGCCACCGATCCGTCCGAGATCGGAGCAAGGCCCTCCGCCTGCTTCCGCGTCCCGTCAGGAGCGTTCCTGACGATGCAGTGGTTGCTTGCGCGAGCGCTGCTCTGCGCGTTCGCAGCGCTTGCGACGAACGCTGTTCTTGCACAGGCGTATCCATCGCGAGCGATCAAGCTCGTGGTCCCGCTCGCGCCCGGGGCACAGATCGACTGGATCGCGCGCACATTCGCCGAGGCTCTCTCCGCGGTCGTGAAGCAACCCGTCGTGATCGAGAACCACGCGGGAGCCGCAGGGACGATCGGGGCGAATCTCGTGGCCAAGGCGCCACCGGATGGCTATACGCTCCTTGTCGGCGGCGCGTTCAATCTGTCTCTCGCGCCGGCGCTGTTGCGCGAGATTCCCTACGATCCAGTGAAGGACTTTGCGCCGATCGGCGCGCTCGCACGCGTTCCCTATGCGCTCGCGGTCCGCTCGGGCGTGCCCGCCAAGTCCTTGCAGGAGCTGATCGCTTATGCGCGGGCGAACCCTGGCCGGTTGAGCTACGGTTCGAGCGGCGTCGGCAGCAACTCGAGTCTCGCGATCGAGGTGCTCAAAGCGAGCGCCGGGCTCGACATCCTGCACGTTCCCTACAAAGGATCGGCGCCCGCGGCTATGGCCGCCGTCGCCGGCGACGTGGACATGGTGTGCATGGATCTCGCGCTCGTCGCGCCGCATGCGAAGGCGGGCTCTCTCCGACTCGTCGCGCTCGCCGGCAGCAAACGCTCGGCAATGGCGCCGGAGCTGCCGACTGCCGCCGAGCAGGGAGTGCCCGCGCTCGCGTTCGAGCCCTGGTACGGGCTCGTTGCCCCGGCGGCGATTTCGGACGAGACCCGCGAGAGACTGGCAACGGCGCTCAACCGTGTGGTGCGCGCTCCCGAATGGCAGCGGCGCCTGGAGCAAAAGGGTTACGAGGTCATCGTCGATACGCCCGAGTCGTTCGGGACTCTGATTCGCGACGATGTTGAACGATACGCGCGCGTGATCGAAGCGGCGAAGATTCCTCGAGAGCCTTAGCGATGCGCAGGATGCTCCGCGCAGTCGGTAGAGTGGTCGGGGTGAGAGGATTTGAACCTCCGGCCTCTACGTCCCGAACGTAGCGCTCTACCAGGCTAAGCTACACCCCGACGTTTTCGCAGAATTAGAAATTTCGGGTCACTGCGAAAGCCGATAATTCTAGCAGAGTCCGCTTGGCCGACGAATCCGGAAGTGCGGCGAGAGCCGCGGTTGCCGACGCGCTGTCGGCCTCGGCGCAATGCCGCGCGTAGGCGAGTGCGTCGGTGCGTGTCAGCGCGGCAAGAACCGCTTCGAAATCCTTGAGTCCCTCGCCGCTCAGCGCTGCGCGGATGAGCGCGACGTCGTCCGCAGAGCCCACCCGCAATGCGCGGATCAAAGGCAGCGTCGCCTTGCCTTCCGCAAGATCGTCGCCGAGATTCTTGCCGATGGCGGCAAGCTCGCCCGAGTAGTCGAGCACGTCATCGATCAGCTGAAACGCAGTGCCGACATGCATCCCGTAGCGCGCAAGTGCGTCCTCGATCCCCACGTCCGCGCCCGCGAGCACCGCGCCAAGTTGCGCCGCCGCCTCGAAGAGCTTCGCGGTCTTGCGCCGGATCACTTCGAGATAGCTTTCCTCGTCGAGGTCCGGGTTGCCGGTGTTCATGAGCTGCAGCACCTCGCCCTCGGCGATGACGTTGGTCGCGTTGGAAAGGATTTGCAGCACGCGCATGTTCTCGACCGTCACTATGAGCTGGAAGGCGCGCGAGTAAAGAAAATCGCCGACGAGAACGCTCGCCGCATTGCCGAACATCGCGTTGGCGGTGGCGTGCCCGCGGCGCAACGACGATTCGTCGACGACATCGTCGTGCAGCAGCGTTGCGGTGTGGATCATCTCGACCACTGCGGCGAGCGTGTGATGATGCTTGCCGCGATAGCCACAGGCCTGCGCGGCGAGGATCAACAGCGCCGGCCGCAGCCGCTTGCCGCCGCCGCGAATGATGTACTCCGAGACCTGGCGGATCAGCGCGACATCGGATGACAGGCTCTTGCGCAGGACACGATCGACCGCCTGCAGGTCATCGCGCAATGCCGATTCGAGCAGAGGGACGATCACTTGCCGATTCTAACCGACGCTCCTGCCGCCGCAGGCGTAGCTCAGCTTTGACATGAGATGCGCAAGCCCTTAAAATAACGCCCTTTTTGCGGTTTCCGGAGCACGTCATGTACGCGGTCATCAGAAGCGGCGGCAAACAATACAAGGTCGCCCCGGGCGAGAAGCTCAAGGTCGAGCAGCTATTTGCCGAAGTCGGCGCACAGGTCACGCTGAGCGAGGTGCTGCTGGTCGGCGACGGCGATGCCGTCCGCGTCGGCAAACCGACGATCGAAGGCGCGAGCGTGCAGGCGACCGTGGTCGCGCACGGGCGCGGACCCAAGGTTGAAATCTTCAAGATGCGCCGGCGCAAGAATTACCGGCGCCATCAGGGCCATCGGCAGGGCTTCACCGAGCTGAAGATCGACGGCATCTCGGGCTAAGCGAGACACACATGGCACACAAAAAAGCAGGCGGCAGCTCGCGCAACGGCCGCGATTCGCATTCCAAACGTCTCGGCGTCAAGGCTTATGGCGGCGAGGCGATCAACGCCGGCAGCATCATCGTGCGCCAGCGCGGCACCAAAGTGCATCCGGGCGTCAATGTTGGCATGGGCAAGGACCACACGCTCTACGCCCTCGTTGATGGCAAGGTCGAGTTCAAGGTGAGCGGCGCGGCGGGCAAGACCGTCGTCAGCGTCGTCGAAGCGCAGTCCTGAAGCTCACCGCCGCTCGAGCCACCACAGCATCCCGCCAGCAACCATCACAAAGGCGAAGATCGGGAACGCCGCCGCGAACAGCGGCGGCCAGTCGTTGATCACGCCGAGGTGCGCGAACACGCGCACCAGCAGGAAGAACACCAGCCCGAGGATCGTTCCCGCGAAGATGCGGAAGCCCACGCCGCCGGCGCGGCGCTGGAAGTACGCGAACGGCAGCGCCAGCACCATCATCACCACGACCGCCGCCGGATAGAAGACCTTGTTCCACAGCGCGATCTCGAAGCGCGAGGTCTTCTGCTGGTTGCTGCCCAGCACGCGGATGTTGTCGTAGAGCGTTCCCAGCTCGAGCTTCTCCGGGGGCACCTGATAAACGGTCAGGATCGAGGGTTTGAGCACGGTTTGCCAGTCCCAGTCCTCGTCTTTCGTAACACGCGCACCGTCGTCGGTGATGGTCGTGCTGCTCACGTTCTTGAGCTTCCACAATCCGTCGGTCACGAAGCTGCCGGATTCCGCCACGCGCAGCGTCTTCAAGCGCAGATCGCTATCGAACTCGTAGATGCGGACGCCGAGCAGCGTCATATCGGCCAGCGTGCTCTTGATGTTGACGAAGCTGCGGTCCTGCTTGAACCAGAATCCGGAGCTGAACTGCTGCGCCACGATCTGCCCCGAGCCGAGCGTCGTCTGGAGCCTGACCTGCTGCGCCAGCCGCTCGGCCGGAGGCGCGAGAAACTCACCGGCGAGAAAAGTGGCGATCGCGAGCGGAATCCCGACCCGCACGATCGCAAGCGTGATCTGCGTGAGCGAGCCGCCGGAGGCGCGCATCACGGTGTACTCCGAGTTGGCGACGAGCTGCGACATCGCGAACAGCGTCCCGATCAGCGCGGCGGTCGGCACCAGCTCGTAGATGTGGCCGGGAACGCTCAAGCCCACGAAGAGCAGGGCTCGCCCGAGCGGGTAGCCTTCCTTGCCCACGTTGCCCAATTCGTGGATCAAATCGAAGAACGCGAACAGCAGCAGCAGCGCGACGAAGATGAGCATCGTCGCGAACAGCACCTCACGCCCGATGTAGCGGGAGAGGATCTTCATGAGTACGCCAGCTTCTTCCGGAACAGACCGCCGATGGTGAGGCGGTTCCAGTAGAGAAGGACGATCACCAGCGCCGCCATGGTGTGCACGAGGATCAGGCCGACGGGCATCGGCAGGCGCCCCTGCGCGATGAAGCTCTGCACGATGTTGATGCAGTTGTTGTAGACCGTGTACATGAACGCCGCGGTGATGAGATTGAACGAGCGGCCCATGCGCGGATTGACGTAGGAGAGCGGTACCGCGAGCAGCACCAGCAGGAACGCGCTGATCGGAACCGAGAAGCGCCAGAACAGCTCCGCCCGCTCGGGCGCGCCGTCGCTCGCCAGCAAAACGGCGGTCGGCATCGCCTTGAGAGACGTCGGCACGGCGCGCACTTCCGCCGGCTCGATGCGGCGCGCGAAGCGCTCGAACCCGGCGGTGCGGAAGTCCGCGGTTCCGGGCTGGCCTTCGTAGCGTCTCCCTTCCTTGAGCACGATAAAGCGGTCGCCGTTCGGCGCTTCCTCGAGGTAGCCCGAGCGCGCCGTGGTCGTCACGTCCTTGCCGTCGTCGATCGAGTGCAGAAAGATGTTGTGGATGGTGTTGTCGAAGCTATTGATGCTCTCGAGGAACACGACGAGCTTCGCGTGCCGGAACTCCTTGAACAGGCCCGGCGCGAGAAGCGACATCTCGTCGCGCGATTCGAGCTGGCGCTCGTACTCCAGGCGCCGCAGCTCGGCCCACGGAGAAAGCCACAGCGAAAGCACGAGGACGGCGACCAGGAAAGGTATGGCGAAGAGCAGGATCGGCCGCAGCCAGGCCATGATGCTCTGCCCGGAGGTAAACCAGACGATCATCTCGCTGTCGCGATACCAGCGCGAAAGGGTCAGTAATACCGTTACGAACAGCGCGACCGAGAACAGGATGTTGAAATAGAAAACCGCGTTGAAGCCCAGAAGCGCCAGAATCCCCTCGGGAGCGATGGTTCCCCCGGCGGCGCGGGCCAGCAGACGCAACATCAGATTGGTGAACAAAATCCCCAGAAGAATGAGAAAAAGCCCCACCGCGGTGATGCTTAATTCGCGGACCAGGCTGCGGCGGAACACCATGACGACGGAAAAATTTTGACTTTTTCGGCCCGATTTGCCGATAATGGGGCGTTCAACGCCCAAAGGTCATGATAACGGCGGGGTACCGTCGAGGGGAAAGGCGATGGAATTTACCATAAAAAGCGGGAGCCCAGAGAAGCAGCGCAGCGCTTGCGTGGTGGTCGGCGTGTTCGACAACCGCAAGCCGAGCCTGTCTGCGGAGCTGATCGACCGCGCTTCGGGGGGATACATCAGCGAGATCATCCGCCGCGGCGACATGGAGGGGAAGCTCGGCAGCACGCTACTTCTCCATAACGTGCGCGGAACGCTCGCCGACCGCGTATTGCTGGTGGGGCTGGGCAAGGAGCGCGACTTCCGCGAGCGCGAGTTCCGGAGCGCGGTGCGCAGCGCCGTGCGACTCCTGAACGAGACCGGCTCCTACGAGGCGGTCATCTATCTCACCGAAGAGAAGGTCAAGCGGCGCGAGGTCGCGTGGCGCGTCGAGCATGCCGTCGTGGTGGCGATGGAGGCGGTCTACCGCTTCGACGAGCTGAAAAGCCAGCCTGCCGAGGTGCGCCGGCCGCTGCGCAAGCTCACGCTCTCGGTGCCTCAGCGCAGCGACCTCGCGGCCGGCGAAGCGGCCGCCGCCCGCGGACTCGCCATCGCGCACGGAATGAATCTCACGCGCGATCTTGGCAACCTCCCGGCGAACATCTGCACGCCCTCCTATCTGGCGGAGCGGGCGCAGGAGCTCGCCAGGGAACTCGGCTTCAGCTGCCAGGTGCTCGACCGGCCGCAGCTCGAGGAGCTGAAGATGGGCTCCTTCCTCTCGGTGACCAACGGCAGCGAGCAACCTCCGAAGTTCATCGTCCTCGAGTACAACGGCGCCGGCAAGAAGCAGAAGCCCGTCGTCCTGGTCGGCAAGGGCATCACCTTCGACACCGGCGGCATTTCGCTCAAGCCCGGCCTCGACATGGATCAGATGAAGTTCGACATGTGCGGCGCGGCCAGCGTGCTGGGAACGCTGCGGGCGATCGCCGAGCTGAAAGCCAAAGTGAATCTGGTTGGGCTCGTCGCCGCCTGCGAGAACATGCCGAGCGGCCGCGCGACCAAGCCGGGCGACATCGTGAAGAGCATGTCGGGGCAGACGATCGAGATATTGAACACCGACGCCGAAGGACGGTTGATCCTGTGCGACGCGCTCAGCTACGCCGAGCGCTATGAGCCGGCGGCGGTGGTCGACATCGCCACGCTCACCGGCGCCGTGGTGATTTCGCTCGGGCGGGTCGCCGCGGGTGTCTTCAGCAACAACGATGCGCTTGCTCGCGCGCTGCTCAATGCCGGCGAGGAGTCCTTCGACCGCGGCTGGCAAATGCCGCTGTGGGAGGAGTACCACGAGGGGCTCAACAGCAATTTCGCCGATTTCGCGAACGTTGCCGATCGCGCCGGCGGCAGCATCACGGCCGCCTGCTTCCTGTCCAAGTTCACCAAGAAATACGATTGGGCGCACGTCGACATCGCCGGCGTGGCCTGGAAAGAAGGGAAGGAGAAGGGGGCGACGGGGCGGCCCGTGCCAATGCTCGCGACCTGGGTCCTGTCGCAGGAGACCGCGGCGGGGTAATCTCGCGCCAACCCGTCCATGCCATGACTTCGATCGACTTCTATACCCACGTGGCGGATCGACTGGAGATCGCGGCTAGGCTGGTGGCGAAGGCTTTCGCGCAGCACGGGCGGGTGCGCGTGCTGACGCCCGACGCCGCGACGACCGATGCGCTCGACCGCCGCTTATGGTTGAAGCCGCCGATCGCGTTTCTTCCCCATTGTCGCGTCGACAGCCGGCTCGCGAGCGAGACGCCGATCTGGGTCGATCACAGCGAGGAGCATCCGGGTCCTGCGTCGGTGCTCATCAACCTGACTGCGACGCCGCCGAGCTTCTTCGCGCGCTTCGAGCGCCTGGCCGAGATCGTCGGCACCGATCTCGAAGATGCTCAGGCCGGACGCGACCGTTACCGTTTCTACCGCGAGCGCGGCTACGAGCTGCGCACGCACAGTCTGGCCGAGGAGTGAGGATGCCCTCCGCGCGCGAGCTTCTCGAGCAAGCCGACGCGTTGATGCGGCGGAATCGCGCGGCCGACACGAGCATTCCCGTTCTGACCGATGTCGTCGAGCCGCCGCGCGTCGTCGCTGCGCCGGCCACGCGATCCGGCACGACGATCTCGCCGGCGATGAAGGCCCAACGCGGCGAGCCGATGGCGCAGCCGTCGGCGACGCGACAAGCACTATCGATCGAGCCGCCGGTGCTGACCGACGCAGTCGAAGAGCTCGCCGTCGACATACCGCCGGCACCAGCCGAGCAACAGGGCGAGCCGTCGCTCTGGCTCGGTCTCGACACCATCGATCCGGCGCTGCACAGCGTCACCGGCCCGGCGCCGCCTACGACCGCCGTGATACCCCCGGTGACCTTGCGCATACCCGAGCCACCGGCCGAGCCAGTCAGCTCGTTCGACGACCGCGATCCGACCGTGACTCGCACGCTGCGCGCAGCCGGCTCGGCGGCTGTGCCGCCGCCGGCGCACTCGGCGCCGCCGGAAAGCGAGCCGTCTGAGCCAGCCGAATCGCAGGTCGATGTCGCCACGCCCGCTACGGCAGACGAAGAACACTGGCGCGCGCTCGGCGAGCAGATCACGATACAGGTCCTGCAGCGGATCGACATCTTCACAGACACCGGATTGAAGGCACAGCTTGCGAAGCATCTCGAGCCGATCGTCGCAGACGCGGGACGCGAGCTCGTCGACGCAATCAACGATCACGTCGGGCAGCTGGTGCGCAGCTACGTGGCCGAGGCGATCGAGCGCGAAATCGCGCAGTGGCGCTCGCAGCAGCACTAGTGCTAAACTAACTTTCTGATTCGCGGTCAATACCTAACATGATTCTGCGGCCGGCCTACTTCGGGTACTACTTCTATGGGATGACATCCCAGGGCCGCTCGTACCGATAAGCACCAGGCAAGAGTTTCAATCACCATCGGGCGGCCCAGGGGCCGCCCGATTTTTTTGGAGAATCGACCATGATCATCGTCATGCAACCGGATGCGGACGAAAAGGCAATCGAGGCCGTCGAGGCCAAGATTCTGGCGCACGGCCTGCAAGTTCACGTCTCGCGCGGCACCGAGCGCACACTGATCGGCGCAGTAGGGGACGAGCGCAAGCTCGATCCCGAGATGTTCGACCCGATGCCCGGCGTCGAGAAGTCGATGCACATTTTGAAGCAGTACAAGATCGTCGCGCGCGAATGGCACAAGAAGAACAGCGTAATCGACGTCGCGGCCGGGGTCGCTTTCGGCGGCGAAACCGTCCAGGTGATCGCCGGTCCGTGCTCGGTGGAAACGGCTCCGCAGATGGCAGCCGCCGCGACCGCCGTCAAGGCCGCGGGCGCGCGCCTGATGCGCGGCGGCGCGTTCAAGCCGCGTACCAGTCCGTACACTTTCCAGGGCATGGGCGTCGATGGATTGGAGCTCTTGCGCAACGCCGCCGACGAGCAGGGGCTCCCCATCGTCACCGAGCTGATGGATCCGCGCATGGTCGAGACCTTCCTTCAGTACGACGTCGACGTGATCCAGATCGGCACGCGCAACATGCAGAACTTCGATTTGTTGAAAGAGGTCGGGAAGACCAACAAGCCAGTGATCCTCAAGCGCGGCATGTCCGCCACCTTGAACGAATGGCTGATGGCCGCCGAGTACATCGCCGCAGGCGGCAACCACAACATCATCTTCTGCGAGCGCGGTATCCGCACTTTCGAGACCGCGTACCGCAACGTGCTCGACCTCACGGCAGTGCCGATGCTCAAGCGCGAGACGCACTTCCCGGTGATCGTCGATCCGTCGCACGCGGGAGGCAAGGCGTGGCTGGTGCCCGCGCTCTCCTGCGCCGCGCTTGCCGCAGGCGCCGACGGGCTGCTGATCGAGGTGCATCCGAATCCATGCGAGGCACTGTGTGACGCCGACCAGGCGTTGACGCCGGAGGAGTTCGCCAAGCTGATGCGGCAGCTCGGCGATGTCGCAAGCGCAGTTGGCCGCGAGCTGTGATCAGGCTGCGCGGGACATCGTAGCCGCGAAGTACACCGCGCAGCTCGTGAGCACGATCCAGAAGGTCGGCGGCCAATCGGTCGCGTAGGCAAGCGCGATCCCGCTCCAGGTTTCGGCCAGCGCCAGCAGCACGGCGAGCGCCACGCCCGAATGCAAGCGCGTCGTGAGTCGCATCGCGGCCGCCGCCGGGCCAACCATCAGCGCGAACACGAGGAGCACGCCGACCACCTGCGCGGCCTCGCTCACCACGATGGCGACAATGGCGAGGAAAAGGACGGAAACCAGCCGGAGCGAAACGCCTTTCGCCTCGGCAAGCTCCGGCGAGAGTGTGGCAAACAGCAGCGGCCGCGCGATGCCGGCGAGCGCGGCGAGGCTGACTAGGCTCAGTCCCAGCAGCGCCCAAATGGTTTCGCGTTCGACGCCCAGGATGTTGCCGAAAAGGATCGCGGTCGCCTGCGTGGCGTGCGAGGTGTAGACGTAGAGAAACAAAACGCCCAGGCCGAGCGCGAGCGAGAGAATGATGCCCACCGCAACATCGCGTCCGCGCCAGCGCTCGCCGAGCGCCCCCATTGCGACCGCCGCCGCCAGCGTGAACGCAAGCAGTCCCCACAAGGGATTGATGCCGATCAGCGCCGATCCGGTAGCTCCGGCGAAGCCGATGTGCGACATCGCGTGGCCGGCGAAGGTTAGATTGCGCAGAATCAAAAAGCAGCCGACGGCGCCGGAGACGATGGCGACGATGCCGCCCGCCATGAAAGCGCTGCGCATGAAATCGTATTCAAGCATCGTGACGATGGGCATCCGCTTCGAGAAGGCCGTGTGCGGCGAGCACGACGATGCGGCCATCCACGCGCACCACGTCGATCGGCGTCCCATAGAGCCGGGAAAGCACATCGCGAGCGATGACCTCGTCGACTGAGCCCAGGCTCGCGCGGCCGCCGCCGAGATAGAGCACGCGGTCCATCGCGCCGAGAAGCGGATTGAGCTCGTGCGCCGTGAAGAGCACCGTCATGCCTTCGCTGCGTTGAATGTTTTTCACCAGCTCGACGATGCTCTGCTGGAAATGCGGGTCGAGGCTGGTGAGCGGCTCGTCGAGGAGAAGGAGCTTCGGTCTGCCAAGGAGCGCCTGCGCGAGGAGCAGCCTTTGCAGCTCGCCGCCGGACAGTTCGCGCAGCGGGCGCGGCGCCAGCGCTGCTGCATGC
>DATKJP010000056.1:0-8071 GCA_035543635.1 Casimicrobiaceae bacterium
GCGCTTTCGTGTTCGTGACTGTGATCGGCACGGGCGAGCAAGGGTTTGGGCTCCTGTTCGGGATCGAGATGCATGGCAACATGACCGGATCAGCCATCGGAAGCCGCCTCGTTGGGCGCCTGGGCATCGACCGGATGTTGCGATACTCGACCCGCCTGATGGTGGTCTCCGGCATCGCGCTCGCCGTGCTGGCGTGGGCGCGCGTCGGGCATCCCGTGGCGATCGTGGTGCCGATGTTCCTGTTCATGGCCGCGTTCATGACCACGATGCCACAGGCGACGGCCGGTGCGCTCACTCCGTTCCCCGAGATCGCTGGCAGCGCATCGTCGCTGTTATCGTTTTGTCAGCTGCTGATTGCTTCGTCCACGGCGCTGATCGTCGGGGTGGCGTTCGACGGCACGCAACGACCCATGGCGACGACGATCGCAGTCGCGTCGTTGCTTACCTTCGCAGCGTATCAACTACTGATTCGACGCAGGTCTCGCAGCTAGCCCGGTCCCCGGGGCGTTACGGGCGGCCAAGGATCAAGCGCTCCAAATCGGCGACGATGGGTGCGGCCGCGTCGATGCCGATGCGCTTCACCAGGGCCTGCGCGAAGTCGGGAAGAAAGTCATGCAGATCGCGCAGGTTCTCGGCGCGCTGCAGGCGCATCATCAGCAGATAGCCTCGAATGCCGAGATGTGCATTGATGGCGTCGGAGAGCTTTCGCTGAGCCGTGATGAAGCGCTCAACCTCGTCCTCGCTGCGCCCCTCCGGCTCGGCCGCGGCCTTGACCGTAGAGGGTGCGCTGAACTTCCGTAGGATCAGTCCGGCGCGCTCGAGCGTGGCGAGCACCTCGGCGTCAACGCCCAGCGCGCGTGCCCGATCGAGCACTTGGGCAACGGTGCGGTTGCCGTCGATCATGATGAGTAGGCTGCGCATCGCGATCGGCAGGTTGAGCTTGCGCTCGTGCAACTCGCGCACGCCTGCTTCGGTTTTGGCGTAGATTTCTCCGGGATGCATCGTCGTCGGCCCCGTTCCCCCGACGGTCGCGGCAGGCTCGATTATAGACGCGCGGACGAGCAACGGCAGCGTCGGCCGTGCGACAATCGCGTTCCCCGCAACGCCGAGAGAAGAAGAATGCTCGCACGCCTCGACCGGGGCCTTCTTGTCGCCAATCGCTGGACCATCATCGCGATCCTGGCCGGCATGGCGGCGATGGTGTTCGCCAACGTCGCGCTGCGCTTCACGACCGGCGTCTCGATCCTCTGGGTCGAGGAGGTTTCGCGCTATCTGATGATCTGGCTCACCTTCCTCGGCGGCGGGCTGGTACTGCGCTACGGAGGTCACGTCGGCATCGATACACTGCAGGAAGCGCTGCCCCGCCACGCGACGGCGATCAGAGGCGCGATCGTCGTCCTGCTCGGAGGATTTTTCGCCTTCATGGTCGCGATTGGCGCGCGCTACGCCTGGCTCGCCTGGGGTCAGACCACGCCGGTGCTCGGCGTCCCGGTCGGTGCGGTGTACCTCTCCATTCCGATCGGCTTCGCGCTTTTACTAGCCCATCTTGCGCTGATGGCGCGCGCCTATATCGGGCAGCGACAGCTTCTCGCCGACGGCGAATTCGACGCCGACGCTGCGACGATGTGACTTCGCGATGGTCGCCACGCTCTTCATCGGCTGCTCGCTGCTCCTCGCGCTCGGAGTTCCGGTCGCCTTCGCGCTCGGTGGCGCGACGCTCGCCGCGATGCTCGTTGACGGAAGCCTGCCACTCCTTGCGCTGCCGAAATACGTCTTTTCGGGCATCGATGTCTTCGCGCTCGAAGCCGTGCCTTTCTTCATCCTCGCCGCGGAATTGATGACCGGCGGCGCGCTCTCGGAAGTATTGCTCCGCTTCGCTTCGCAGTTCGTCGGGAGGTTTCGTGGCGGCATGGGTCACACCAACATCTTGACCCTTACTTTCTTCTCCGGCATCTCGGGCTCGGCGCTCGCGGATGCCGCCGGGCCCGGCGCGATCATGATCCGGATGATGTAGGGAGATGGCTACAAGCCCGCGTACGCCGCGGCTCTGACCGCGGCGACTTCGATCCTGGGCCCGATCATCCCGCCGTCGATCAGCATGATCATCTACGCGCTCGCCTATCCCGACGTGAACCTTGTGGGACTGCTGATCGCCGGTGTGCTGCCCGGTATCATGATTGCCGCGGCGATGGCGATCATCAACCACGTGATCTCCGTGCGGCGCAATTACCGCGGCTCGCCGCAGCGGTACCAACGGCGCGATTACGCTCGCAACACCTGGCGCGCCCTGCCGGCGCTGGCGCTGCCCGTGCTCATCCTCGGCGGCATCGCTTCCGGCGCATTCACTCCGACGGAAGCCTCGGTGGTCGCGGTGTTCTACGCGCTCTTCGCGGGACGGGTCATCTATCGCTCATTGGAGTGGCGCACGCTGCCCGCAATCCTCGCCCGGTCGGCGCTGATGACCGCCTCGGTGCTGATCATCGTCGCCATGTCCGCGGCTTTCGCCTGGGTGCTGACCATCTCGCGCGTGCCGCAGGATCTGACCGCGGCGATTGCGTCGATGCAGCTCCCGCCGCTCGCGTTCCTGTTCGCCGTCAACCTGTTTCTGCTTGTGTTCGGCATCTTCATCGAGCCGCTTCCAGGCATTGTCGTGCTGGTGCCGATCCTCGCCCCGATCGCGCATGCGCTGGGCATATCGGACTTGCAGTTCGGGATCATCGTGATCGTCAACCTCACAATGGGAATGCTCACGCCGCCGGTCGGCGGATTGCTGTTCGTGACCTCGGTAGTGGCGCGGGTTCCGCTCGCGAAACTGATCGGCGAGCTGTGGCCCTTTCTGTGGGCGCAGATCGGCGTGCTCGCGCTGCTGACGCTCTTCCCTTCGATCAGCACGCTGCTGCCGGGGTTCTTCGGCTATCGGTAGCTGCGAGTGGTCGCCAGCGGCGACACGGATCGATGAGGCTCTACTTGTAGTTCTTGATCCGATCGATATTCGCCTGCCCGAAGCGTTTGCCGAAATCAGCGTAGACGGGAGCGAGCACGGCCTGGAACTTCGCCTTGTCGAGGTTCTCGACCACGCTCATCCCCTTGGCGCGCAGATCGGCGACCGCGCGGCGCTCGTCCTCGTCCACCCGCGCGCGATTCGCCTTCACTCCTTCGCGCGCCGCCTCGAGGAATGCCTGCTTGTCCGCATCCGAGAGCTTGTCCCATTGCGCCTTGTTCATGAGAAATATCGCCGGCGAATAGACGTGGCCGGTGAGCGACAGATACTTCTGCACCTGGTCCAGCTTCGCCGACGTGATGACGGACAGCGGATTCTCCTGCCCGTCGACGGTCCCCTGCTGCAGCGCCGTGAACACTTCGGTGAACGCCATCGGCGTGGGCAGTATGCCGAATTGCCGATACGCCTCGATGTGGATCGGATTTTCCATCGTTCGCATCTTCAGGCCGCGCAAATCGTCGGGCTGATTCACCGGATGCTTGCTGTTGGTCATGTGCCGAAAGCCGTTTTCGGCCCACGCCAGCCCGACCATGCCTTTGGGCGGAAACTTCGCCAGCAGCTCCTGTCCGATTGGTCCGTCGAGCACGGCGCGCGCATGCGCGTAGTCGCGGAACAGGAACGGGATGTCGAGGATCGCCACGTCGGGCACGAAATTCGGCAGCGGGCCGGTCGACGTCAGGGTGAGGTCGAGAGTACCGAGCTGCACTCCTTCCACCGATTCGCGCTCGGCGCCGAGCGCTCCGGAATAGAACGTTTGAATCTTGTAGCGCCCGCTGGTGCGCTTCTCGACCTCGCGCGCAAAGGTGTCGATGGCCACACCGTAGTGCGAGTTCTGCGCAATCGCGATGTTGATGCGCAGCGTGGTCTGTGCCGCTGCAGGTGCCGCAGCGCCGAGCCCGGCTGTGATCGACAACGCCGTCAGGAGCGCTGACGACCAGGCTTGAAAGCGGTGCATGACCCCCCTCTTCGTATGGTCCTTAACCGGCGGCAGGCATTCTACGCCGGTCGCAACAGACGGCTGCTGCGTGGCCGGGTCGGTGCCTTTGTGAAATAATATTGCTGCAGGCAGCCGTCGCCGTCCATGCTCAATCCCGTCCTGCTCGCCGCGCTCGGCGGCATTCTCCCAGCGAGCGCGATACTCACCGCCGCCGAGGATACGCGTCCTTACGAATGCGACGGGCTCACGCTGTTCCGCGAGCTTCCGTCAGCAGTGCTGCTGCCGGAGAACGAAGCGCAAGTCATCGCCATTTTGCGGCTCTGCTACGGCGCGCGCGTCCCGGTCGTCGCGCGCGGTGCAGGCACCGGGCTTTCCGGCGGCGTCGTGCCCGAGCCCACGGGCGTGGTTCTGTCGCTCGCGAAGTTCAAGCGAATCCTTTCCATCGATCCGCTGGCGCGCATCGCCACGGTTCAACCCGGCGTGCGCAATCTCGCGATCTCCGAGGCCGCGGCGCCCTTCGGCCTGTTTTACGCGCCCGACCCGTCTTCGCAGATCGCCTGCACGATCGGCGGCAACGTGGCGGAGAATGCCGGCGGCGTGCATTGCCTGAAGTACGGCTTGACCGTGCACAATGTCCGGCGCATTCGCGGCGTGCTCATTACAGGCGAGGTGATCGAGTTCGGAGCCGAGGCGCTCGATGCACCGGGATACGATCTCGCCGCCCTTATCACAGGGTCCGAGGGCCTGCTCGCGGTCATCACCGAAGTGAGCGTGAAGCTGACCCCGAAGCCCCAGCAGGCGAAGTGCGTCATGGGGGTGTTCGATGACGTCGCGAAGGCCGGCGACGCCGTGGCTGCGATCATCGGCGGCGGCTTCATTCCGGCGGGCCTCGAAATGATGGATAGCCTGACCATCAGCGCGGTCGAGCCCTTCGTTCACGCGGGCTACCCGAGTGACGCGGCGGCGATCCTGCTCTGTGAAACGGACGGCGTCGCCGAGGAGGTGGCCGAGGAGGCTTCTGCGATCAGCACACTGATGACTAAATGCGGCGCGACGCGCGTCGAGGTGTCGCGCAATGCGGAGCAGCGCGACCGCTTCTGGTCCGGGCGCAAGGCCGCGTTCCCGGCTGCGGGACGCATCTCGCCCGACTACTACTGCATCGACGGCACCATTCCGCGCCGTGCACTTGGAGCGGTGCTCACGCGAATCGCCGAGCTGTCGCAGGAGTTCGGGCTGCGCTGCATGAACGTTTTCCACGCTGGCGACGGCAATCTCCATCCCCTCATCCTCTACGATGCCAATCATCCGGGCGACAAGGAGAAAACGCAGGCTTTTGGCTCGAAGATACTGGAGCTTTGCATCGAGGCGGGCGGTACGATCACCGGCGAGCACGGCGTCGGTGTAGAGAAGCTCGGCGACATGTGCGTGCAGTTCGCGCCATGCGAGCTCGAGCGCTTTCAAGACATCAAGAGCGCGTTCGATGCGGATGGGTTGCTCAACCCCGGCAAGGCGGTCCCGACGCTGCATCGCTGCGCCGAGATGGGCCGCATGCACGTGCATCGCGGGGAGCTCAAGCACCCGGAGCTGCCGCGCTTCTAGTTCGCCGCAAGGAAATTTCCATGGACACGAAGACTGCGGTCAGACCCGATCCTCGCGCGCTCGCCGATCTGGTGGCGAAGCTCTGCGGCGACTACGGCGATCGCGCTGTGACCACGCAGTCGGTCCGCGAGCACCACAGCCACGGTGAGGGGCTGGCCGACGCGGCTCTCCCCGACGTCGTCGTGTTCCCGCAATCGAACGAGGAAGTCGCAGCCATCGTGCGCCTGTGCGCGCTCGCGCGGGTGCCGGTGATCGCGTTCGGTGTAGGCACCTCGCTCGAAGGGCACGTCGCAGCGCTCTACGGCGGCGTCTGCCTCGATCTCACGCAGATGAATCGCGTACTCGAGGTTAACGCCGAGGATCTCGATTGCCGCGTTCAGGCCGGCGTCACGCGCGAGCAGTTGAACGCGGAGCTCAAGGGCAGCGGGCTCTTCTTTCCCATCGACCCCGGTGCCGACGCGACGATCGGCGGCATGACGGCCACGCGCGCTTCCGGAACCAACGCCGTGCGCTACGGCACGATGCGCGAGAACGTGCTGGGTTTGACCGTGGTGACCGCCGAGGGTCGCCTCGTGCGCACCGGCGGCCGCGCGCGCAAGTCGAGCGCCGGCTACGATCTCACTCGGCTTTTCGTCGGCGCCGAAGGAACGCTTGGCGTCATCACCGAGATTCAATTGCGCCTGTACGGGGTGCCCGAGGCTGTTTCTTCTGCGGTCTGCCAGTTCCCGGATCTCGCGTCCGCCGTCAACACGGTGATCGTGGCGATGCAGACCGGCATTCCCGTGGCGCGGATCGAGCTCCTCGACGACGTGCAGATGGACGCGTGCATCCGCTATTCGAAGCTCGAAGGCTTCGCGGTGAAGCCCACGCTTTTCTTCGAATTCCACGGCTCGCCCGCCTCGGTGCGCGAGCAAGCCGAGGCGATGCAGGCGATCACGAGCGATCACGGCGGCAGCGCCTTCGAGTGGGCGACCCAAGCCGAGGATCGCAACCGTCTGTGGAAGGCGCGCCATGCCGCCTACTACGCCGCGATGGCGTACAAGCCGGGGATGACGTCCTTCGCGACCGACGCCTGCGTGCCGATCTCGAGGCTCGCCGATTGCATCCTCGAGACCAAGGCGGAAGTCGACAAGAGCCGGCTCACAGCGCCGATCGTCGGTCACGTCGGTGACGGGAACTTTCATCTGGTCGTGCTGTTCGATCCGAAGGACTCAGCGCAGCGCGACCGTGCCGAGGAGCTGGCACGAAACGTCTCGCTCCGCGCGATCGCGATGGGCGGAACCTGCACGGGAGAGCACGGCATCGGGTGGCACAAGCTCGATGCGCTCAAGCGCGAGCACGGCGAAGCGGTGGATCTAATGCGCGCGGTCAAGCGCGCGCTCGATCCACACAACATCATGAATCCGGGGAAGACGGTACCGTTGTAACGGGTCCGACCATGTACACGCTCTACATCGGCAACAAGAACTATTCGTCGTGGTCGCTGCGCCCCTGGGTATTGATGAAGACGGCCGGCATTCCCTTTCGTGAAGAGCGCATCCCGCTCTACGTGGAAGGTTCGCACGAGCGTATCCTGGGTAAATCGCCCTCAGGAAGGCTGCCCTGCCTGCATGACGGCGAGCGCGTCGTGTGGGACTCGCTGGCGATCGCGGAGTACCTCGCCGAACGCCATCCCGGGTTGTGGCCGTCGGATGCGACCGCACGGGGCTGGGCCCGCTCGGTCGCCGCCGAAATGCATTCGGGCTTCACGCGGCTGCGCGACGAGTTCGGCATGAACGTGCGCCTGCGCTTGAAGAAGGCGCCATCTCCTGCCGTAGCCGAGGAGATCGCGCGCATCGTCTCGCTGTGGCGCGAAGGCCGAGAGCGCCTCGGCTCGGTTTCCGTAAGCGGCGCGTTTCTCTGCGGCAGCTTCGGCATCGTCGATGCCTTCTGGTGCCCTGTCGCGTTCCGCTTCCAGACCTACGGCGTCGCGGTCCAGGCTGCGGCCGACGCCTATCTCCAGGCGCTGCTCGCGCTACCCGCGATGCAGGAGTGGGCGACGGACTCCGCGCGTGAGAAGGAGCGCATCCCGCACGCCGACCCGCCGGAGCTGCAGGCGCAACAGCAGTGACCGCGGGAAATCATGTCATTGAGCAGTGGGGCGAGCGTGTAAGAAGCGCGGCGGCCTCCGGGACAGCGCTGCGCCTCACCGGAGGTGGCAGCAAGGATTTCTACGGCCAGGAGCTTGGAGGCGAGCTATTCGATACGACGGAATACGCGGGCATCCTCGACTACGATCCCACCGAGCTGGTGATCACCGCACGTTGCGGCACACCGCTCGCCGAGGTCGAGGCGGCGCTCGCCGAGAAAGGCCAAATGCTCGCCTTCGAGCCGCCCAGCTTCGGTCCGGCCGCCACGCTCGGAGGCTGCATCGCTTCCGGTCTCTCCGGACCGCGACGCGCGTACGCGGCCGCACTGCGCGACGCAATGCTCGGCGTCAGACTGCTGGATGGACGCGGCGACGATCTCTTCTTCGGCGGGCGCGTGATGAAGAA
>DATKJP010000057.1:0-6552 GCA_035543635.1 Casimicrobiaceae bacterium
GGCTACGTACGCCGCGCAGGTGAGCCCGCTCGCCGCGGAGCTAACGCTGGGACGCGGCTTCGTCCTCGCCGGCGCCGAGTAGCGACCGCCGGCCACGCTGAGTGGCATCCGAGCTTTACATCGGACTGATGTCCGGCACGAGCATCGACGGCGTCGATGCGGTGCTGGTGGATTTCGGCTCAAAGCCACTCAGGTCGCTCGCGGCGGTGCAGGTGCCTTTCCCGCCGGCGCTGCGCAATGAGCTCACAGCGCTGCAGCGCGCAGGCGCCGACGAGATCCATCGCGCGGCGCTCGCGTCGAATTCGCTGATGGATTGTTTCGCCGGTGCGGTGAGCGCGCTGCTCACCAAGGTGCAGCTTCCGCCGCAGGCGGTGACCGCGATCGCGGTCCACGGGCAGACCATTCGGCATCGGCCCGAGCTCGGCTACACCGTGCAGCTCGCCAATCCGGCGCGGCTTGCCGAAGAGACGGGCATCACGGTGGTTGCCGATTTCCGCAGCCGCGACGTTGCGGCAGGCGGGCAGGGCGCGCCGCTCGTTCCTGCGTTTCATGCGACCGTGTTCGGCAAGAGCGATACGCATCGCGTCGTCGTCAATCTCGGCGGCATCGCCAACATCACTGATCTGCCGCCGCGCGGCGATGTGCGCGGCTTCGACACGGGACCGGGCAACACGCTGCTCGATGCATGGTGCGAGCGCCACAAATCGAAGCCCTTCGATAGCGACGGCGCATGGGCCGCGACGGGACGCGTGAAGAAGGAGCTCCTTTCCAGCCTGGAAACCGATTCCTACTTCAAGCTGCCGCCGCCGAAGAGCACCGGCCGCGATTACTTCAATCTCGCCTGGCTCGAAGGCCATCTCGCACCGGCGTACGCGCCCGCCGATGTGCAGCGCACGCTCGTCTCGCTCACCGCGAAGACGATCGCCGCAGCGGTGAATGCGCACTGCGCGAGCGCCACCGAAGTGCTCGCCTGCGGCGGCGGCGCCAACAATGCGCTGCTGATGCAGGAGCTGAACGTCGTGCTGGCGCCGAGGAAGCTCAGCACGACCGCGGAGCACGGCGTGCCGGTGAACGAAGTCGAAGCGCTCGCCTTCGCGTGGCTCGCGCGGGAGACGCTCGCAGGCCGCACGGGGAATCTCCCTTCCGTTACGGGAGCGCGCGGCGAGCGAATTCTCGGCGCGATTTATCGGGCGTAGCGCGAGCAAAAAGAAACGGGGGCCTCGAGCCCCCGTTCGATCAAACCTTGAAGCAGCTTACGCGGAGAACGACGATCCGCAGCCACAGGTCGAGGTCGCGTTCGGGTTCTTGATCACGAACTGCGCGCCTTCGAGCCCTTCCTGATAGTCGATCTCGGCGCCGACGAGGTATTGATAGCTCATCGGGTCGATGAGGAGCGTGACGCCGTTCTTCTCCATCTTGGTGTCGTCCTCGGCCACTTCCTCGTCGAAGGTGAATCCGTACTGGAAGCCGGAGCAGCCGCCGCCGGTGACGAACACCCGCAGCTTCAGCTCGGGGTTGCCTTCCTCATCGATCAGCGTCTTGACCTTGGCCGCAGCCGCGTCGGTAAAGACGAGCGGGGCGGGCATCTCGGTTACTTCGGTCATCGCGTTCATAGCCACTCCTGGCTGGTTGCCTTGCTCAACTGTTCAACTTAGCAGACCGCGGGCTGTGCGGTCAAATTACTCGCCTGTCGCGCGCTTCAGCTCCACCACCGACGCCGACTCCGGCTCCGAATGGACCAGCTTGCCCTGGACGATCGCGCCGACGTGCATCTCCAGCGTTCGATACTCCACATCACCGTTGACCCGCGCCTTGGCCTGCAGTTCCAGGTAGTCGTTGGCGGTCACGGGGCCGGAAACCGAGCCGTTAATGACCACGTGTGACACGCGGACTTCGCCGTCGACGCGGGCATGCTCGCTCACCACGAGCGTGGCCGACTCGTTGTCGACGGTGCTCACCTTGCCGTGCACCGCACCATCGATGCGCAACCCGCCGGAAAACGTCACGTCGCCGTGCACCGTCGTTCCGGCACCGATCAGGCTGTCGATGCGTTTCTGCGGCGGAGACTTCTTCTTGTCGAACATGGGGCCCTCCTAGCTGAGATTCAAGCTTCGTGTCGCCTTGGGCGCGGTCTGACCCGCTTCCAGCACTCGCGCCTGCAGGCTCTTTACCTGCGCGCCGGGGGGCACGCGGAAGCTTCCCTCGATGCGCTGATAATACTTGAATTGCAGTTTGAGCGAAGGAGCGGTCTCCGGCTGATCGTCCGGCAGGATCAGCATGGACGTGTGCCCGGCCACAACGACACTGGCGGAGAGGCTCAACTGTCCGTTGAAATCGTCGATCGGCTTGCCGCCGCGCACCACCAGCATGCTGAAGTGATAGAGGCCGTCGCGCTCGCGCTCGGCCGCGAGGCGCTGGATCGCAAACGCGCCCGGCTTTCCGCTCTCGCTGAACAGCGTGCGGAGAAACGCGAGCTCCTCCTTCATCTGCGAGTTCTCGTTCTGCAGATCGAGCGCCTGCTTCGACAGCGTGGCTTGCGCCCCGCGCGTCACGTTGAGATCGCTCTCCAGCTCGGCCGCTCTGGCGCGCAGCTTCGCGTTTTCTTGCGACGCGGTGGCGGCCTCGGCTTCCAGTTTCTCCTGGCGTTGCTCGACCGCGCCGCGATTGAAGCCGCTGAGAAACTGGCCGAAGTCGAATCCCCACCACCACATGCCAGCGGGGATCAGCAACAGCGCGATGAGCGCCGGCGCCTTCCAGCGCCACGACAAATGCGTGCGTACGGCCATCCGCGGAGCGCTGATCCCGAAGGTCTGCCGCACGCGGCGGCCGATGGCGCGCATCGTCGGTGGCATCAGGGAAGAACCGGCGGCAGCATCAAACCCGTCGTTTCAGGGAGCCCGAACATGAGGTTCATGTTTTGAATCGCTTGCCCCGCAGCTCCCTTGACGAGGTTGTCCTCGACCGCGAGTACGACCGCCATGTCTCCGCCCTGCGGGCGATGCACGGCGATGCGGCAGACGTTCGCGGCCCGCACCGAGCGCGTGTCGGGATGGCTTCCGGAAGGCATCACGTCGACGAAGGGCTCGCCGGCGAACCGCTTCTCGTAGAGCTTCTGCAGATCGACGTCGTCGCGCGTGATACGCGCGTAGAGCGTGGCGAAGATGCCCCGCACCATCGGCGTCAGATGCGGCGTGAACACGACCTTGATCGGATTCCTGCTGAACGCGCTCAAGCCCTGCACGATCTCCGGGTGATGGCGATGCGCGCCGACGTTGTACGCCTTGAAGTTGTCGGAGGCCTCGCTGAAGGCGAGGTCCAGCTCCGCCTTGCGACCGGCGCCCGAAACACCCGACTTGGCGTCGGCGATCAGATGCGCGCTGTCGACGACGCCAGCTTCGATCATGGGCAGGAAGCCGAGCTGGATTGCGGTGGGATAGCAACCCGGGTTGCCGATGATGCGTGCCTTCTTGATCGCCTCGCGGTGCATCTCAGGCAGCCCATAGACTGACTCGGACAAGAGGTCCGGGCAGGCGTGCGGCATCTTGTACCAGCGCTCGAATTCCGCCGGATCCTTGAGCCGGAAGTCAGCGGCGAGATCGATGATCTTGACGCCGGCCCCGACCAGCTCGCGCGCCTGCGCCATTGCCACTCCGTGCGGGGTGGCGAAGAAGACGGCGTCGCACTGATCGAGGCGCGCCCCGGCAGGATCGCTGTATTTGAGGTCGTAGCGTCCGCGCAGGCTGGGGAACATCTGGGCGACCGGCATGCCGGCTTCCTTGCGGGAGGTAATGGCGCGCACCTTCGCCTGCGGGTGGGTCGCGAGCAGCCGCAGCAGCTCGACCCCGGTGTAGCCCGTGCCGCCGACGATCCCGATCTGGATCAGTTTCCCTTCGCTCATCGCTTCTCCGATTCTATCATCCGCCGAGAGGCTTTATGACAATGGAATATGTGTCCGGGTCACCGGAACCCCCAAAAACCAAGGGCCGCTTTCGCGGCCCCGGCAATTCGATCGAACGGTCGACCGGTCAGCGTTTCGAGAACTGTTTCCGGCGCCGGGCCTTGTGGAGGCCGACCTTCTTTCGCTCGACTTCGCGCGCGTCGCGCGTGACCAAACCTGCCTTCGACAGCGCCGGCTTGAGCTGCGCGTCGTAGTCGATCAGCGCGCGCGTGATGCCGTGACGGACCGCGCCGGCCTGACCGGATTCGCCGCCGCCGTGCACGTTGACCATGATGTCGAAGGTCGCCTCGTGGTTCACCAGCTTCAGCGGCTGGCGGACGATCATGCGTCCGGTCTCGCGGGTGAAGAACTCGTCGACCGGAGCGTCGTTGACGGTGAACTTGCCCGAGCCCTGCTTCAGGAATACACGCGCCACCGCGCTCTTGCGGCGGCCCGTGCCGTAGTAGTAGTTGCCGATCATGAGGTCCCTTAGATTTCGAGCGTCTTCGGTTGCTGCGCTGCGTGCGGGTGCGACGGACCCGCGTAGCACTTGAGCTTCTTCAGCATCGCGTAGCCGAGCGGGCCCTTGGGCAGCATGCCCTTCACCGCGCGCTCGAGCGCGCGTTCCGGAAAGCGCTGCTGCAATTGGGCGAAACTCACGGTGCGCACGCCGCCCGGATAGCCGCTGTGGCGGTGGTAGAGCTTTTGCTCCGCCTTGTTGCCCGTGACTTTGATCTTTTCCACGTTGGTGACGACGATGAAGTCGCCCGTGTCGACGTGCGGCGTGTAGATCGGCTTGTGCTTGCCGCGCAGCCGGTGGGCGATGGCGCTGGCCAGGCGGCCAAGCACCTTGTCGCTGGCATCGACCACGTACCAGTCGCGTTGCACGTCCCGGGGTCGGGCGGCGTAGGTTTTCATGAGGAAACGCCCAATCGCTTCGATTTTACAAAGTCTTAGATCATAATATGGCCTTCGCAGGCCTGTCAAACCGCAATGGTGCACGGCTGACAGCCCGGGCACCGATGCAGTGCAAAAAAACGCGGCCCTGGGGCCGCGTAAGCATTCCCACCATAGGAGGAGGATGGAGGAATGACCTGCGACGGAGAATCGTGAGATTCCGATCGCCGCAAGGGTGATTTCATGCTCGCATATTGCGGCGCACAAGGCAAGCCGGTTTACGTGATCTCGCCCATAAGGGGAATAGATGGCTTCGGCGTGCTCGGGAGAAAGTTATGAAAACCAAGGTGAAATGGATCGAAGATGTCAGCTTCGTGGTCGAGACCGGGAGCGGACATGCTGTCCTCGTCGATGGAGCGCCCGATTCAGGCGGCCGCAATCTGGGTCCGCGCCCGATGGAGCTGGTGCTCGCCGGGACGGCGGCCTGCACCGCCTTCGACGTCGTGTGGATTCTGAGAAAGGCGCGGCAGCCGATCGGAAGCTGCGTGGTCGAGGCCGAAGCCGATCGCGCAGCCGAGGATCCCAAGGTCTTCACGCGCATTCATTTCACTTATCGCGTGAGCGGCGAAGGGCTTGACCACGCGCAGGTGGAGCGCGCCGTCAAGCTGTCGCGTGAGAAGTACTGCTCGGCCACGCAGATGATGGCGAAGACGGCCGAGATCAGCTCCGAGATCGTGTTCGAGCCGAAGCGCGCGTCATAGGCAAGCTTAAGCGCGATTTAGCGGAGGTTGGGGGGCCGGCTATTCGGTCTTTTGTTTCTTGAACGTCATCCCTCGCGCTTCGACGTTCACATCGACGGTGTGCGTCACTCGCTTCGCGTCCTCGAAGCGCAGCGTGACGGGCACGTAATCGCCGTTGCCGAAGCTGCGCTTGATCGCGCTCACCGAAAGAAAACTGCCGCCCGGCGCGAGCCTGACTTCGACGTTTGCCGGCACGTCGAGCGCGGCGACGGCGTGCTCGGTCTGCTTGCCGTCCTTGATCTCGACCGCGCGGAGCTCGATCTTGTCCGCCCACGCCGAAGTCGCGCCAACGAGCTTCAAATCGACGTCGCTGCGGATGTCCATGTAGGCAGCAGACGATCCGCCCGCGCCGGCGCTCGGTATCCATGGATGGCCGACGTTCACCACGACCGCCTGCGCCGAGCCGGCCGCAGCCAGCAAGGCAACGAGCGCGATGATGCGACTCATGCCTTGTCGCGAAGGAGCCGGATCAGGCTCGAGGTATCCCAGCGGCCGCCGCCGCGCGTCTGAATGCGCGCGTAGAACTGGTCGATGAGCGCCGTAGCCGGCAGCGCGGCGCCATTGCTTCGCGCCTCGGCGGCACAGATCGCGAGGTCCTTGCGCATCCAGTCCACCGCGAATCCGAAATCGAACTTGTCGGCAGCCATCGTCTTGCCGCGATTGTCCATCTGCCAGGATTGCGCCGCGCCCTTGCCGATCACGTCGAGCACCTGCTCGATGTTGAGGCCCGCGCGCATGCCGAAGTTGATGCCCTCGGACAATCCCTGCACGAGCCCGGCGATGCAGATCTGGTTCACCATTTTCGTGAGCTGCCCCGAGCCCGCCTTCCCCATCAGCGTCACTGCTCGCGCGTAGCAGGCGAGCACGGGCTCCGCGACCGCGAAAGTGTCGGGGTCGCCGCCGACCATGATCGTGAGC
>DATKJP010000058.1:0-2223 GCA_035543635.1 Casimicrobiaceae bacterium
ACTCGAGCGTTCCGTTGCGAAGCCGATAAAGAAGGATGCCCGCGCTGACGCGTTTTGCCATGCCGAACCTATCTCGCGGGCATCTTGAGATTCGCGCACGGATCCTCGCGCACTGCGGGAGGCGTGAGCCACAGGTAATCGAAGCCTGGATTCGCCGAGACGACCTGGCGCGGGAAATCCGCCGCGAGTTCGTCCTCGGGCGTCACTTCGATCAGGCCGAGACTCATCGAGCGAGCCCCGGCATCGGGCTGTCCCGGCGCATGCAGATAGACAGGCACGCCGAGATCGGAACGCACATGACCGTTACCGCCGATGAGAATCGCGCCCGAAGGCGTCGCGGCGTCCACCAGCGCTTGCGCCGTCGCGGCATCGCGCAGGCGCTGGGCGAGGACGATGCGCGGGATCGCCACTCCCGGCGCCTGGCCGCAATGCGCTGCGACGATATCCGCACGCAGCGCCGCTGCCTGCGCTTCGGTCCAGCGCGCGGCGCGAAAACGAGCGTAACCGATCGTCTTCGATCGTTCGTCTGCGACGTGCTCCTCTTCGCGCAGTTGCGCGCGCGGCAGATTGCCTGCGCGTATGGGCAAATGATGCGCGAGCGCCGCTTCGAGGATCGGTTTGTGCAACGGCCACTGCCAGCCCTTGCGGTCGAGCTGGCCCGCCTTCGCAAGCTGCTCGGCATCGGCGCCCCCGGCCTGGGCCGCGATCAGAGTTTCGTCGTGATCGAGATCGAACTGCTCGAGCACCACCGCCGGACGCGCCCCGGTCGAGGCGATCGCGGCGATCAGCCGCGCGCGAATGACGTGATGAGCGGCGTTATCGTGGACTTCACCGAGCAGACGGTAGCGTGCAGCGGCAAGCTCGGTGACGAGCTTTGATTCGCCCACGAAGCGATTCGCGCGTACATCCCAGATGCGCGTCTCGGCCGCGGGCCTCGCACCCTGAGCGGAGACGACGGACGAAGTCACCGCCATCAAAACCAGTACGGCGAATCGCATGACGGTCGGTATCATGGCACCGAAAGGGCGTTGATGAAGAATACTCGACGTGCTTGGCCAGAGCTGATTCCGAATCCGTACGTCGCTCTTACGGCATCCAAGCTTCATGGCCCTTGCGCAAGGGAGGCTGGCAATGAACCCCCATATCCGGACCTGTTCGGTCGTGCTGCTGTGGCTCGCCGCGTCGCTGGCGGCTTCCGGGGCAGCGATCGCGGCGGAACCGAGCTCGAACCCCACGAGTATCGGCTTTCCCGCCGGCGGAACGATCCTCATGAAGCTCGACCATGGCGACATGGAAGTGGTCGGCGTGCCGGACGACAAGATCACCATCTCGTGGCGCGCCAAATCTGACAGGGACGAGCATGCGGTCAGTGTAAAGCTGCAGCGATCCGGCCCGAAGGAGGCGTCGCTCTCCGTTCAGGGCCCTGGCGATCAGGTGCATTACCGCATCGAGGTGCCGCGCCAGTCCAACGTTTCTATCGAGATGAGCGCCGGCGAGTTGGCGGTTCAGGGGGTGACCGGCAGCCTGAGCGTCGAGATGATGGCCGGCGAGATGGACCTTCGCGTCGGGGACTCGAGCCGCTATCGCAACGTGCGCGCGTCGGTACTCGCGGGCGAAATCACCGCGCGCCCTTGGAAGGTCGACATCAGCGGGGTCAGTCGGTCGTTCAGGGCGAGCGGCGACGGAGAATACGATTTGAAGGCCGAACTGCTCGCGGGCCAGATCACGATCCGCTCGGATTAGGCTTCGTTCGCCAATCCCGGCAGCATTGATCGCAGCACGCGATCTCTCAGGACGAAGTGATGGTACAGCGCTGCGGCGGCGTGCACGCCGGCGACCCACAGGATCGTGTCGCCCAGCCAGGTGTGAAGCGTCGCGATGGAGCTTCCAAGCGAATGCACCTCCCTGAGCCACGGGCCGATCCTGATGCCGCCGAGCAGCGTGAGAGGGTGACCCTCGAGCCAGGCGCCGGAGATCGCGGTTAGTGGAAGAAGGAGCAGCAGCGCATACAGGATCACGTGAACCATCCTGGACGAAACCCTCATCCAACGCGGTGTCGACGAGTCATCCGGCGTCACGTCCAAAGCTCGCCATGCCAGCCGGAGCAGCACGAGGGTAAACACGCTGAGGCCCAGCGTCTCGTGCAGCTGCCGGCCGAAATCCCTGAGCGCCGAGTAGACGCGCTGCTCGGCTCCGCCGGGACCGTAGGTGAACGCGAGGACG
>DATKJP010000059.1:0-22430 GCA_035543635.1 Casimicrobiaceae bacterium
CTGGACTTTCTTTCCCGTCGCGGTATCGACGAGCTCCGGGCGAAGCGTGGCGAGCCAGCCGCTCACGGAAGCAACTTCGCCGAACCAGTCGCGCAACCCGTCGATGTAGTGCGAGCCGAGCGCGCCGAGGAGGCCGCCGCCGTCCGATTTGCGCGCGATCCAGGTGAACGGCCGGGGTTCCTTGGTGACGTAGCGGTCGAGGAACAGCTCGATCGTGCACAGCCGGAACTTGCCGACATATCCTTCGTTCAGGAGTTGCTTGATGTAGCGGCGCTGCGGCGTGTGCCGGAACTCGTGCGCGATCATCGCGGTGCGCCTGGATGCTTCAGCGGCGCTCAGCATCTCTTTGGCTTGCTTGACGTCGAGAGCGAAGGGTTTCTCGCACAGAACATGCTTTCCGGCGCGCAGCGCCGCGATCGAGAGCGCGTGGTGGGCGCCCGGAGGCGTGATGATCGACACGGCGGCGAGATCGTCGCGCCGGATCATATCCATCGCATCGGTATAGACGTCTTTGATCTCCGCTTCGGCGGCGGCCTTCTGCGCCTTTTCGCGAGAGCGGCTGCAGATGGCTGCGACTTCCCAGCCTTCGGACCGAAACGCCGGTACGTGAACCTGGGCGCCGAAGCCGACTCCGATGATTCCGATCCTGCGCATGGATGAGGGCACGAATGACTCCAGGTTGGCGACTAGCCGCGGACGCAGTAATCCGTTCAAGCGCCCTGAGAGGCGATTTTGTCTTGCTCACTCCGCAACGATCTTGTGGTCGGCAGCGGTCTTCTTCCACTGCGTCAATTCGTCTTTGAGCCGCGCGGCGAAGGCAGCGGGTGTGATCGCCGCGGGTAGTGTTCCGTCGGGCTCGAGAACGCTTTGCAGGTCGGTCGAGGCGGCGATGGCATTGATCTCCCGGTTGAGGCGTTCGACGAGCGCGGCGGGCGTCCCGGCGGGCGCGAACACGCCGACCCAGATGTCCACGTCGAATCCGGGTGCCGCCGAAGCGAGCGGCGACAAGCCCGGAAAGGCCGGTTGCGCTTTGCTCGAGGTGACCGCGATCGTTCTGATCTTGCCGGCCGTCACGAGCGGAGCGATGGTGCTGTAGTTGGAGATCATCACGTCGATGCGGCCCGCAGCGAGGTCGAGCGCGCTGTTCGACGCACCCTTGTACGGCACGTGCGTCATGCGAATGCCCGCGGCATCATCGAAGAGCTCGGTCGCGAGATGCGCGATGGAGCCGACGCCCGCGGTGCCGTAGTTCAACGCATTCGGTCTCGCTCGCGCCGCGGTGACGATATCGGCCGGGCTCTTGAACGGCGTGTCGCTCGGGACGGCGACGAGCATCGGCCCGCGTCCGATCATCGCCACCGGCGCGAACGCCGCGATCGGGTCGTACGGAAGATGCGGCTGCGTCGCGGCCGCCGTTAGGAAGCTCGATGACGTGAGCAGGAGCACCGAACCGTCGCGCGGCGACTTCGCCACGAAATCGGTCCCGACGACGCCCGCGGCGCCAGCTTTGTTGTCGACGATGACCGTAGCGGCGAGTCGCTTGCCGAGCGGCTCGGTCATTGCGCGGGCGATCACATCGTTGCTTCCACCGGCCGAAAACGGCACGACGATCCGGATCAGGCTTGGTATCTGCTGCGCGTACGCGGCCGTTGCTCCGACTCCGAGTGCAGCCGCGAAAAGCGTCAGTCGGAGCAGAGCAGCACGCGTCACGTTTTGCCTCACCGGTCGGACCAAAATATCACGGCATCGTAACGTGCGCGCCTCGGCGCGTCCATGTCGGCACGACGCATCGAATGCCTCTGCTATGATCTCCGGCTGTCTCGACGACTCGCATCGGCGTGCATTCGTTGCGCATCATCTGTCCCAACGGGCATCTCGGCTTCGCGCCGCTGCGCGTCGAGAGCTTCCGGCTCGGCGTCGCCGCGCATCCGGACTACATCGCCGCCGATTCGGGCAGCGATGACGTGGGGCCCGTGCCGCTCGGCACCGACACGTCGACGAGCCCGCTCGCCTGGCAGACTCAAGATCTCGAAGCGATGCTGCTCGCTTCGCGCGAACTCGGAGTGCCGATGATCATCGGTTCCGCCGGCGATACCGGCTCCAACAGCCGCGTCGACCTCTACGTGCGCATCGTCAAGGAGCTCGCGGAGAAGCACCGACTGCCGCGCTTCAAGCTCGGTTACTTCTATTCCGAGATCGACTGCGAAGAGCTGCGGCGCCGCATGCGGAATGGAGACGCCGTCCCGGGGCTTGAAGGACACTCCGCGCTCGACGAGTCGGAGCTGGATGCGACCGCGCGTATCGTTGCGATGGCGGGCGTGCATCCATTCATCGAGCTGCTGCGCAGATCGGCGGACGTGATCATCGGCGGGCGCAGCAGCGACAGCTGCGTATTCGCCGCGCCGGCGATTCATCACGGCTTTCCCGAGGCGCAGGCCTATTACCTGGGCAAGGTGCTCGAGTGCGCGTCATTCTGCGCCGAGCCTTATGGCGGGAAGGAGACTGTTCTGGGCGAGGTCACCGCCGACGCTGTCGAGGTGACGGCGATGCATCCGGCGCAGCGGTGTACCGTCGCCTCCGTTGCTGGTCATGCGATGTACGAGCGCGCGAATCCGTACTTCGAGCACGTCGCCGGAGGCACGCTCGACATGTCCGAATGCCGCTACGAGCAACGCTCGGAGAGGACGACGCGCATTACCGGAGCGACGTTCCGGCCCGCGCCGGAGTTAAGGGTCAAGCTCGAAGGCTCGGGCAAGGTCGGCGAACGCTACGTCGGCATGGTCGGCATCCGCGATCCCTACACGATCGCCCACGTCGACGACGTGATCGCGTGGGCACGCGACAAGGTCCGCGAGCGCTTCGGAGAGGCCAGCTACGAGCTCTACTACACGGTTTACGGCCGCGACGGCATCATGGGTGAGCTGGAACCCATGCGCGATCAGCCGGCGCACGAGCTGTGCATCCTGGTCCAGGGCGTCGCAGCGACGGCCGAAATGGCCGAGGAAGTGTGCATGATCGGGACGCGTCAGATGTTCTATGCGCGGCTGCCCGACGTGAAGGGTTCGGCCGGCTCGGTTGCGTTTGCGCTCGACGAAGTGCTCCGCGCGAGTCCCGCGTATCGATGGACGATCAACCACACGCTGCGCTGCGACGATCCGCTTGAGCTGTTTCCAACGCACATGACCTCCGCCGGAGTCTGAGTTGTCGACGATGAAGACACGCAAGCTTTCCGAGCTCGCGAAGACGGTGCGCAGCAAGAACGCCGGCGTCGACCTGATCACTTTCGACATCATTTTCAACGACCGCGCGACCTACGAGCGCGTGAAGCGGTCACGAATCCTCACCCGCGAGTCGGTTTGCGCGCTCTATCGGTTGCCGCCGGAGCGAATTGCCGACTTCGTCGAGTTCGATCCGGCTAACGCGATCAAATTCACGATCTACCGGCTGCGTCCGAGCGGAAGCCCGGGCGATCCCGATATCTTCGGCGCGCAGCAATACGCGCCGTTGCTCGATATCGAGGTTCCCGAAGAATAGCTGTTACTAGTGCTGCGCCATCGCGGTGCCGCGGCGTTTCTGCTTCACCATCGTGTTGATCAGCTCGACGGCCTGCGACATCTCGTGCGTCTTGTCGAAGAATTCGTCGGCGCCGAGCCGAACGGCAAGCTCCTTGTATTCGGCGTGCGCATAGTTGGTGATGACGACTTTGCGTGCGCCCGGCGCGAGGTTGTATTGCTGGAGAGCTCGTAGTACGTCGAAGCCGTTGCCGGATTCGAGGCGGATGTCAATCAGGATCACGTCCGGGTGATGGACGACCAGGTTCCTGATGGCGCCTTCAGCGTCAGCGCTGACGCCGACCAACTCTCCGCCCGCCTCCGCGATCACGGAAGCGAGCGAGCGCCGGATCAGCGGTGAATCTTCCACCACGTAGATCCGCAGAGGCTTGGACGGCTGGCTCATCGCGCTCGTTGCTTCAGCTCCCTTCGAGCGGCCCAGCAACGGCCCACCATAGGCTTGCCTGCCCAGGTGCCGGAATCAGCGCGGGTCCGATTCTCTTGTAGGACAACGGGTAGCAGTTATGTAGGACTCGGTGCCCGGATGGCCATAAATATCAGACGCACAACACGTTCCGGGCCAGCCTTGCAGCATAATTTGTCCCTCGATGGTCGTATAAATTCGAGAGGAAATCGGAAGCGCCGGTGCCTCTCGCCCCCCATCGATCAGGAGAAACGGCCATGAAAGTCACCGGTCAATGCCAATGCGGTGCGATTCGCTACGAAGCGGAAGTCGATCCCGCCAAGGTCAGCGCTTGTCACTGCACCGATTGCCAGCAGTTCTCTGGCGCGCCGTACCGAGTGGCCGTGCCCGCGACCAGGGAAAACTTCAAGCTCATCAGCGGCACGCCGAAGATCTACGTCAAGACGGCGGAGAGCGGTAACAAGCGCGCGCAAGGTTTCTGCGCGAATTGCGGCTCAGCGATCTACGCGTCCGCGGTCACTGATCCGCAGATGTACTCGCTGCGCGTCGGCGCCCTCGACCAGCGCGCGCAGCTTCCGCCGCAAAGGCAGATCTGGTGCCGGTCGGCGAACGAGTGGGCGGCGAATCTGGAGAACGTTCCGAAGATCGAGCGACAGTAGTGTGACGGCTCAGATCTGCCCGAGCTGCGGCTCCACGGCGACGGCGCGCTATTGCAGCAACTGCGGCGAGCGGATGCTCGGTGGCGCCGATGCAGCACCGGCGCCCTTCGGCTACGATTCCCAGCCTTCGCAGTCCTTTGCCGGACGCGCTCGCGCGAGCCTCGTCGCGCTCGTGTCGCCGCCTGGCCGCCTCACCAGCGACTGGCTGCACGGGCGACGCGTCGGCTATCTGACGCCGCTGTCGCTGTTCCTCTGGGTCAACGTGGTCTTCTTCCTAATCCAGTCGCTCAGCGGACTCGGCATCCTGAGCTGGCCGTTGCGAGCTCACCTCGCGCAGGACTCCACACGCTGGATCACGACCTGGCTCTTCGCGCACAAGCCGGGCCGCGTCTCCGACAGCGGCACCTACGCGGAAATCTTCGACGCGCTCGAAGCCGTGCACGCCAAGTCGCTGGTGATCGTCATGCTGCCCTTCTTCGCCGCGGCACTCGGCGCGCTCACGATCGATCGCCGCGAGCCCTTCCATCGTGCACTCGTTTTCGCGACGCACTTTTTCGCCTTCACGCTGCTCTGGCTTTCCGTGTTGTTTCCGATGGCGGCACTCGCGTTTCGACTCGCCGGTAAAAACCTCTTACTGACCGTCGGTCCTCATAATCTCGACCTGATCATCACCGGGCTCGAAGCCGCAGGGCTTGCCTGGTACTTGTATGTCGCGCTCGACACGGTGTTCGGATTGCGGCGGCTGCGGCGATCGATCACGGTCGTCGCACTGATCGCAGCGCTGTTCGTGATTCTGCAGGCGTACCATGTCGTGGTCTTCGCCGCGACGCTGTACTCGACCTGACGGTGTCACGGCTTCCCGCAGACCCGCCTCATTTCACCGCGACCCAGTCCCCCAGCTCGCACTGCTCGTAGGCGTGGATCTTCGCCGTGTCGACCGTGATCACCGTCTTGACCGCTCCGGGCTTCGCGAGCACACCGATGGTCATCGTGTAATTTGTGTTGCTCAAGCCCACGTAATCGATCGTGATCAGCGCCGAACCCTTTGCACCGTATTTGCTCTGCTCGGCCCAAGGGCGCTTGTCGATTGCCGCACCCAGGTAGCGCGCCGTTCCGTGGTAACACTTCAGCACGGCCTTTGCGAAGTCGCCGAAGCGCTCGTCCTGCTGCACGAGCGAGGTCTTCACCGCCGCAGTCTTCTTCCTGGGAGTCACCGGAGGCTGCGGAGGCGAGGCAATCATGGTCGCGGCAAACATCAGCGTTACCGGGTCCAGTGCCATTTGATCTCCTCCCCTGGTTTGTCGTCGCCATCTAATCACTTTGCTCCCGCAGCTACAAGGCCGGGCTCCCCTGCGGCCGGCGACGTCATTCCTGCAGTCCATCCCTCCCGACGTGCATTGTGTCCGGCCATGGTGGAGGTCGCCGACGCCCTCGGTTAGCCTCGCTCCAATACGAATCGCTTCGAGGCAAAATGGCACCCGCAATGAGCTCCGACCCAAGCAGTGCAAGCAAGGCGACCGACCCCGGCACCTCCCCGCCGCCGTTGCAGCCGCCCAACACTCGCCAGACCCTGCGAGACCTCTGGCGGGTTCTGGTCGAACTGTGGTGGCGCTTCTTCGAGTGGCTGGCCGTCGTGTCGTGGAAGACGCTGCTGATCGTTTACGCTTTGTTGCTGCTCGTCGCTGCGATCCTGAACAAGCCGCACGCGTTCTTCCTTTTCATCGTCGTCACTTCGATCATCAAGGTGGTAGCCGGCGGCAAGCACAGGGCGGAGTTGACCGCCCGCCGGGCCGAGCAGCGGGCCGACACCGAACAGCTGGAGCGCACCGCCATGGAAGCGCGCATGCAGGCGCTGCAGGCACAGATCGAGCCGCATTTCCTGTTCAATACGCTGGCGAGCATCGACCAGCTCATCCAGACCGATCCCCCGCGCGCCTCGAAGATGCAGCAGAGCCTCATTCGCTATCTGCGCTCGGCGATCCCGCAGATGCGCGACGGCACGCGGCCGACGCTGGGCCAGCAGGTCGATCTCTCCAACGCGTTTCTCGAGATCATGCAGATGCGCATGGAGCAGCGTCTCCAATCCGTCGTGACCGTGCCGGAAGGATTGAAGTCCGCCGTCTTTCCGCCGATGATGCTGCAGACCTTGGTGGAGAACGCGATCAAGCACGGCCTGGAACCCCGAGGGACCGGCGGCACGCTCACGATCAGGGCCGAGATCGTCGATGGCCAGCTCGCGGTGCACGTCTGCGACGACGGCGTCGGTTTCGCGCCGAAGGGTGAAGGCGGTGTGGGACTTGCCAACATTCGCGAGCGCCTCAAGGCCTTGTATCCCGGGCGCGCCGAGCTGATCATCACCGTGCCGCCCGCCGGCGGCACCTGCGCCACGATCAAAGTGCCTTACGAAGTCACCCCCGCCACGAGCTCGCCAACCTAGCGCATGCACGCCGGACCCGCTCCCACTGCTGTCGTCGCCGACGACGAGCGCCTGATGCGCGAGCAGATCGTCGGTCACCTGAAGCAGGCGTGGCCCGAGCTCATTATCGTCGGCGAGGCGGTGAACGGCCGCGAAGCGGTGGCCATGGTGCAGAGCCTCGAGCCCGACATCGTCTTTCTCGACATTCGGATGCCCGAGATGGACGGCATCAAGGCGGCGCAGGCTCTCGCCGGCCGGGTCCACGTCGTCTTCGTCACCGCCTACGACCAGTACGCGATCAGCGCCTTCGAGCATGGCGCGATCGACTACCTGGTGAAGCCGGTGCAGCCGGCGCGCGTGGCGGTCACCTGCAGCCGCCTGCGCGACCGCTTGCAGCAGAAACCAGAGCCGATGGACGACTTGCTGGAGAAACTATCGCTCCGAATCGGAACCGAGGGCCTCAAGCCGCGCGAATACATCCGGTGGGTGCAGGCGAGCGTGGGCGCCAACATCCGAATGATTCCGACCGTGGACGTTCTCTTCTTCCGCGCCGAAGACAAGTACACGCGGGTGCAGACCGAAGGCTTCGAAGCCCTTATCCGCAAGCCGATCAAGGAGCTGATCGACGAGCTGGACCCGAAGGAGTTCTGGCAGATCCATCGTTCGACAGTGGTCCGCGTCGACGCGATAACACAGATCAGTCGCGACTTCCGCGGCAAGCAGATCGTGCATCTCAAAGGTAGCGACGAGAAGCTCGAGGTGAGCCGCAGCTACAGCCACCTGTTCAAGCAGATGTAGCCCGATCTCGCGGTCAGCGCGAGGAAAATTCCGGATGCAGGCTGGTGTAATACGCCTTGAGCTGGTACAGCTCGTCGAGGACGTCGAGGGGGAAGCCTTTGCGCCCGCCTCGCCTGTCGACGAGCAGCTCGCCCAGATAGCTCGTCAACGCGTCTGGTCTCGTCCAGAACGTCGCCAGCGCATTCGCAATGCGCGGAAATTTCTTGGCGAGCGCGAGCGGATAGCAGTCGAACGGCAGCGTGGCGAGCCACCGCGTCGCGACCGGTAGAAGCGTTTCGGCGGGACGCGCTTTCCTCATGCTCGTCCAATCCTGCCCGCTCGAATGCGAGCTCTCCCGCTGCTGGTCCATGTCTGGACCAACGACGTGCTCGCCGACCTGGTGTACATCGCTACGCGGCGAGCGTTGGAACGGGCGATAGATGGACATGCGCAATGCCGGCAATGATCGGCGATGTGCATGCTGTCACTTTCGCTTGCCGAGCAAAGGTGCAGCCGACGACCGGACGTTTCTCGGGAGCGATCGGATGAAGTTCGCGGCGCTGCAGCAGACAATGTAAGCGCGATGTAAGTTTTCCGTTCACGGCTGCCGACGCCGCTCGCGAAAAGAACGAAACAAGATTGCGCTCCCGGCGAAATTCTCGCGCTACATGCGTCCGATAGACTGGCCGCATGACGCATGTGACCTCTCAAGCACTCGAGCATCTCATCTGCGCGGTCGGCGATCCGATCGGCGAGATTCGCGACATCGGTCCCGAGCACCCCGAGTTCGTGCGCGCACAGACGATTCGCGCCGCGGCGGGTGTGATTGCCAAAGTTCCGGAGACGCTCCCGGCGATCGCGCGCCTGGTCGCGACGTCCAAGGCGCATTCGCCTTCGCCGCGAGCGCGCACCCACCTTGCCGCAGCCGAAGCGTGGCTCTCGGGCAATCCTCTGCTGGCGGCGGAAAGCTACGCGTTCATCCTCGACCGCTGGCCCAAGGATCTGCTGGCGCTGCGGCTCGCGCAATCGTGCTACTTCTTTCTCGGCCAGCACGACCGGCTCTGCGGCGTCGTCGAAACGGTCGCGCCGAAGTGGGAGCCCGGCGAGTGGGGCTTCCGCTTCGTGCTCGGCATGTCCGCTTTCGCGCACGCCGAGAACGGCGACGCCGCGCGTGCCGAAGCCCTTGGGCGGGAATCGCTGGCGCGATCGCCATCCTGCCCGATGGCCGTGCACGCCATTGCGCACGCGCTCGCCGAGTCCGGCCAGCATCACGAAGGTGTGCGATGGATGCGCGCCCAGCGCGCGCACTGGGCGCGCGAGAGTCGCATGCGCACGCACAACGCCTAGCACCTCGCCATGTTCGAGGTCGAGGACGGCAACATAGAGTCCGCGCTCGAGATCTTCGACGAGTGGCTGCTGCCCGCGAGCGCGCAATCGCCGCTCGAGGCCTGCGACGCCGCCGGGCTGTTGTGGCGGCTCGCGCTCGAAGGCGTCGTCGCCGAAGAGCGCTGGCGCAAGCTATCCGATCTCTTCGACAGCGCGACGGCGGGATTCTGGCCGTTCGTCGACCTGCATGCGGCGCTCGCGCATCTGAGCGCGGGAGAGAGGGCGCGGGCGCAACGCCTGGCGCAGGCGATCGAGCGCTGCACCGAGAGCGGCGACTACGCCGCCTTGCGCGCGCGTCTCGTCACACAGCCTGGATTGAAGGCGCTCGATGCCTGGAGCGAAGGACGCTATGCCGAAGCGGCCGAGCTCTTCGCGGGGATGCGCTCGTTCCTCGGCGACGCAGGCGGCAGCCGCATCCAGCTCGCCGTGTTCGAGAGCATCGAGCAGTCGTCGGTCATTCCGCCACGCTCTGCCGCGGGCCTCGTTCAGTAGTGCCCGGAACGAGCTTCACTCGGCAACGCTCTGCCCCGAGCCGCCCATCTCTTGCGGATAGTCCTTGAGCTTCGGCAAGCCGTCCTTCATGTGCAGGACGGCCTCCTGGTAATTGACGTGCACGCCCGGCTTGAACTCGAGGCCGGGAATGACCGCCGCGTAAACGTCGGTCACGCCCCAGCCCGAGTGCTCGGTATAGAGATGCCCGCCGCAGCTCTTGCACCATTTGCGGTAGCTGCGCTCGGTCTTGTTGTACGTGCCGATCTTGTTCCCACCCTGCGTGACTCGAATCGCATCGGGCTTCCACAGCGTGAACGCATTGACCGGTCCCGCCGACCAATGGCGGCAGGACTCGCAATGGCAATAGCCCATCGCGACCGGCGCACCGGTCAGGGTGAAGCGCACGGCACCGCAAAAACACGAACCGGCGTATTCACTTTGCTTAGTCATTCGAATCTCCAGTGTGGGTGCCGGACAGCATGCACGGCGCCACGAGCTTGGCCTCCTCTTCGTGCAGCGCGACCAGGTCGATCGCGGTGTCGCTCGCAGCCTTGATCGAGGCCAGCGTCGCCTTGGTCGCCGGCTCGGCATCGTGCGCGGCCGCCTCGACGCTCGCCGGGGCAACCACGAATACAACGATGCTCAGCGCCGTCATGGCCACCGCAGCGACACCCAGTGCAAGGCGCGGGATCGAAAGATCATATCGGTGCATCGTTTCTCCTTTGCGCAAGGTCATTTAGCAGCGATTCACGCATCCGAAAAGTCTGCAAGGCCGTAAGCCGTCTGCCGCACTCGCACGCGCGTCTGGTCCGCGAGCCCCGCCGTTTCCGCCGCGAACGACGGGATTTCGTCACGGCTCATCCCGAGATCGCGGAGCGCGTGATCGTCGAGGCCACTGAGCTCGTCGTACGTGGCGCGGGCAGCCCGGTATTGCTGGTAGCGCGCATACGCACGGCGCACCGTCGCAGCCACTGCGTCGGACGCCGCGGCGATCATCTCGCCGAGAGCCGCCGATCGGTTGGCGCGCGCCCGCTGGTACAGCTCGTAGATCCCGGGCCACCCCGGATACGGCAGGCCGGTCGGTGCCGCCTCGGCGAAACCGTTCGACGCGGCGGGGTGCCGCGCCAAGGCGTCGCCTTCATCCCGCAATACCAGCGACTCTGCGACCGCCGCGTCGTTGCCGGCAGGTCCGCTCCGCAAGCGAACGACGGGCGCGACGACGTTTGCCGCGCGCGCTGCCTCTTCCGTCGCGGACAGTGTGCTCAATCGAGTCGATGCATTCATGTCTTCACCTTCACGTCAGTGGAACAAACCATCACAGTCGGTTGCGAATCAGAGCTCGCGGGCACCTGCGGGCTCCAGGCGACGGGCGCAACTGCCGCCATCGCCTCCGCCGGGGTAAGCACCTGTATCAGCGCCCCCACCGCGAGGTGCAGCGCCGCGTAAAAAGCGAGCAACCCAGACGCAGCCTTGATTCGAAATCTCCGGGCTTCGGGGCCGTCGTCATCCCATGCTTTGCTCATCACTTGCTCCGTTCAGATCGTGTGATGAAGTCTAGAGACGCAGTGCAGCAGGGGGATTTCGCAGGGCGGGCATTTTTGTTTCGTTTGTTTCAACGGCGCCCAGCGGCGTATCGCGTGCTCCCGTGCCGGTTTATCCTTGCATCCGGGAGAAAACCATGGACCGCGACATCGCTACGCAGGCGTTGTACGATTCACGCTCTCACTCGACGGGCGCGAGGGGAACGCGCACCCGCGAGAAACCGGCAGAGCGAAAGGCGTTCGTGCGCGCCACCATCCTGATCGTCGACGACGAGCCCGACGTGCGCGAGGTGCTGGAGGAATACTTCGCGACCCACGGTTACGCCGCCATCGGCGCCGAGAGCGCGGAGGCTGCGAAGACGATCGCCGCAGAGCGCCCGATCGACCTCGCGCTGGTCGACATTCACATGCCGGGCGAGGACGGGCTGATGCTCGCGCGGCACTTGCGCGAGCGCTACGCGAAGCTCGCCATCATCATGCTCACTTCGGCGTCGACGGTGGTCGACCGCGTCGTGGGGCTCGAAGTGGGCGCCGACGATTACGTGCCGAAGCCCTTCGATCCGCGCGAGCTGATGGCGCGCGTGAAGAGCGTCCTGCGCCGCACCTCGAACGACGCGCACGGCGACCTCGGCGCGGAGCGCGTGCGCATCGGCCATTGCGTGCTCGACATCGCCGCGCACCGCCTCACCGACGAGAACGGAAACGAGGTGGCGATTTCGTCGCTCGAGTTCGATCTGTTAAAGGCGTTCGCTGAAAGCCCCAACCGGCCGCTCTCGCGCGAGCGCATCCTCAACCTGCATCAGAAGCAGGACTGGGATCCCTTCGACCGCAGCGTGGATCTGCGGATCATGCGGTTGCGCAAGAAGATCGAGCCGGATCCGGAGCATCCGCGTTTCATCCGCACGATACGCAACGAGGGGTACATGTTCGTTCCGGACGGAAGGTGAGACCAATGTCCCGACGACCGCGCTTGTGGTGGATTCTTGCTTTCGCTGCGATGCTCTTCTCGCTCGCCGGTTGCATGCGGCAGCCGGAGACCGCGCTTCGCATCGGTACCAACGTGTGGATCGGCGGTGAGCCGCTCTACCTGGCGCGCGAGCTCGGGCGGTTCGATCCTGCGGTGGTTCAGCTGGTCGAATATCCCTCGGCAAGCGAGGTGATGCGCGCCTACCGCAACCAGGCAATCGACGGCATGGTGATCAGCCTCGACGAATTGTTCGCCCTCGCAGCCGACGGAATGGGGCCCAAGATCGTCCTCGTGATCGACGTATCGCACGGCGCGGATGTCGTGGTCGGGCGCGGCGGCATGCGCTCGATGCGAGACCTCAAGGGCAAGTCGGTCGCCGTGGAATCGAGCGCGCTGGGCGCTTTCGTGCTGAGCCGTGCGCTCGCCGTGAACAACATGCAGGCGAGCGACGTCAATGTGGTGCATCTGGAGTCGAACGAGCAGACCGACGCGTTCGTGAAGGGTCAGGTCGACGGCGCGGTCACCTTCGATCCGTATCGGAACCAGTTCCTGCGCGCCGGCGGCAGTATCCTGTTCGACAGCAGCCAGATTCCGGGCGAGATTGTCGATCTCGTCGCGGTACGCGAGAGCGTCATCGACAGCAAACCCAAGGCGCTGGAGACACTGCTGTCCGGCTGGTTCTACGCGACTGATTACATGAAACGCGATCCCAAGGATGCGGCGCGGCGGATGGCCATCCGCCAGCAAACGTCGGCCGAACAGTTCCTAGCCACGTTGCAGGGCCTGCGGGTGCCGTCGCGCGCTGAGAATCTGACGATGCTCGGCGGGAACAAGCCGGAGCTGGCCGTGACCGGCCGCCGGCTCCTCGCACTGATGCTCGAAGCGAAGCTGCTCAACAAGAACGTCGAGATCGAGCAGTTCCTCGCCCCGGGCCCGCTGGAGAGCCTCAAGCAATGAAGTTCGGCCTGCCGCCGCTCAAGATCACGGTGCCGCTCGTGCTGCTCGTGTTCGCGGCGACGCTCTCGGCGGTGAACCTGCTCTATCACGTGCCGAAGGCGGAGCGCGAGGCCGAGGATGACGGCCGCAAGCGCCTCGCGCAGGAGATGTCCCGCCTGCAAAGCACGCTCGAGTATCTGCTGCTCAAGGGTGACCTGCAGGGGGCGCAGCACGAGATCGCCGTGCTCGCGCACAACCACGACGTCACTTTCGCCGCGATGAGCGACGACAAGAACCAGGTTATCGCGACGACGCGGCTCGCCTGGCTCGGCCGGCCAATCTCGGAAGCGCTGCCGCAATTCGATCTCGACAAAGCCGCCGGGGACATCCGTCAGCGCCGTGCGGGCATCACCAGCGATGCGAGGGGCAACGAGCTGCTCGGTCACGCCGGGATCCTGATGGGGGGCGTCGGTGACGCGATCCGTCCGTCGCGCACCGGCAGTGTGTTTCTGGGCTACGACCTCCAGCGCTACAAGGCGGAGGCGCGTGCGCAGGTCGAACAGCAATCGCTCTACTGGGCAGGATGGGTGGCCGCGCTCGCGCTTGCGATGTGGCTGGTGTTCCACTTTCTGCTCACGCGCCGCACCGCGCGTCTCGTCGACGCTGCCGAGCAGATCGCGTCGGGCAATCTCGCCGCGCGCAGCGCACTCAGTGGGGGCGACGAGCTGGGGCGGCTCGGCCGCGCTTTCGACGCGATGGCGCTCAAGGTGTCGCACACCCAAAAACGGCTGCACGAAGACATCGCGCGGCGCGAGCGCGCCGAAGAGGCGCTGCGGGCGAGCGAGGAGCACTATCACTCCATGTTCGACGCGTCGATCGACGGCCTGACGCTGTGGAACGCAGCCGGCGAGATCGTCGACACCAATCCTGCGCTGTGGCGGATGTATGGCCACGGCGACGGCGAGCTGTGCTGCGTGAAGAACCCAGGCGCGTGGAAGGGCCCGTCGTATAGCCCGCAGTTCCTGCAGCAGGTCGCGGCGGGCGTGCCGTCGTCGCAGGAAGTAAGCGATAAACGCAAGGACGGGAGCCTGATGGAGCTCGAGGTCTACGGCGTGCCGATGCAATACCGGGGCGAGCCTCACGTGCTGACGATCACGCGCGACGTTACGGAGAAGAAGCGCTCGGCGCAGGAGCTGGCGCGCCAGCGCGAGGCGCTACACCAGCGCCAGAAGCTCGTGGCCCTCGGCTCGCTGCTTGCGGGCGTCGCGCACGAGCTCAACAATCCGCTCTCGGTCGTCGTCGCGCGCGCGGTGCTGCTCGAGGAACAGGGCGATCCGGCTACTCAGGCCGCGGCGGAGAAGATTCGCACCGCGGCCGAGCGCTGCGCGCGCATCGTGCGCACCTTTCTCGCAATGGCGCGGCAGCAGCGGCCGGAGCGCGGCGCGGTCGCGATCAACGAAGTCGTGTCGGCGGCGCTCGATATCACCGGCTACGCGCTCCAGACCAGCGGTGTCGATGTCTCGCTCGATCTCGCCGACGACATTCCGCCGATCCTCGCCGACGCTGATCAGCTTCATCAGGTGCTGCTCAATCTGATCATCAACGCGCAGCAGGCGCTGCAGGACCGGCCCGCGCCGCGCTCGATTCGCATCGAGACACATTTCGATCCGGGTGCGGACACGGTGCACATCAACGTCGCGGACAACGGCCCCGGCATTCCCGAGCATCTGCGCGCACGGATTTTCGAGCCCTTCTTCACAACCAAGCCCACCGGCATCGGCACCGGGGTCGGATTGGCGGTGAGCCTCGGCGTGGTCGAAGCGCACGGAGGAACCCTGAGCGTCGATTGCCCAGGCGGAGGCGGCGCGGTGTTCACCGTCGTGCTGCCCACGGGCTGCGTGGAACCGGCGGCAGAGGACACGATCCCGTCGTGGAAGCCGAGCGTGACTCAGCGCACGATCCTGATCGTCGACGACGAGCCGGAGATTCGCGAGATGCTTTCCGAAATCCTGATCGGCGCGAAGCATCGCGTGGTGACGGCCAGCTCCGGTCGCGAGGCGCTCCAGCGCATGGCGGCGGAGCGCTACGACGCGATATTGACCGACATTCGCATGCCCGACATCGACGGGCGCTCGCTCTACGAGGAGATTCAACGGCGCTGGCCCGGACAGGTCGGACGCGTCGTGTTCGTCACCGGCGATACGCTCGCAGCGGGAGTGCGCACGTTCGTCGCCGAGAGTGGCCGCCCGGTGATCGAGAAGCCCTTCCTGCCGAGCGAAGTTCGCCGCATCATCGCCCAGCTGCCGATTGGCGACAGCGCGGCGGCGGCCTGAGACCTGCTCTGGCGCGCGTCCGAACGAATCCACCAGGAGAAGCCCATGGATTGCAAGTTGGCCGTGTCGTCGCTGGCGCTGGTCGCTGCAGCCTGCACAAGCATGCAAAACCCTCCTGCCGCCAACGTGCCGGACAATCTCAAGCCGGGCGCGAACGAATCTGTGACCATCGTCGCCGCTGCGCGAGGCGTGCAGATTTACGAGTGCAAGGCGGCGAAGGATAAGGCCGACGCGTTTGAATGGAGCTTCGTCGCTCCGGAGGCCGAGCTCCTCGATGCCGGCGGCAAGAAGATTGGCAGGCACTACGCCGGCCCTCACTGGGAGGCGAACGACGGCAGCAAGATCGTTGGGACGGTGAAGGCGCGCGCGGATGCGCCGCAGGCCGACGCCATACCCTGGCTGCTGCTCGCCACGAAATCAGATGGCGCGCAAGGCTCTTTCAGTCGGATCACAAGCGTCCAGCGCGTGAACACCGTGGGCGGTGTCGCGCCCGAGACGGGCTGTTCCCAATCCTCGCTCGGGACGGTCGTGCGGATACCCTATACCGCGGATTACTACCTGCTCGCGGAGAAAAACTAGCGCTTCAGAGCTTGCGCGCGTAGTCCTTCTGCACCTGCTTGATGCGCTCGTGCGAGCCCAGGAAGGCATGCTTCGACATGTCGGCCGAATACTTGCTAGCCGGCGGACGCTTGCCAACCGCCTCGGCAAGCGCGCGGATGTGATGCGGCCCGGCGCCGCAGCAAACGCCGAGATAGCGAATGTTCATCGCCAGCGCGGTACGGCCGAACTCGGCAATCTCGAAGCGGTTGCAGACGAAGGGATCGAGCGCGATCGGAAATGGCTGGCTCCCCCACTCGCCGTGCCAGTGCGCGTCGCGCAACGACTGGAACGAGGGCTGGCCTTCGTGCGTGCGGTACGGCACCGGCAACGCGGCCATGTGCGTCTTCACCGCACCGCGGATCTGCTTCAATAGCGGCAGCATCGTCTCGGGGCCACGGATGCAGTTCAGTCCGACCACATCCGCCCCGGCGTCGGCGAGGCGCTTGCAGGTATCCGTCACGCTCCAGCCTTCTCGCGTGACGTCTTCCTGGTGCATAGCCAGCGTGATGACCGCGGTCTGCTTCGCCGCCTTGACGACTTCGAGCGCGACCAGCGCCTCCTCCGCCCACGAGAAGGTCTCACCGACGATGTAATCGACGCCGGCGTCGACCGCCCAGCCCACCTGTTCCTCGAACATCGCGTGTATCGTCTTGCGGCACCCCGGATCGGCGGGATCGAACAAGTTGGTGTTGCAGATGTCGCCGGCGAAGAGCGCCCCGCTCTCTTTCGCGACGGCTTTCGCGATCTCGAGTGCGCGACGGTTGATCGGCTCAAGGTCGCGCTCGCGGCCGATGATTCGAAGCTTCTCGCGGTGCGCGTAGTAGGTGAGCGCTTCGACGACGTCCGAGCCGGCATGCACGAAGTCGCGGTGCAGTTGCGTCACGACCTCCGGATGCTCGAGCACGACTTCCGGCACGAAGGCACCGGCCTGGAGGTAGCCGCGCCGCTCCAGCTCGAACACGTAGCCCTCGGCGCAGATCACCGGACCGTCTTCCAGTCGCTGTAGCAGAGATCGCGGCGGGGATGTCGTCATGAAGGGAACCTTGCGCAGTTGGCGGCGGATTCGAACTATCGCACAATCGCTGCCCACGGAGAAGCGATGGAAACGCTCGCGTTCATCCTGCACAACCTGCCCGCGATCGGAGAGCGGACGGTCGAGCACCTGTCGATCGTGAGCGTCGCGGTCGGCATAGCGATCATCACCGGCGTTCCGCTCGGCATCGCCATCACGCAGAGCCAGCGCGTCGCGGACACCGTGCTCTATCTCGGCTCGATCGTGATGACGATTCCGTCGATCGCGCTCTTCGGCGTGCTGATCCCGATCCTCTCGAAGATCGGCCAGGGCATCGGCTGGCTGCCGGCCGTGATCGCGGCCATGCTCTACGCGCAGCTTCCCATCATTCGCAACACATACACCGCGATACGCAATGTCGATCCGGCATTGCATTCCGCCGCGGTAGGCATGGGCATGTCCGCATTGCAGCGGCTCGGGCGCGTCGAGATACCGATCGCGCTGCCGGTGATCATCGCCGGGATCCGGATCGCGGTGGTGATCAACATCGGCGTCACCGCGATCGCGGCGTACATCGGCGCGGGCGGATTGGGGACCTTCATCAGCCGCGGCATCTCGCAGTCCGACATCCGGCAGCTCATCACCGGCGCGCTCGCGCTCGGGCTGCTCGCAATCGCCGCGGACTACTCTCTGCTGTCGCTGCAGAAGCGGCTGACGCCGAAGGGATTGGCGCGGCAATTGAGGGAAGCTGACCAGTGATCCGCCTCGAGGCGCTGAGCAAGGTCTACGGCACGCCGAAGGGCACGGTGAAGGCCGTCGACAGCGTGAGTCTCGAGGTGCGCGAGGGCGAGACCTGCGTGCTGCTCGGTCCCTCCGGCTGCGGAAAGACGACCACGCTGCGCATGATCAATCGGCTCGTCGCGCCGACCTCCGGGAAGATTTTCCTTGCCGGCCGCGATACCGATGCGGTCGATCCGGTCGAGCTGCGACGCGGGATCGGCTACGTGATCCAGCAGATCGGACTCTTTCCGAACATGACTGTCGCCGAGAACATCGGTGTTGTGCCTCGGCTCCTGGGCTGGGACTCGGCGCGCCGGCGCCGCCGTGCGGAGGAGCTGCTCGCGCTCCTCGCGCTGCCACCGGGAGAGTTCGCCGACCGCTATCCGAACGAGCTCTCGGGAGGCCAGGCGCAACGCGTCGGTGTGGCGCGCGCACTCGCGGTCGATCCTCCCGTGCTGCTCATGGACGAGCCCTTCGCAGCGCTCGATCCGATCAATCGCGAAGCCGTCCAGGATGAATTCCTGCGCATGCAGGAGAAGCTACGCAAGACGATTCTCTTCGTCAGCCACGACATCGACGAGGCAGTGAAGATGGCGGACCGTATCGCGATCTTCCATTCGGGACGGCTGGTGCAGTTTGCCGCGCCCGACGAGCTGCTGGCGCGTCCGGCGGATGCCTTCGTCGCCAGTTTCGTTGGCAGGGATCGCACGCTCAAGCGCCTGCGCCTGATTCGCGTAGCCGAGGTCATGACGAACGATGGTGCAGCTTCGATCGACAAGAAAGCGCCAGCGGTTTCACCCGACGACGACCTGCGACGCGTAGCTGCGCTCTTCCTCGAGCACGGCGCAGCAGCGCTCCGATGCATCGATGGCGAAGGACGAGTGATTGGGGTCGTCACGCGCGACGCCGTTGCCGCGCGCCTTGCCATCGAGGACTCGCCGTGAGCACGGCCGCCGCCGCGAACCGCTCGCAGCTGCCGTACTGGGTGCTGCTCGGGATCGCGCTCGCCCTCGCTTGGGGCCTCTATGCCAGCGGTCTCAGCGATGACATCCTGCGCTACCGCAAGGACATCGTGTACCTCACGAAGCAGCACCTGGTGCTGGTCGCGATTTCCGGCTCGGCCGCGATTGTCATCGGTGTGGCGATCGGCATTTGGCTGTCGAGACCATGGATGCAACGCTGGGCCGACGCGACGATCCAGGTGGTCAACATGGCGACCTCGATCCCCACGCTGGGCAAGCTCGCGCTGATGATGACCTTTCTCGGCATCGGCGCATTGCCCGCAATCGTCGGCCTGTGGATCGCCACGCTGCTGCCGATTATCCGCAACACCTACGAAGGCATCCGCGCCGTGCCCGTCCATATGCTCGATGCGGCGCGCGGGATGGGCATGGGGCCGTCGACGATTCTCGGACGCGTCGAGCTGCCGAACGCGCTGTTCGTGATCTTCGCCGGCGCGCGCACCGCGATGGCGGTCAACGTCGGAACCGCTCCGATCGCTTTCCTGATTGGCGGCGGCGGGCTGGGCGAGCTAATCTTCACCGGGATCGACCTGCAGCAGTACGGGATGATGCTGGCCGGCGCGATCCCGACGGCGCTCATCGCCGTGGCCGTGGATTTTTTGTTCGGTCAGGCGCAGTATTGGCTCGTCCCGCGCGGCGTCAACCCGCTGCGCCATAACTAAACGCATCTTCCCCCTGAGGAGGCTCGTCATGAAATGTGCATGCGCGAAGTTGCTGGCCGGCGCCGCGCTGGCAGGCTTGATTTGCGGCGGCACGACGGCTCAGACGATCGTGGTCGGCGGCAAGTCGTTCACCGAGCAGCAGATCATGACAGCGATGACGGTTGCGGTGCTGAAGGCCAAGGGCTTCACGCCCGATCGCAAGGCCGGCATGGGCAGCGCCGCGGTGCGGGCTGCCCTGGAGAACGGTCAGATCGATGTCTATTGGGAATACACGGGGACCGGATTGACCGTCTTCAACAAGATCAACGACAAGTTCACTTCGGCGGAGGACGCGTACAAGAGGATCAAGGAGGTCGACGCCGCGAAGGGCATCGTCTGGCTGAATATGTCGCGCGTGAACAATACCTACGCTTTCGCGATGAACCGTGACGACGCGCAGAAGCGCGGCATCGTGACGATGAGCGACTACGCGAAGGCGATCAAGGGCGGCGCGAAGCTTACCTTCGCGTCGAATGCAGAATTCTATGCGCGGCCGGACGGATTACCGGGATGGCAGCAGGCGTACGGCTTCGAAATCGACCGCGACAACGTCAAGCGCATGGACACTGGGCTCACCTACACCGCGCTCAAGGACCGCCAGGTCGATTCCGCGGTGGTGTTCGCGACCGACGGCCGGATTCCAGCCTTCAACTTCGTCGTGCTCACTGACGACAAGCATTACGCACCGCCGTACAACCTGACGCCGGTCGTGCGCAAGGAAGTGCTGGACAAGAATCCCAAGCTCGCCGACGCGCTCAACGCCGTTTCCGCGAAGCTCAACGACGAGACAATGGCGAAACTCAACGCCAGCGTCGACGTCGACAAGAAGACACCCGAGGAAGTGGCCGAGGGCTTCCTCAAGGCGAACGGCCTCATCTGATTCCGGACCGGCGCATGGCGGAGGACGACCGAGCGCCGCTTTCCGTGTTTGCGGATGTGCCCGCTTTTGCGCGCGGGCTCGCGTTTGATCGCCTGCCTGACGAAGTTGCCGCCAGCGCGCGGCGCAGTCTTCTTGATCTGATTGGCATTGCCGCGGCCGCAAGCCGCACGCGCGCGGCGGCGATTGCGGGCGCCTACGCCGCGACGCAGCTGCGTGGCGAGCCGAGCGCGCGCATCCTGCTCGACGGCCGCCGCGCCAGCCTCACAGGCGCCGCGTTCGCAGGCGCGACGACGATCGACGCGCTCGACGGGCACGACGGACACGTGCTGACCAAGGGACACGCGGGTGCGGCGGTGTTGCCGGCGCTGCTCGCGCTCGTCGACGCGACGGACGCCGACGCGACAGTCCGCACAGACGGGCGCGAGTTTATCGCCTCTCTCGTGCTCGGCTACGAAGTCGCCACGCGCGCAGGCATCGCGCTGCACGCGACAGTCCCGGACTATCACTGCTCCGGCGCCTGGAACGCGCTGGGCTGCGCCGCACTCGCCGCGCGTTTCTTCGGCTTCGACGCTGACAGGACGCGACACGCGCTCGGCATGGCCGAATATTTCGCGCCACGCGGTCAGATCATGCGCGCATGCGAATCGCCGACGATGGTGAAGGATGGCTCCGGCTGGGGCGCACACGCCGGCGTGACCGCAGCGCTGCTCGCGCGCGAGGGTTTCACCGGCGCGCCCGCGCTTACGGTCGAACGCGAAGACGTCGCATCGCTGTGGAATGATCTCGGCGTGCGCTGGCGCATCACCGAGCAATACTTCAAGGCCTACCTGGTGTGCCGCTGGGCGCAGCCTGCCGTCGAAGCGGTGCTCGAACTGCAGCGCAAGCATCGCTTCACCGCGGATCAGATCGAGCGCATCACCATCGAAAGCTTCCATGAAGCGGTCGCACTCGGCTCGCGGTGCACGCTGCCGCGCACGACCGAGGAAGCGCAGTACAGCCTGGCCTTCCCGGTGGCGGCAGCGCTGGTTTTCGGGCGCATCGGTGCAGATGAGGTAGGTGCTCGCGGGCTCGAGGATCCTCGTGTCGCGCGTCTCCTCGCTGCCGTCGAACCGGTCGAAGACGCGGAGTTCACGAAACTTTTCCCAGCCGAGCGCTGGGCCCGCGTGCGCATCGCTCTCGCCGATGGCAGGAACCTCGAGTCGCGGCCGGCGCAAGCGCGCGGCGGCCCGGAAAATCCGCTATCCGACGACGAGCTGCGTGCTAAGTATCGCGAGCTGGCGACTCCGGTGCTGGGGGTTGCGCGAGCGACGCGCATCGAGTATGCCGTCGCTGCGTTGGGAATCGACGCGAACGTCTTGCCGTCGCTGCTCGAGGACCTGCTGCTCGCCGCGAACTGACGATTTTCGCGTCCTTAGCCGAAGCTTCATGACGCGTTGATGGCTGTCGGAGGTCGACCTTCGACGCCATACTGCGCAGCGGCCTCCAGCAACCAGTGCCACGCATCGCGCGCGAAGCTACGCGCGATCATGACGGTGAAGACCGGTGCCGCGGTCGGTTTCACGAATAACGCGCTGACGTGTCCGAGCATGCTCTGCGCACACGATTGCGCCGGAAACACCCGCGGATGAAAGTCGAGCGGGCATCCTTTCGCGAGTACGGTTGCGGCGTAGGGACCCGAAATCGTCCACGCGACTCGACTGGCGGAGACATCGAACAATGCGCCGCCGGCTGCGTTCATCTCGTCGCGCTTCTCGTCGATATCGACCAGCCGTGAGGGAGCGCCCGTAAGCAGCAACCAGGATCGCGGCCCGAGCCACAGTGTGATCAGCGTGTCGGTTTTCGCGATCGTGTTGGGTGCGATCGGCAGCGCGACATCGAACTGATGCCGCGCTGCGTCTGCGAAAGCTGAGTGCGCCGCGCTCCCTTGCAGGTTCCAGGCGGCCGTGATCGTCG